>DATJYM010000049.1:0-47615 GCA_035499615.1 Candidatus Acidiferrales bacterium | reverse complement strand
AGCAGGGCATCCCCCCCGTGATACCGCCGCCCACCAACGCCCTTCATAAAGCCGCATCGGCCTTGCGTATTTTCGCACAAGGTCCCCAGTATCAGCGGACACAAATAGCCACGGTGGATACCAATCAGTCGTGGATCGGAGGCACGTTTCCAGTGTCTTACTCGTGCACCATTTCAGGGTATGATCCTAATGTTGCCGTCAATGAGTTTCATTGGTTCTGGCTGACGCCCGCATTCAACAGCGGGGCGCTCAATCAGTTCAGTGACTACAGTACCGACCTGAACACTTTCCGGCTCAATATCACCCAAGCCGTGCCGGGCACCGGAACCAATGGCACGGTGCAAGCTGAGCTTAGATGGAAGGTAGGCCAGCTGAATAGCAATGGGACCAACATCATACTGGTTGTCACCAATCCCACCATCATTGGGACATGGACGGTGACCTTCAACAGTTCAACCACCGGCACACTCACTCCTCCCGGAGGCACCGCTGCGCCATTTACCATCAACGATCCGACCATCGCCACGGATTTTGGCAATCCGGTGGTTTGGGAGTTTGGAATGCAACCCGATGGCGTTTCAAGTAATGCGAATGCCAATACTGGAGGTTATGTGGATGTGACTCATGCCCAGACCGTCGGCGTGGCCACCGGCGTTCCCGTCAACTCGGATTTTACCACGGGCAATCTTAATACCAATGTTTGGTTGACCGGCAGTGTTTCTGTTGCCAACGGGGTCGGTTTGGTACCCGTTAATTCGGCCAGCAACCCGTGGTGGGTGTCTTGGACCACTCCGGACCTCGGGTTCGGGTTGGCGACCAAGGCGGATATTGGCAATCATGCGATCGCCTGGAAAACCCCGAATTATTACGCCAATTATCCGAGCAATTCGCTAACGGCACTGAACTTTGGCGGCTTATATAAGTGGGAGTTGATAAGTTCTGCCGGACTGCCGACGGTGGATGGAACATCAAACGGAGTGAAGGCCGCCAACGCGTTCTTCCTGCTTTCGAAACCGGCTCCGACCCAGTGATTGCGTAACCAGCTGCTTAACAAGGTCGCTGAATGACAGTGGCGCCAGGACAAATTCCTGGCGCCATTTTTTAATCAGATCAAAGCCGAAAGCGATTTTCTTTTCTAGAACCTGGGCAATCGAAACGACCGTAATATCATCCATTCCATCCAGTGCGAGTGTATGATAAAATAAATAATGCGTGAAGCAGATGAAAGTCGGCGCCCTCGGCCGTCCGCTCTCCTATACGGACACTACGGTCAACATCGGTTCCGCCTATTACCGCGTTCGCAGTCTGTAACCCGCTGCCTCACGAGCACGTCTCATCCATACACTTTAAAATGAAAAAAAGCCTCGCAATCTATGTCGTCGGTTTGTTGACCTTGGTGACATCCACGGTCGTTTACGCCCAAACCTGCACGGTGAACTGGACCAATGTCCACCAGCGGATAGACGGCTTTGGCGCCTCCTCGGCCTTTACGGGATTCACCTGGACGACCAATATGGCCGACATGTTCTTTACCACCAACAATGGCACCGGTCGTTCAAAGAACGGCACCAATTACACATTCACCGGCATCGGCCTTTCCTTGTTGCGCAGCCAAATCCAGCCGGGTGGCTTTGCCAATGCAAACGAAATAACCCTCATGCAGTACGCCCAGACCCGCGGCGCCACGGTGTGGAGTGCGCCCTGGAGCCCGCAGGCTTCCTTCAAGAACAATAACAACACCACCGGCGGTACTATTCTTTCCGCTAGTTATCAGGCCTATGCGAATCAACTGGCCGGCTACGTGGCCAACTTGAAGAGCACCTACCACATCACAAACTTCTACGCCCTCTCCATTCAAAATGAGCCGGATGCGACGGTGGGCTATGCTTCGTGTTATTGGAATGCCCAACAATTCCACGATTTCGTTCCCTTCCTTTACAACGCGCTGATCGCCAGCAATGTGGGTTCCACCAAAATCATGCTCCCCGAAAGCCAGAATTGGTCGGACCCTTCCAATCTCGTCGTCACTGCCATGAGCGACAGCACTTCCAATATGGTGGGTATCGTCGCCGACCACAATTATGATGGCGCCAACGGACCGGTGAAGAACAGTTACGGGAAGCCGTTGTGGGAAACAGAGGTTTCCACCTTCGATGCCAATGACGGGAGCATTAGCAATGGACTCTATTGGGCCCAACGAATCTACCTGTTCTTGACCCAGGCCCAGGTCAATGCCTACCACTATTGGTGGCTCATCAACCTGAATGCAGACAACGAAGGTCTGACGGATAACAATTACGTCCCCGACAAGCGAATGTACACGATGGGTCAATACAGCCGATTTGTGCGCCCTGGTTATTATCGAATTGATGCCAGCAATACCGGCAGCGCCTTGATCAGTGCCTTTAACGACACCAACTCCGGCAGCTTTGCCATTGTCGCCGTCAACAATACCGGCAGTGACATCAGCCAGACGTTTAATCTCAGCAATTTTCCCGGTGCGGTCGGTTCCGTGATCCCGTGGATTACCTCCGCCACCGCGTCGCTCTCTAATCAGTCGCCTGTCAGCGTCAGCGGCTCCTCTTTCAACTTTACCCTGCCGGCCATGAGCGCAGTGACCTTTGTCGGCCAGGCCGTCGCGGTGTCGTCCAATATTACAATTTCCAGTGCCGCTTACCTTTCCGGTGGTCCCTCTTTTGTTCTTACCTGGAACGCCACGGCGGGCGCGACCTATTCTGTGCTAAAGACGGATATTCTGGGCGTGTCCTCCTCCAACTGGCCGCCGCTGGTCGCGGGCTACCCGGTCGGTGGGGCGGCGGGCGGTCCGCTCTCCTATACGGATACTACGGTCAACCTCGGTTCTGCCTATTACCGCGTTCGCAGCCCGTAACCTGCTGCCCGAGGGGCACGTCTCATCCGTACGCTTTAAAATGAAAAACAACTTCAAAATGTATGGCGTTGGTTTGTTGTTATGTGTGTCCCCCATGGTTGTCTGCGCCCAGTCCTGTACGGTCAATTGGACCAACTTGCATCAGTGGATTGATGGCTTTGGTGCCTCTTCCGCATGGAATAGCACCTGGACAGCCGGTCAAGCGGATGTTCTTTTTTCCACCAACCTGAATATTGTTTACACCGATAACGGTAGCGGAAGATACACGAACAACGGCATCGGTCTTTCCCTGTTGCGCGATCGCATCGTCTACGCCAGTTCAACCTCGTCAAACTCGGCACCGAGTCCAAACGCAAGCAGCGACATGTTGCTGGCTCAATCTCGCGGCGCCCGCGTTTGGAGCACGCCGTGGACGCCGGCGGCAGGGTTCAAAAGTGGCAGCGATATCTATGATTCCAAACAAGCCACCGCCGGCGGGATAGATGGCGGCAGTTTCCAGGGTGGCACCGCCACAAATCTCGCTTATGCCTGGCAGCTGGCCAATTATGTGTCCAACATGAAGCGCATTGGCATCAATCTTTATGCCATTTCCATTCAAAACGAGCCGGATGCGGCCGTCAACACCTACGATGCCTGTCAATGGTCCTCGGCTAACATCCATGATTTCGTCACCAACCTGTACAATACTTTGGCGGCCAAAGGCGTGGGTTCAACAAAAATTATGCTTCCGGAAAGCCAGAGCTGGCAGGACCCTCATAACCTCGCCGGTCCCGCCATGACCGATCCCAATGTGGCGGCGGACGTCGGCATTATCGCCGACCACGATTATGACGGCGCCAACGGGTCGAAGAATAGTTATGGCAAGGCGCTTTGGGAGACGGAAGTAGCCCAGCTCTCCGGCGAGACCAGTGACATCACCAACGGTGTTTATTATGCCAGGCGGATTTACCTGTTCATGACCGTGGCGCAGGCCAATGCCTGGCACTATTGGTGGGTTGTTCCCTCCTCGAGTCAAACGGGTCTTATGGGTCTCCAAGCCGTGCCCACCAAACGCATGTTTACCGTGGGCAACTACAGCCGGTTTGTGCGCCCCGGTTATTATCGGATCGACGTGAGTAACACTTCTCTGGCTTTGATTAGCGCTTACGCAGATACCAATTCGGGCAACTTTGCCATCGTCGCCGTCAATCCCACTTCAACCACCGTGACGCAGCAGTTCAATCTGGCGAATTTCCCCGCCGTCAGTTCCGTGACGCCGTGGATTACGTCCGCTGGTCTTTCGTTGGCCAGCCAATCGGCCGTGAGCGTCGCCAACGGCGCGTTCACCTATCCATTGCCGGCCATGAGTGTCGTGACTTTCGCGGGCCATGGTCTCCTGGCCAACTCCATTCTGTTGACGGTCCCCGCCTCGGCGACCCAGGGCGACGGTGTGCTGGCGGGCCAGGGAAACATCACACTCACTTCGACCTCCAGCAACGATCTCACCGTCAATTTGACCTCCAGCATCACCAACGTGGTAACCGTGCCTTCCAGCGTGGTCATCCCCGCCGGGCAAAGCAATGCCGTCTTTGATCTGACGATCGTTAACAGTGCGCTGCTGGTAGGGGATCAATACGTCAATATCACCGCCGCGGCCACCAATTATCGCTCCGCCCAGGCGACGATCCTGGTTCACAGCACCAATACCGCGACTTTGACCGTCGCGCTCCCGGCAACCGCCAACAAAGGTGACGGCACGTTGGACAACGCCGGCCTGTTGAGCGTCTCTTCCACCGTGGGGATCGATTACCCCGTCTCTCTGACCTCCAGCGACCCTGCCAAGCTGACCGTTCCGGCCACGGTTATCATTCCCGCGGGCCAAACATCTGCTGTTTTCGATGTGAATATCATTCAAGATAACATCGTTGATGGACCGCAAAATGTCAGTGTTACCGCGCATGTCCCCAATTGGACCGACGGATCGGCCTCGATGACCATCCTGGATGACAATCCGTTGCCCGACCATTTCACCTGGAGCATCGTTCCGTCGCCGCAATGGGTCGGTGGCCCCTTTAACGTCACCATCACGGCGCAGGACATCTCCAACAACATCGTAGACTTCCGCCTGCCGGTCACACTGTCGGCTTTCGTCCCCGGCAGCGCCGCGGGATCCAACACGCTGTTGAATTCGCCCGCCACGGATCAATCCGCCACCGACCCGTCCAACTACCCCGATTACACCTTGGGCTATTCGTTTACGGTGAACACGAATTTGTATGTCACGCACGTCCGAAGCTATTTCGGGGACAAGGTTTCAATTTGGAATGCGAACGGCCAGCTCCTCGCCTCGCAGAATGTCGCTGGCGTTCCAGGTGCGTGGGTGGATACTCCCTTGACCTCTCCACTTTTCATGCCGGCCGGTGTTTACCGGGTCGCGGTACACGAATATGGCGTCGAATACTTTTGGAGCACGAGTCTGACGAACGCGTTCGCGAATGGCACCATCAACACGACCTACTGGGATGCCGGGGACGTCTTTCCGCAAACCGCGGATCCTTTCACGCAATGGTACTACGTGGACTTGCGCTACGGGACGGATTTTACCACCGCCTCGGTCAATCCCACCGTGACGGGAAATTTCACCAGCGGCATTTGGTCCGGCAACCTCGCGGTGCTCCAGCCTGCCAATAATCTGTTCCTCATCGCCAGCGCCGGTCCGGGCAGTTTCGGTGCCAGCGGCGCCTTCGCCGTGCTTATCGCGCCGAAATTGACGATTAGTGCGGGCAGCAATTCAGTCGTGCTTTCGTGGCCGACCAATACCGCAGGATTCAATCTTGTGCAGTCCACAACGATGTCAAATTGGACGAATGACCCGGTGACTCCCTCCATCGTGGGTGGAAACTACACAGTTACCAACGCGCTCAACGCAACCAGTACCTATTACCGGTTGCGTAATCCGTAAGACCGTAAGTTTATCCGCAGCAATGGGCTTGTAATCGTCCGGCGCCGGCTGATTTTCCACCCGAAAGCTGTCGGGCTGGTCGCTCTGGCAGGAAGCCGGCGTCTTCCACCTCCAGTCAGCCAACCTCATTGTCCCGGCCGGTTGGACTTTATGACCCTGTCAGCCTCTACAGCTGACAAGCATCCAAATCGGATCATGAATGGCTTGGGAATGCCAGAGCGTTCGAAATCAAAAATAGCCGGGGTTTACTCGCTTATGATCAACGTCAATTTGGTGTCGCGTTTGTAACCAATTGAAAATCAATGTAGAGCGCATGGTTTTTTGTCTCCAGGCTTGGAACATGTTCTGTTCACCCGGGAATGCCATAAAGGAAAAATCGTATAGAATATGTACAAAACCGTGGTTTTATCCATTCCCAAACAACGAAAATCTGTTAGTATTTTGTCGTTAGCCCGAAAACTAAAAGACTTATGAAAAAAATATTTGTTCCTCTCGCTGTATCGTTGCTGGCCGGTCTGACGGCTCAAGCCTCCGTATTCATCATCAATGAAAACTTTGACCCTGGTTTGTCGGCTGGGGCAAATATCAGTGCCTATGGTCCCGGCGGGAATGGGACGTCCGGTACCACTGGTATTGTTGCCGGTGATGGTGTGGGTGGTACTAGTGCTTGGGAAAGTACGATGATCTCCACAGCAACTGCTAACGCCGGTTATGCGTATTACGGCCCTCAATATCAGAACGGGGGTGTTACCGGGAATACCAGCGCGAATTTGAGCGATTATACTATTTCTTTTGACGCCGCGGCCAGTTCTGGAGTGAGCCTCAACCTTCAGATTCAATCATGGACCGGCGCTGCTTTCGGTGGAACCCAAACCGGAACGCTTAATACCGCACCCGCCAACCCTGGCTATGGCAATGACATTGCGTTAACGACTTCTTTCCAGCACTACAGCTTTAACTTGGGCAACACGACGGTCTTTCAGGGTAACAACGGTTTTCTGCCCAATGGCGGCACTATCCAGATCGCGTTCCAGATGGATTACGGTGCAAGTCCCCCGTGGACCGTTGCTATGGACGTTGACAACCTGCAGTTAACCATGGCCTCGGTTCCGGAGCCTACTGTCATGGCTTTGTGCGGAATGGGTATTTCGCTGACCGGAATGCTGATTCGTCGGCGTATCGCTTAATAAGTCTTTGCTCAGCAAAAAAGCAGCCCCGAATTTTTTCGGGGCTGTTTTGTTTTCGGGAATGAGGATGAATTGGCCTCGCCAGAAGAAGCCGAAGCCAAAAGTTCTTGTGGGGCTTCGGAAGTTGGCTTATGTTCCCGCTGCTTTACCGAAACCTCTCGATGCCAAACCGACAAATCCAGCCGGAAGCAAACATACTCCTGATTCTCAGACGCTGGCTGAGAAAAACCTTGGCTACCATCGCCGATCCGAGGCGTTGGACGGAATCCTTTATTGTGCGGGTACTGGTCGTTGGGACCTTGCTGCTCTGGCTGATAATCTTGATTTTGAATTTCTTTCTGGTTTACGAACAAGAAGTGCCTCCCTTGCCGGTTTTACCGCTTTATGCTTTCTTTCCCGGCGAAATTTTGTCCGGGCAAGTCAATTCGCATCCGGCGCTCTTGCACGCCTGGGGGATTGGTTCCGGCATGGTCTTTTTTGCCCTCGCTCTGGCCGCAGTACGTTACAAAAAAAAATCAGCCGGCTTTGCTTTTCTTGCGCTGTTTCTGATTTCAACGCTCATTGTCTACGGCAGAATCGTAGATCAACTACGTCATCTGCAATGACGGTTTGCCGGGTGATATTTAATATTGCACTGTGGCGGCGCTCTGTGAGCGCCGATGGATAATTAAAACGGCGCTCACAGAGCGCCGGTACAACCTGCCAACGAATAGTGCAGTTTCAAACCACAAGTGGTATCATTTCTTCGTACGTTGCTTATTGTGGCTTCGTTCCCGGCCCGTGGATATAACGGTTTGCCCACGACAGGAATGTCGGCCAATTCGGGGCGTCCGTGTGTCCGCCGTCATGTTGCCGCCAGGCCAGCTCACCGTTGGTCAGCGCCGTATTGACCGGCGGCATCGGAGCGGTGAGATAATTGCCGGAAATGCCCAAATCTTTTTCTCCCAAAAGCCGGTAAACCGGGCCGGCCGCGACCGCCGCCATGAAACTGCCGTGCTGGTCCACCCACGTGCCTTCCACACCCGGGCGGCCCGAGGCCGCGCCGTAGCTGACGAATACCGGGCGCGGTGCGCACAGGGCGATCAGTTCATGGGCGTCCACCGGTAAATCTCCCGGAGTCAAGGGGCCGCCGTATTTGAGAAAATTACCGGCCATCCAATGATATTCACCGGTGCCGGTTAAATTCTCGACCAGTTCGCCCCAATTGCGCCGCGAGAGTTTTGCGCCACCTTCTCCGGAGGAGCCCACCAGGGCGATGGCAAAACGCTGATCGTAGGCCATGGTGACCAGCGTCGCCTTCCCATAGCGCGAAAGTCCTTCGATGCCGACCTGCTTTGCGTCCACTGCCGGGTCGGATTCAAAATAATCCAGCGCGCGGCTGGCGCCCCACGCCCAGGCCCGCAGCGCGCCCCAATCATCCGGTTTGCGCGGCTGACCCTGGTTGCACAGGCCAATGATGCCTTTCGTCAAGCCGGCGCCATTGTCGGCCTGGTAGCTGGTAGGTACAATCACGGCGTAACCCCAGCCGTTGGATAGAACCAATTGTTGCCAGTTCAGTCCGCCGCCAAACGCACCAAAACCCCGAAAAGCGTTCGTCCCGCCAAAACGATTTGTTCCCCGGAGAAAACGGCTGAAATCGAAGCCAAAATCCAGCATCACCGGCACCGGGCCGGCGGCATTGGCCGGCGTGGTCAGGCTCAACTGAATGTGGACGCTGATGGGCGGATACGAAGAATTATCAACGCGGCCGATGAGTTGTTTGGTGATGACGGGGACCGCTCCATTGTTCGTCCGGGTGACGCTGGTCACTTCCCAGGTCACCTTGGGCGTGTTTTTGGGGACCCGGCCGTAAACTTCGCGGTCAAAGTCTTCCACGATTTCCGGCCGCCGCTGTTTCCACCACATCTCCGGCGTGGTCACTTTTTCACCATTATTCAAGGTGAGCGGATCGGGCAGGTTGGGGTAGGGATTGGCTTTGGACTCATCCGTGTTCTGATAATTCGGCGCCTGACGATTCATGCCCTCGGCCCCCGGGCGCAGTTTCCCGATACCCAGTTGGTTCATCATGTTCCGATGATCCTGCTCGGCGCTCCAATTGGTGGGGGCGGGCAGGTTGGTGACCGCCGTCGTCGTCGTTGCTGGCTGTGCACAAACGGCGTAGGTCACAACCAGGGTGGCGGACACAAGCAGTATGATGAACCTATTTTGGGGCTGCATGGATTATCGGCTGTTTTCTCCCAACCTAAAATGTCTCTTAGTTTGAGTCAATAGAACGGCTCCGCCCGACACCGGATTTCAGTTTTCAAACAACTTCAGGTCAATCGCATCAGCCATCATTTTATAGCCATTTTCATTCGGATGCAGGTGATCGCCGCTGTCCGCCGCCGGCAGCAAGCGCGAAGGGTTTTGCGGGTCGCGCAGGGCCGCATCAAAATCAATCACGGCGTCAAACCGGCCGCCGGTCCGAATCCAGTCATTGACTGCCTTTCTGGCAGCCTCATGAGTCGGGCTGTCATAAAAGGAACTGCCAAACGGCAGAATTGTCGCTCCATAGACGCGAATCTGGCGCGCATGGGCCTGCTCAATCATTTTGTCATAGGCTGCAATCAGATTCGTGGCCACCGATGCATTGCGGCTTCCGCCAATGTCGTTGACGCCTTCCAGCACAATCAGCCAGCGCACACCGCTTTGGGAAAGCACGTCGCGCTCGAAACGTGACAATGCCGTCGGTCCCAGACCGCCGTGCAACACGCAATTCCCGCCGATGCCCTCGTTTAACACCGCGATGTTTGCCGTGTTTTCGCCGGTTTGCAACCGGCGCGCCAGGTCATCCGGCCAACGGTCGTTCCGGTCCGTGCCCGAACCTCTTCCGTCCGTGATGGAATCGCCGAGGGCCACGATGGCGGCACTGGACGCTTCCGCCTCCACGTCAATGCCGTTTAGAAAGTACCAGTGCTGCGTCCGAGCGGCGGCAGGCATGGCGGCGGCCGAGACTGCATCGCCAGACTGCAAATAGGAAGTGGACCGCGAACCGGGATGTCCCGTAACCGCGGCTGAGGTATCGCCGAAATCAATTGTGACGGCCAGATCGGATAAGGGCGCCAGGTCGAAATCAAATGGATCGGAAATAACGGATTCACCTCCTGGAATCGTTACGAGCGGTTTGCCTTGAAAGATCAGCGCCTGGTCACTGTTCGTTTGAATCCCGCTTTTGCCCGCCGACAAGGCCAGGTGAACGGAACTCATCGTCACCGGATTCGTGCCAAAGGCGTTGGAAAAGCGCACGCGCAGGTGTTTCCCGCCAATGGACACCTGTACGACCTGGCGGAGAGTGTTGCTGGTCAATCCCGGCGCCGGCGGCAGGTTTCGCGGTTCGGTTAATTGGGGGGACGCTCCCCATGTGCCCACCCAATGGTCGCCCTGGTCCGGCGCGGCGATCAACGGTTGCGCACAGTAAATAACAATCGCGAGAAACAAAACGGGCGCCAACGTTTTTTGAAATCCCTGCAAAAGTGGAGCGCCGCCCACCCTCTCGGCACGATGTGGTGGTTTGTCCCACTGAGCAGAGGCGTTGCTCGGTGCTCCGAACACCGGCAAACCGGGTTCGGCAAAGACTTCTGCAGTGAAAGGCAGGTTGTTTATATGCATGGATTGGTTTCCAGAGCGCCCTTTTCTTTAAGCAAAACGGTGCTCAGGCGGTGGGCAACGGTAATGAAAGGCTGAAAGTCGAGCCCTGGTTGATTTCGCTTCGCACCTGAATCGTCCCCCGATGTTCGTGCGCGATGCGCTGGCTGATGGCCAGCCCCAGCCCGGTGCCGTTTTTCTTGGTCGTGAAAAATGGTTCGAACAGCCGTCCAAGATTTTCCCCTGCCACGCCCACGCCGGTGTCCTGGACGTGAACGAGCAAGGCCGGGGTTCCGGGCCTGCCCGGGGTCGTTTCCGTGGCCACCGTGAGAGTGCCCTTCGCGTCCATGGCCTCCAGCGCATTCAGCAGCAGGTTGATAAACACCTGCTGCAACTGCGCATCATCTCCGCGCACGGCATCCACCCGGGCCGCATAACGGCGTTGCAGGGAGATCGATTTTCCGGTGATTTGATGGTGTAACACCCGCAACGAATGATCGAGCAGCTCATGCACGTGTACGGTCGTGAAGGCGGCTCCCTTGGGTGCGGCAAACCGCATCATTTGCGTCACAATCGCATTGATCCGCTGCAACTCGCGGCCGACGACTTCCGTCAGTTCCGTGTCCTCGCCTTTCTGCAGGAGCAAATCGACAAAGGTTTTGATGGCCACCATCCCGTTCTTGATTTCATGCGCCATGCTGGCGGAAAGCGTTCCGAGACTGGCCAGCCGGTCGAGTCGCCGCATATTCTGCTCAAAGACCGGTGCGGAGGTCAGGTTGTTGAGTACGACCACCACCTGCGGGTGTGCGCGTGTTTTGACCGGCAATATGCTCGCCCGCAAGGTCGAGTCACCATGGCCGGAAGTTTTCAACAGAACTTCCAGATTGGTCAACGGCTGACCATTCTTAAAAGCGCTGCGGATGAGGCCGGGGAGTGGAGCGGGCAGTGCATTCACCGGTGCATTGCGCAGCCGCTCCTTTTTGACGCGCAAATGCGCGGCCGCCTCGGAGGTGCAGGCGGCAATCCGTCCGCGCCCATTCACCACCAGCACGCCGCACGCAAGGCATTCCTGTAAAAGACCCGCCGGACTTCCGGCGGGGAGCCCGATGTTTTCCTGTGTTGAGCTGCCGGGTGGCATAAATCAGAACAACCTTCTGGCGCCCGCTACCCTTGCTTTAATCTGCACGGCGACCCATGAATGACCCCCATTCTAAATGGAGCTTGGATGGCGACAAACAAAAAAAACCAAAATTGTGTTCCTGAATTTGCGAAAGATGCAGCGTTTTACGGCTGACGTTCCGGCTTCCCGGGATTACGCTGGTTCCCGCCGAATGAAAAATACTTTCAACAGCATCGAGTCCATCATCACCGACATCCGTCGCGGCAGCATGGTCATCGTCGTGGACGATGCCGACCGTGAAAACGAGGGCGATTTGATCCTGGCGGCGCAGTCCGTCACGCCGGCCCTGGTGAATTTCATGGCCAAACATGGGCGCGGTTTGATTTGCGTGCCGACGACCGCCGAACGGCTGCAACAACTCGGCATTGACCGCATGGTGCGTCAAAACCGCGAGAGCTTCCGCACGGATTTTCAAGTCAGCGTGGATGCAGCCCGCGGCATCACCACCGGCATCAGCGCCGCGGATCGGGCCCGGACCATTCAAATCATGGCCGCGCCGACCGCCGTGCCGGAGGATTTGGTCCAGCCCGGCCATGTCTTTCCCTTGCGCGCGCGGCCCGGCGGGGTTTTGCAGCGCGCCGGCCACACCGAGGCGGCGGTGGACCTGGTGCAGCTGGCCGGTTTGCGGCACATCGGCGTGCTTTGTGAGATTCTGAACGATGACGGCACCATGGCGCGACTGCCGCAACTTCGCAAATTCGCCCGAAAACACCGCCTCAAAATTTGCACCATCGCCGATTTGATCGAATATCGCCGCACGCGTGAAAAACTGGTCGAACACGTCGAGGTGGTGAAATTACCGACGGACTACGGTGATTTCGATCTGCATCTGTATCGTTCGAAGTTGGACGGCCAGCACCACCTGGCGCTGGTTCACGGCGACGTGGCCGGCCGGGAAAAAGTTTTTGTGCGCGTTCACAGCGAATGTCTGACCGGCGATGTCTTCGGCTCGCGCCGCTGTGATTGTGGCTCCCAATTGCATCAGGCCATGCGGCAGGTCGCCCATGCCGGGCGCGGCGTGATTGTTTACATGCGACAGGAAGGTCGCGGCATCGGCCTCGCCCCCAAAATCAAGGCCTACAAATTGCAGGAGCAGGGTTACGACACCGTCGAAGCGAACCGGAAACTCGGTTATGAAATGGATCTGCGCGAATACGGGCTCGGCGCGCAAATCCTCGTTGACCTTGGTTTGAAGACCATTCGCCTGCTGACCAACAACCCGAAAAAGATTGTGGGGCTGGAGGGTTACGGCCTGAAAATTGTCGAGCAGGTTCCGATCCGCATAAAACCCAATCCGCACAACGAACAATATTTGAAGGTCAAACGGGAAAAGATGGGGCATCTTCTGTAATTCAGGCGCTGCGATATACGATCGAATTACGGTTTGAATTTGGGCCGCAATTCATGATGTGTCTCCGTGGGATTCATGCCTCCGAGGCCAACCCCGCCCGCGCGGTTATGGCGCTGTCTTCCCGGATTTAAATTGTATTTGCCCGCACCGTATTGATAATTCAGACTCTGTCCAATCTGTAAGGACTATGGCCAAACTTGTTGTGGTCTCGCCGGTGCTGACGGGCTTGTCCCATGAATTGGGCGGGAACTGGGTTACGATCGGACGCGCCGATGTCAATACGTTCCAGATCGTAGAGTCGTCCATTTCCGGCCGGCATTGTGAAGTCCGGTTGCAGGGCGATGAACTCCTGGTCCGCGACCTGCTTTCCACCAACGGCACCTTTGTCCAGGACCATAAAATCGCCGAGGCGGTCCTGAAACCGGGACAAACCCTCCGGCTCGGCAACGTGGAGTTGCGCCTGGAAGCCTCGGCGACGCCGGCTTCCCCTTCCACACCCGCCGAGGCCAAAGCGCCGGCGACCACCCTGCCGCCGGCGGCGTCGACACCATTTCCGGTACAAAAGACGGCTGCGTCCGCAAAAAATGAAACGGACAGTGATACGATTAAAAAGCATCATGTGCTGTTCGTGGACGATAGCCTCGCTTTCCTGGAGATCTTTGGCAAGCTGTGTTCCGTTTTGTCCGATAACAAGTGGGAAATCCATTCCGCGACGACGGCGGACCGGGCGTTGGCTGTCTTGCGGGAAAGTCCGATCGATCTGGCCGTGCTGGACATCGGGATACCGGTGGTGGACGGCATTCAATTGCTGGGCATCATCAACCAACGCTATCCGGGACTCAAAATTGCCGTCATGACCGGCAATGCCACGGAAGCCAATCGCGCCGCCTGCCTTTCCAACGGGGCCGAACTTTTTATCGAGAAACCGGTTTCCTCTGATGGCATCACGGTTGTCTTCAATCTTTTGAATGACCTGATGTCGTGGGCGCACCGGGAGGGTTTTAGCGGCGCGTTGCGGCAGGTCGGCATGCAAGAGGTTATCCAGATGGAATGCATCGGGCGCCATTCCTCGATTCTGGAAATCCGCAATCGGGAGTTGCGCGGCCGGATTTACATTGAAGCCGGCGCGGTGACCCATGCGGCCGTGGGTACGTTGGTGGGGGAACACGCCTTTTACCGGCTGCTGTCACTCAAAGGCGGCGAGTTCCACGTGAAACCGTTCAAAGCGCCACCGCAGCGTACCATTCAGGAGAGGTGGGAATTCCTCCTCATGGAGGCTGCCCGGGTCTGTGATGAAGAAACCGTTTTAATCAGGAAAAAGCCGGCGGAAACCACGGCAAATCCATCCACCCCTGACCCGGCGCCGAGAGTGAATGCACCCGCCGGCAAGCCGGCCCCGGCCGAAACGCCTTCTCAGTCAGCTTAATCGCCACCCGGTCCGGGCGACGACATTGTGGTGATTGCCACCTGCGATAACCACAGGAAGCCTCTGGATGGTTCCGGGAAATAAACTTGTCATCTCAAAATGAATTGATGCCTCCGGATGGCAGGGCGGTTGAAGCCGTTTCGTACGGCGCGGGAGAGAAGCGGTTGCCAGCGAATCTCCTTGTCCTAAGATTTGTTGCTCACCCCCACATAGCGGGCGGTTCAGGGGTAAAAATCTTCGTGTTCAATCGTGTTCGTTCGTGGTTAAATTTGCGCGATGCTTCGCCCGATTCAGCCTAAGCAGAGGCAGCCGCAGAGCGGCACCTTTGCCATCGTGGCCTCGCGGTACAACGCGCGGTATGTGAACGCCATGTTGTCTGCGGCCAGGGCGGAGTTAAGCCGCGCGGGTGTTTCGGAAATTAGAATCATTCGTGTTCCGGGCGCTTATGAGATACCCGTGGTGGCGGCCAAAATTGCCAGGAACGCATCCCGCGTCACGCATCCCGCGTCGCCTCTTTCAGCCGTCATCTGCCTGGGCGTCATTTTGCGCGGTGAGACTGTTCACGCCGCGCATATCGGCGAAGCGATCAGCCGCGCGCTCATGGATATACAACTCGCGCATGAAATCCCCGTCGTTCACGAGGTATTGCTTTTGGAAAACGAGGGGCAGGCGCGCGTGCGCTGTCTCGGGTTAAAACACAATCGCGGAACGGAAGCGGCGCAGACAGCCCTGGCCATGGCGCGGGTGATGGCGGATTTGAACGCCCACACCTCAGAATCATCGAATCCAAGCAGTTAATGATGATTATGAGCGCTTGTGAAATTTTTCACATAATTCTTGCCGAGCCCGACCCGGACTGTTAGGGTTCGACCGATTTTTGCACTTCAAAAAGCAAAAAAGTATGAAAAAAATCTCGTTAATCCTTATCATTACGGCGCTTGCAGGTGCGTTTGCGGCGACGGCGGCGGACATCATCGGTACTGTGACCTTGAATGGCACGCCCCCGCCGGAGGTGCCCTACACGCCGCTCATGAATGATTCCACCTGTGGCGCGATGTATAAAACCGCGCCGACGACCCATTTTTATGTCGTCGGGCCGAATCATGAACTCGCTGATGTGATTGTATTCCTGAAGGGTGTCACGGGCAAATCCACCGGCGCGAGCCAGCCGCCAGTGACGCTCGATCAAAAAGGCTGTCTCTACACACCCCAAATTCTGGCAATCCAGACTGGCCAGAAGCTGGTGGTTAGAAATTCCGACTCGTGCATCCACAACGTTCACATTGTGCCGGATCCCCAGTCCGGCAATCCGGAGTCCAACCAGGTCCAGATGCCCGGCGGGCCGGACCTGGACTTCACATTTTCGAAGCCGGAAATGTTCATGAAATTCAAATGCGACGTGCATCCGTGGATGTTCGCCTGGGTGAGTGTGTTTGACAGCCCGTACTACTGCCTCAGCGGCGCGAATGGTAAATTTGTCATCAAGAACGTGCCGCCGGGCAAATACACCGTGGAGGCCGATCATCGCAAGCTCGGCACCCGGACCCAGGACGTGGAAGTCAAAGACAGCGATGTGACCGTGAATTTTGCTTTTGACGTAAAGTAGGTGGGAAATGGAGGCGACAGGTGTCAGCCAACGATCTTGCTTTTGCCAAATGCCTGAATACGCGTTGTTAAGAATTAATCGTCCTTTGCATTGGTTCGCCCTGCTGACGGCGTTGTGTACATTTTTGCTGCTCGGCGCGGGGGGCCTGGTCACCAGCCATGAAGCCGGCATGTCCGTCCCCGACTGGCCCAACAGCTACGGCTACAACATGTTTTTGTTTCCGCCTTCCCGATGGGTCGGCGGCATTTTCTACGAGCATACCCATCGGTTGATTGCCTCCGGTGTCGGTCTGATGACGACGATTCTGGCCGTCTGGCTCTGGTTGAAGGATTCGCGCAAATGGATGCATTGGGTCGGCACGGCGGCATTTCTACTGGTCGTCGCACAAGGTGTCCTGGGCGGCTTGCGCGTGGTTCTGGCCGACGCCCAACTCGGCATCTTTCACGCGATACTCGGCCAGTTATTTTTTGTCCTGACCTCGGCCATCGCCTTGTTTACGAGCCGGTTTTGGAAGAGGTTGGAAAACATCGAACACTTAACATCGAACATCCAACATCCAATGACTGGCTATCGTCCGAATGTTGAAAAAATGGACGTTGGATGTTCGATGTTGGATGTTCGATGTTTATTTTTACGACGGCTTGTTCTAAGCACAACCATTTTGATTTTCTGCCAGCTCATTATCGGGGCGACGATGCGACAGCAGCACGCGGGCCTGGCCATTCCTGATTTCCCGCTCGCCTACGGAAAAATCTGGCCGGACACCGGTGCCACCGCCGTTCAGGGCTACAATGAAGTTCGCATGAATGTGATTGCGGAAAATCCCATTACGGCCTTTCAGATCATTTTGCAGATGACGCATCGCCTGGTCGCGCTGGCGATTTCCATTTTAACCGCGACCTGCGCCTGGCAGGCGTGGAGGAGGCTGGGCAAAAAGGATCCGCTGACAAAGCTCGCGCTGTCGTGGCTGGGACTGATTCTGGCGCAAGCCCTTCTGGGAGCTGCGACCATCTGGTCGAACAAGGCTGCCGATGTGGCGACCGCCCATGTGCTGGGCGGCGCGCTTTCGCTCGTGACAGGCGCGCTGTGGTGCGTTATTGCTTTCCGTCGTTCGGCGGCATTGCCCGAATTTGCGCCCGTTACAACAATATCCGGTGCGTATGGAGGCGCTCCGGCTTTGGCCGCCAATAAGTGAAATGAAAGAAGTTTCCGTGGAAATATTAAACGCTCCTGCATCCGATATCGGGGCGGTGGAGAAAAACCGGGCGGCGGTCCTTGCCGATTTGGTCAAGGCGCGTTTGACAACCCTCGTGCTGCTGACGACGCTCGTCGGTTTTTATGTCGGGTGGCGCGGTCCGATGGACTTTGCGCTGATGTTCAATACCTTGGCGGCCACGGCGCTGGTGGCAGCCGGCGCGGCGGCTCTGAACCAATTGCTGGAACGTGATTACGATGCGCGGATGCGCCGCACCCAGAATCGCCCCTTGCCGGCGGGCCGACTGCAGCCCGCCACGGTGATGCTCTTTGGCGGCGTCTGCGCCTTGACGGGACTGATTTATCTGGCGCTCGCAGTAAACCTGCTCACGTGCGTCATCGGCGCGATCACACTCATCAGCTATTTGTTCATTTACACGCCGTTGAAACGCGTGACGTGGCTGAACACGCTCATCGGAGCGGTGCCTGGCGCGCTGCCGCCGCTGATGGGCTGGGTGGCGGCCCGGGGAGAATTGAGCGGCGAGGGCTGGGCCCTGTTCGCGATCGTGGCTTTCTGGCAGATTCCCCATTTCATGGCCATCGCCTGGATGTATCGCGATGAATACGCGCGGGCAGGTTTTAAAATGCTGCCGGCGATGGACCCCGATGGCCGGCGTACGGGACAACAGGCCGTCAGCCATACACTGGCCTTGTTCCTGGTGGCACTGTGTCCTTTTGCCTTTCAGATGGCGGGGCCGATTTATCTGGCAGGCGCCCTGATTTTGGGTGCGGGTTTCCTGTGGTGTGCGATCCAATTTTCACGACAACTCACCCTGGCGCGCGCGCGGCAGTTGTTTCTCGCGTCGATCCTTTATCTGCCGCTGCTGCTGGGCGTGATGGTTTTGGACAAGGTGAAATAATATGGAAACCATTGTCCACGAATTCCCACCCTATCGCGAACACGAGACGGCCCGCGAGCCGGAGTCGCACGAGCATCATGCCGACATGGGTTTCTGGCGAAAATACATTTTTTCCAGCGACCACAAGATCATTGGCATCCAATATGGCTTCACCGCGCTCTGTTTCATGCTCTTCGGATTTTTCCTGATGCTGATGATGCGCTGGCAGATTGCCCATCCCGGGGCGCCGATTCCGGTCGTGGGGCCGCTTTTGGCCCGGTTGCTCGGTCAGCCTGCCGCCAACGGCGTCATGTCGCCGGAGCTGTACAATTCGTTTGGCGCGATGCACGGCACGATCATGGTCTTCCTGGCCATTGTGCCCCTGGCCTTCGCGGCGTTTGGCAATTACGTGGTGCCACTGATGATTGGTGCGCCGGACATGGCCTTTCCGCGCGTGAACATGGCCAGTTACCAGGCCTACGTGCTGGGTGGCATCGTCATGCTGGTGAGCTTTTTCATTCCCGGTGGCGCGGCGCAGGCGGGTTGGACTTCGTATTCACCGCTGGCGACATCGATTCCCACCGATGGCCAGTTATTCTGGATTATCGGCATGGTGCTGCTCATCACGTCGTCGCTGTTGGGCGCGGTAAATTTCATCGCCACCATCATCCAGTTGCGCGCCCCGGGGATGACCTGGATGCGATTGCCGTTTTTCGTCTGGGCACAATTTGTGACGGCGTTCCTGCTGCTGCTCGCCTTCCCGCCGTTGGAGGCGGCGGCGGTCATGCAATTAATGGACAACGCCGCCCATACCAGTTTCTTTTTGCCGACGGGCCTCGCGGTGGGCGGGCAACTGGCGCACGTGAGCGGCGGCGGCAGCCCGTTGTTGTGGCAACACCTGTTTTGGTTCCTCGGCCATCCGGAGGTATACGTGCTGATTCTGCCGGGGATGGGCATTGTCTGTGAAATCATCGCCAACAACACCCGCAAGCCAATCTGGGGCTACAAATCCCTTGTCTATTCAGTGCTGGTGGTCGGGTTTCTGTCGTTCATCGTCTGGGCGCACCACATGTATCTCACCGGCATGGGCACGAAGATCGCCACCTTCTTCCAGGCCACGACGATGATGATTTCCATCCCGTCGGTGATCATTCTGACCTGCCTTTTCATCTCCTTATGGGGGGGCTCGATTCGGTTCAACACGCCGATGTTGTTCGCCCTGGGTTTCCTGCCGATGTTCGGCATTGGCGGGCTGACCGGGTTGCCGCTGGGGCTGGCGCCGACCGACATTCCGTTGCACGACACGTATTACGTCATTGCGCACTTCCACTACGTGGTGGCGCCGGGGACGATCTTTGCCTTGTTTGCGGGCATCTATTATTGGTTTCCCAAAATGACGGGGCGGAGGATGAATGAATTTTGGGGCCGTGTGCATTTCTGGGGTTCATTGGTTTTCATGAACCTGGTTTTCATGCCCATGTTTGCGCAAGGCATGCAAGGCATGTTGCGCCGCATGGCCGACGGTGGTGCGAATTACTCCGCGGCACGCGTGCCGGGCGCCCTGAATACCCTGCCCAACGATATCATGGCCTTGCATGTCTGGATTCTTTGGGCGGCCATGGCCCTGGGCGTGGCGCAAATCCCTTTCATCATCAATTTGTTCTGGAGCATCGGTCACGGCGAGAAGGTCAGGAACGATAATCCGTGGGGGGCGACTACTCTCGAATGGCAGGCGCCCACGCCGCCGCCGCACGGCAATTTCGCCGAGCCGCCGCAAATTTATCGCGGCCCCTACGAATACAGCGTGCCCGGTCACGCCACCGATTTCACACCGCAAAACGAACCCGACCGGCCGGGCACACCCGCCTTTTCCCCCGCACCCTGAGCATGGAAATTCCCTACGCTGTTTATCCTCGCCCCGACACCGGCATTTACAATGCTAAAGTCGGCATCTGGCTGTTCCTGGCGTCCGAAGTGATGCTCTTCGGCGCATTGTTTTCCGCGTACGTGTTGATCCGCGTCGGCACCCCACCCGGCGAATGGCCGCACGGGTGGCAGAATGTGACGCTCGGTACTCTCAACACGCTCGTCCTCGCACTTTCGGCCATCACGACCCTGATGGCTTGGGTCGCCTGCAAGGTGCGGCAGTTCGGCAAATTCAAATTTTTCCACGGCTGTACCCTGTTGCTGGCGTTGACGTTCCTCTGCATCAAAGGTTTTGAGTACGACGACCACCTGACTCATTACGAAATCCATCTCACTGCCGGAAGCAATGCGGGTGGAAGTATTGCCGACGGACATTTTGAAAGCGCCATTTACATGAACCCGGAGACCAAGGGGCAGGTCGAAAAGAAAAGTTTTTGCGGCATGTCCTTTGCAACCGTTGCCGGCGGCGTCACAAACAATTATCAGCTCGCTTCGGTCTCGATTGACGGCCGGTACGTGAACAACGAAGAGCAATTGATTGATCTGCGGGCGCAAAAAGATATCAAGGAAACGGAAATAAAAATTCCGGGCTCCGAAGTCAAGGACATGCAAAGCTATGGCCCCTGGCACAATGATTACCTGGCGCTTTACTTCACCATGACTGCCTTGCATGCGTTGCACATTCTCGGCGGCAGTATTGTCATTGGTTACCTCTGGGGACCGGGCCGCAGGCTGTGGAAGGTTGATCCCGAACATTTTACCAACCGCGTCGAAGTCTCCGGCCTGTTCTGGCATTTTGTCGACCTGGTCTGGATATTTTTGTTTCCGGTCCTATATTTAACGTAATGCGAACTTATGGACGAATTGAAAACAGCTAAACCAGCCGGCGAGCCGGAAGTGCACGGGCACGCTGTGGATTTCAATAATTACCTTCGGCGTTGTGCCTATGTTTTTGTCGCCGTGTTGTGCGCGGTGTCGCTGATGCTCGTCGCGTCGTATCTGCCGCATTTCGATTGGCCGGCCAAGGTGGCGATGATCCTGGTGGTGGCCTGCACCAATGCTTTTGTGGTGGCCGGATTTCTGATGCACCTGATTTCCGAGAAGAAAATGATTTACACCCTGCTTGCCTTCACCGTGTTCTTTTTCGCCGGTTTGATTGGACTGACGGTCTGGGCCATGCAGGATTTTCCGGCCGGCACCGTCACGCACTGAACCATGTCACTGAAAGCCGTCCATCTTATTTTTGTCAACGCGCTGGCGGCGCTGTCCTTCGGGTGCGCCATTTGGAAGTTCATGGATTATCGCGGTGAAAACGGCACCGCCGGCGATCTGTGGTTCAGCCTGGCGGCACTGGCGGTGGGAGTCCTGGTCATCGTTTACGGCCGTTACTTTTTAAAAAAACTGAAAAAGATGAGCTATTTATGAGACCGTTACCTGTCTTGCGGAAAACGCTGTTGGCCGCCGTCAGTGGTGCCATCGCCCTGGCTCCCTCGTCGTTGCGGGCGTGTGCCGCGTGCTATGGTCGATCCGATTCGGCGCTCGCCAACGGCATGAACTGGGGCATTTTTACCCTGCTGGGCGTGGTGTTGACGGTGTTGACCTGCATTCTGGTTTTCTTCGTGCACATTGTGCGCAAGGAGGAAAAAGCGAACAGCAACCCGGCGCCGGTCAATCCACCTGAATTATGACGCAATGGTTTGCTGACAACGTGCTGCACCTGCCCACGTTGGCCTCCCGGAACGGCGCAGCCATAGATGCCTTGATGGTCTATATCCACGTGCTGATGCTCGCGCTGTTCGTCGGTTGGATTTTTTATTTCTTTTACGCGCTCTACCGTTTTCGCCAATCGCGCAATGCCAGGGCCAATTATCACGGCGTGCGTAGCCATGCGTCGAGCTACATCGAGCTGGCCGTGGCCGCCATTGAGGCGGTGCTCCTGGTCGGCATTGCCGTGCCGCTCTGGGCGAAGGCGGTGGACAAATTTCCGGCGGCCAGCGACTCCACGGTCATTCAGATTGTGGCGCAACAATATGCCTGGAACGTCCGTTATCCCGGTCCCGACAATGTTTTTGGCCGGCAGGACATGAAATTTGTCACGTCGGACAACGTTTTCGGCGTGGACCCTGCGGATGCGCACGGCAAGGACGATATTCAAACGCTCAACGAGGTCCATGTGGTAGTGGACAAGCCCGTCATCATCTATTTGAGTTCGAAGGACGTGATCCATTCATTGCGGATCCTGCCGATGCGCGTCTGCCAGGACGCGATTCCGGGCTTGCGGATTCCCGTCTGGTTCACACCCACAAAAACCGGCAAGTATCAAATCAACTGCGCCCAACTGTGCGGTCCCGGCCACGCCAGCATGTCCGGCGGTTTCCTCACGGTGGAGAGCCAGGCGGACTTTGACAAGTGGATTGCCGCCAAGTCCGGCGCCACCGCCAGCTTTGAATAGACAGCGGCCTTGCCGGCGGGCAGGATGACTTTGAATGAATGGTTCCGCCCAACGATTGCCGTTGACGATTTGGATAGGCTTTGGCCTCTTCATCGTTTTGCTGGGTTTAATGTATCTGCTGTCCCTGGCGGAATATGGCCAGGCCAGGCGAAAGGCCTTGCCGGTCCTGGGTCGGGTTGCCGACTTCACGCTGACCAATGAGGAAGGCAA
Source organism: Candidatus Acidiferrales bacterium (assembly GCA_035499615.1). Taxonomy (GTDB): domain Bacteria; phylum Verrucomicrobiota; class Verrucomicrobiia; order Limisphaerales; family UBA11358; genus UBA11358. The sequence continues at coordinate 24,729 of DATJYM010000049.1, read as the reverse complement.
TGTCACAACGCTCGCCGATTTGACCAACCGGGTTTGGGTGGCCGACATTATCTTCACCCGCTGTGCCGGGAACTGCCCGATCATGTCCACGCAGATGAAATCACTTCAGGACGCGCTGCCGGCAACCAGCGGGGCGAAGCTGGTGACATTGACGACCGATCCCGATTACGATGCGCCGGCCATTCTCAAAAGGTACGGCGAGCGTTACGGCGCCGACTTTCGGCGTTGGACGTTTTTGACCGGCACCAAAAGTGAACTGGCTGGTCTGGCGGCCGGCAGTTTGAAACTCGGTTCCACTCCCGTGGCCCCGCCAGACCGGCAAAGTGCCGTTGATTTGTTTGTACACAGCACAATTTTCGTGGTCGTCGACAAACAGGGGCAACTGCGCGGGGTTTTTCAGACCGAAGGCCAGGACGTGGATTGGACCCGGGTCAAGCTGCAGGTGCTCGCGACCGTGAAGAGGTTGGAAGGCGAATGATGAACATCCATGATCTGCCTGCCGTCAATGCCTCTCTCAATGGCCTCAGCGCGGTGTTACTGACCGCAGGTTTTGTTTTCATCCGCCGTAAAAACAAGGTGGCCCACCGGAATTGCATGGTGGCGGCATTTGGCACATCGGTCGTTTTTCTGGGCTGTTACCTCACTTACCATGGTTATCTGGCCATTGTTTTGCGCGAAGGTCCCACCCAATTCCTGCATCCGTTATGGTTCCGTCCGATCTACCTGACCATCCTGATTTCCCACAGTATCCTTGCTGCTGTCATCGTGCCGATGATCCTGGTGACGCTCTATCGCGCGAAAAAGGAGCGCTTCGAACTCCACAAAAAAATCGCGCGCTGGACCTGGCCGCTGTGGATGTACGTTTCCGTGACCGGGGTGATTGTTTATTTTCTGCTCTACCAGGTATTTCCGCAGGCCAAACCGTAGCGGCGCCTCGGAGGAACGCCGCAAACTCCAAGAAATCGGAAATTTGCGGCTTTCGGCCGAAAGCCGCTACGCCTGTTTTGCAGAGGTCTCGATATCCGATTTAAGGGATGGCCTCGATTTTGAGTGGGTTCGTAAATCTTAAATCGAACATCGCAAATACCAGGGCTTGTCGCCGGGGTTAAAATCAGCGAAAACCAACGCATGTCATCGGCCGCCAACGTCCTGATTCATCCCAGCCAGTTCCCCGATAACGTCCGCCGGGATCTGTTGGCTTCTTTGCGCACGCGGCGGGTGAACCACAAGTTTCACTATGACAGTGTCAAACAGACGCAGAGATGGCTGGCGCTGCACCGGGCGTATTCACCGACGCGGAACGATGCGGATTGCCGTTCCATTTATGGGAAAGGCTTTGCGGCGGCGGCGGCGCAAATCAAAACGCGGCGGGTTGACGTCATCGGCCTTGGTTGCGGTGGCGGGCAAAAGGACACGCGTCTGTTGAAGCTGCTAAAGGGCCGGGGCAAGGAGATTTTGTACACGCCTTGCGATGTCAGCGCGGCCATGGTTTTGACTGCTCGCCAAACCGCGCTGACGGTTTTGCCGGAAGCAAAATGTTTTCCCCTGGTTTGTGACCTGGCGACGGCCGATGACCTGCCTGCGTGGATTCGCATTCGACCCTCGACTTTCGCCGCTCGTCTTTTCACTTTTTTCGGCATGATCCCCAATTTTGAGCCCGGGGAAATTGTGCCGAAGCTCGCTTCATTGGCCGGCCCGAATGATCTTTTGCTCTTCAGTGCCAATCTGGCTCCCGGCGCCGATTACGCTGCCGGCCTGGGAAAGGTTCTGCCACAATACGACAACGATTTGACCCGTGACTGGCTGATGGCCTTTCTCCTCGACCTCGGCGTCGAACGACGAGATGGTCATTTGAGGTTTGCGGTGGAAGAAGGCCGGTTTGGACTGAAACGGGTCGTGGCCCGTTTTCATTTCCGCCGCGTGTGCCGCATCGAACCTGATGGCGAAGCGTTCAGTTTCAAGGTTGGCGATTCAATTCAGCTTTTCTTTTCCTACCGTTACACGCCGGATCGCGTCCGCAAGATTCTCGCGCGCTACAATATGCAGGTCAGTAACCAATGGATTGCGAAGTCAGGGGAAGAGGGTGTTTTTCTGGTGAATCGTAGCGGCGTCCGGGCGGAGCGCCGCTGATATATTCTCTCAAATGCGGCGCTCTGCCGGGACGCCGCTACGTTAAAAGACCTCCATCGCATCCAGCACGGCCTTGACCCGCGGGACCTCATGGGTGCGGAACAAGTCGGTTTTGCCGAGGGCAGCCAGGACGGCAAAGAACGGTTCGGCGCAGCGGACCTCCTCCCGGAAGTATTCGAACGCGTGGGGCAGGGCGTGACAAATCGGAAACCCCAGTGTCCGCAACCGAAAGGTGTTCAAAAACACGTTCATCTGGTGCCGCACGCGGACGGCGCTGTCCTGCAGGTTGCGGTAGTAGAAACCGAGGCCGGGGTCGAGCAGGATTTTCTGCACGCCGTGGCGCTGCGCGATTTCGATTTGCCGTGAAAAATACTCACGCATCTTTTGAATCGGATCGCCACTCAAATCGAAATCGCCGACTTCGCGCACGTTTTTGCCCTGCACAAAGCAGAGGATGACAGCCGCGTCGTGCGCGGCGACTGTGCGGAAGAATTCCTCGCTGCCGTCCGTGCCCGTCAGGTTCAGGATGTTTGCGCCGGCTTCCAGGCACGCGCGGGTGACGGGGGGCGAGTATGTCTCAACCGAAACCAGAATATTTGCGGTGCGCAATTCCTTGATTACTGGCAGAAGGCGGGAGGTTTGCGTCGTGTCATCCAGGCGCGCGGCATGGGCCAGGGTGGATTCCGCGCCGACATCCACCACGTCCGCACCTTGCGCGGTCAAAACTGCGGCACGCCGGAGGGCAGCTTCTGCCGTCAGGCAGACGCTTTCGCGATACCACGATTCGGGGGAAAGATTGACGACCCCCATGATGGCCGGCCGGGAATTGAAGGTGAATTGCCTGCCACCGATGGCAAATTCCTTCACGGGCACAGTACCAGCGGCGCGATTTTGTTCCCATAATTCGGCGAGTTGTTCCAGTTTCAACACAATGGCGGGTATCGTAAAACGTATGCGGCGGGTCGTAAATGCCGAATGGCGACGCTGATTAATCCTGCTGCGGCCATTCACGGCGGGGCAGAATTGTGATAGCGTGATGGTAAATGACTGGCAATAATGGGGGCGGACAACCATAAACGAGAGGAAACACGATGGCACAAGCAATCATGGATCCGGAGAAAGTACGGCGATTCGCCGAAGAACTGCAGCGTTTCAACAGCGATCTGGAGAACCGGATGATTCTGTTGCACGCCCGGTTTGGCGCGCTGGGGGACACGTGGCAGGATCAGGAGCACGACAAATTCTCCGAGGAATTCAAGCTGGCGATGAAGGCGCTGAAAAAGTTCATTGAACTCTCCAAGGTGCACACGCCTTATCTGTTGAGAAAGGCCCAGCGCATCGAGGAATATCTCCACCAGCGTTGACCTCATGGCCGGACAAGCCCAAGTCACTTCGGTCGAAGCGATTGAATCGTTTCGTGCCAGTTTGATTTTGTTTTTAAGCAAGGTGCGTCCGACGCTCGAAGAGGTGAGCGACGAGGTGATGCGCCTCCAATCCTGGCTCGACAATGACCAGCGCCGCCACTGGGAAGGCGAGTTGCGCCGGCGGGGCCGGCAACTGGAGGAAGCCAGACAGGAGCTGTTCAACGCCACGCTCTCGCATTTGCAGGAAGCGACGGCCCTGCAACACATGGCGGTGCAACGGGCGCAACGCGCCGTCCGGGAAGCGGAAGACAAGCTCGACACCCTGAAAAAATGGAAACGCGCCCTGGAAGACCGCACGGCGCCGCTCATCAAACAAATCGAGGAATTCCACGGATATTTGACGGTTGACATGGGGAAGGCCGTCGCCCAATTGGTCCAGACCGTCATGGCCTTGGAAGCTTACGCCAAAACCGGCGGCCCCGCTCCCCGGGAGGCGCAACCATGAATTTGAGCGGCAGCAAAAGCCGGTTGGTGGCGAGTGCCCGCGAACTGACGCAGAAATGGTCGGAAACCCGGAACTACTGGCGGGACGAGAAGAGCCGGGAATTTGAGCACCGATACTTGGAAGACCTTTTTATTCGCCTGGACAAGACGGTTGCCATCTTTGAAAAGTTGGATGAAATTTTGAAAAAAGTCAGGAGCGACTGTGAATAAAAATCCGGGCGTCAGTGAAATGCTTGCCGTGGTGGACGCGCTCAAGGACGCGGTTGAGGATTTTGCCGCGCGCGAGGAAAAATTGAATCAGGAGTTTGAGATTCGTTCCGCCGCCGAACTCAACGCCAATGAATCCGCGAAGCAGGAGCAGCACGCCCAACAGGCCGAAGCACTGGCCGCCGCGGAGGCGGCGTTGGCAGAAGAAAAAAACCGGGGCAACGCCCGGTTCGAGATGCGCAAGGTCCAAATCAACCGCGCGCATAGTATGCTGAGTCAGCGGGTGTTTGAGGAAGGCAGCGAGCAGGAGGGGGAACTCAAAACAAAAATCCGGAAGAATTCCGCCGAGGCCGAACGTCGGCGGGAGGCCGAACTGGCGGATGCGGCCGCGGCGTTTGAGAACCTCCAGAAAAAACTGGACGAGAGCGGTGAAACCCTTGCCCGTCTGGAAAAGAGTGCGCGGTGGGTATTCCGCGGTTACGGCCGGTTCCGCAGGCTGCTAAGACTTCACAAATCGGATTCGGAACCTGGCTTTTTGCAGGATGAAAATCAGTTATTCGAGGAATTTCAACGTCTGGAGTCCAAAACCCGCGAAGATCTGAAGGGTTTCCGAAAAATCCTGTCTTTGAGGATTTTCCGGGTGCTTCCAGTTTCCCTGGTGGCTTTATTGTGGTTGGGCGCTGCCGCGGCAGTTCCCGTGCTCCGACATTTTGGCCAAAACACGGTTTCATGGCCGGAGACCGTCCCCGCCGTTTTGGTGCTGTCGGCAATTTTGCTGTTTTACTTCCTGGGCCGCCGTACTGCCGGCCCCGCCGCCATCGTCATCGCCGGGCAACTGAAAAAGGCGAGACTATTATTCGATGCCTGCCTGCAAAAAAGCGCGGAACATTACGAGCAGCAACAGGCCGCGATTCATGCAGAATTCGACGCCACGACCCGCGACCTGAGCCAGGAATGGAAGCGGTCAGTGCGGAACATCGTCAACACCCGCGGCGTCCGGCCGATGGCGCTGGACCAAAAAGCAATCCGGGCCGCGCAGAAAAATGAAGCCTACCTCCGGGCCGGATTCAAACGGCTGGAACAACTGCATACCGACAGGGTTGCCAGCCTGCGGGCGGAGGCGGGCACGCGCGCCGCACAGCTGGCAGAGGTTCATGCCCGAAAAATGAGCGATCTCCAAAGCCAGCACCAGGCCCGGTGGCAGGCGCTCGAGTTGGAATGGAAAAACAGAATTGAGCCTATCTATGCGACGATTCAGTCTGCCAATTCCTTTGGCGAACAGCTTTTTCCCGGATGGGACACGCCTTTCTGGCAGAAATGGACGCCGCCGGAGGAATTCAAGAATGCCGCGCGATTTGGCCGGATGGAAGTGGCTTTGGAAACCTTGGCTCGACGGCTGCCCAAGGACCGGCGCCTGTCGCTTCCGGGGCCGTCCAACTTTGCCGTTCCACTATCGCTGGCTTACCCGTTGCAAGGCTCCATCCTTTTTGAAACCGGCAAAACCGGCGGCAACGAGGCCGTGGCCGCCATTAACAACATCATTTTCCGCCTGCTCTCCACCACCCCGCCGGGCAAGCTGACCTTCACCATTTTTGACCCGGTCGGTCTCGGCCAGAACTTTGCCGCCCTGATGCATCTGGCCGATTACGAGGAGATTTACATCAACAGCCGCATCTGGACGCAGACCGCCCAGTTCGAGGAAAAACTCGCGGAACTGAACGAACACATGGAAAAAGTCATCCAGATGTATTTGCGCAACGAATACGCGACCATCTCGGAATACAATGCCGAGGCGGGCGCCATCGCCGAGAAATATCATTTCCTCGTCATCGCTTCATTTCCGGTGAACTTCAGTGAAACCGCGGCCCGACGGCTCCGGAACATCGCCGCCAGCGGCGCACGTTGCGGGGTTTACACGCTGATCCAGTGGGACCAGCGACAGGCCCCGCCGCAGGAATTCGTTCCTGACGAACTCCGGAAGAACAGTGTTTGTCTGACCCACACCGAAAATGGTTTCAGGCTGTCCGCCTGGCGCCCGCCGGGAACGAAATTGCTTCTGGACCCGCAGCCGGCGCCGGAAATCGCCACCCGTTTTCTCCATCAAATGGGCGAAAGTGGCAAGGATTCCAGCCGGGTGGAGGTGCCTTTTGCGCAGGTTGCGCCGGCCGATTCCGAGATTTGGAAGGAAGACACAACGGACGAACTGCGCGTGCCCATCGGCCGCTCCGGCGCCACCAAATTGCAGTACCTCGCCATCGGCAAAGCCACACGCCAGCACGGCTTGATCGCCGGTAAGACCGGTTCGGGAAAATCCACGCTTTTTCACGTCATTATCACCAATCTGGCTTTGTGGTGCAGTCCTGAACAGGTCGAATTCTATCTGGTGGACTTCAAGAAGGGCGTGGAGTTCAAGTGCTACGCCAATCGTCGGCTGCCGCATGCAAAAGTCGTTGCCATCGAAAGTGACCGTGCGTTTGGCCTTAGCGTGCTCGAACGCGTGGACGCCGAACTGCGGCGCCGCGGTGATTTGTTCCGCAAGGTTGGCGCGCAGGACCTCGCCGGATACAAGCGGGCGGGGGGTACCGAGCCCATGCCCCGGTCACTTCTGATGATTGACGAATTTCAGGAATTTTTCGTGGAGGAAGACCGCGTTTCCCAGGGTGCGGCCGTTTTGCTCGATCGCCTTATCCGGCAGGGGCGTGCCTTTGGGATTCATGTATTGCTCGGCTCACAGACCCTGGGCGGGGCCTACACGCTGGCTCGTGCCACCATTGGCCAGATGGTCATCCGCATCGCGCTCCAATGCAACGAGGCGGACGCCTACCTGATCATGGACCAGGACAATCCCGCCCCACGGTTGCTGTCACGGCCCGGCGAAGGGATTTACAACGACACCGCCGGTTCCATCGAGGGCAACAGCCCGTTCCAAACCGTTTGGTTGCCGGATCAGGAACGTGACGGTTACCTGGCAAAAATCCGCGCTCGTGCCGATAAAGACCGGTACCCGGGGCCGCTTGTGTTTGAGGGCAACGCGCCGGCGGACATCAGGGAGAACCTGCCCTTGCGTTTGGTGCTGGAATCTCCTCCGGTCAAACCGGTGACGCAGGCGCGCATCTGGCTGGGGGCGCCCAATTCCATCAAGGGACCGACGGAAGCTGTATTCCAACGACAGAGCGGCAGCAACCTGCTGATCGTGGGGCAGAACGAGGAGCGTACCCTGACGGCCCTGTCGGTGGCCCTGGTCTCGCTGGCCGCACAATATCCGCCGGGAAGCGTCCGCTTCATCCTGCTCGACAGCACGCCGCCCGGCCTGCCGCAACGCGAATACCTGCAGCGCATCATTCAAACCATTCCGCATGAGGTAACGCCGGTCAACAACAGCTGTCTCGATCAGACCCTGGGTGGATTGGCGGAGGAATTGAAACGGCGGAGCGAAGATGAAAAAGCCGAGGTGCCGGAAATTTTCATACTGATTCAAGGGTTGCAGAATTTCAAAAAACTCCGGCAGGAGGATGAATTTGGTTTCTCCGGCGATGCCGGGGCGGCGGTCAGTCCGGCCGCGGCGCTTCTTAATCTCCTCAGTGAAGGGCCGGGCCGGGCTATACATGTGATTGCGGCGTGTGACACGTACAACAACGTGAACCGGTTTCTGGGACGCAAGACGTTGAGCGAGTTCGAAATGCGGGTGCTCTTCCAGATGAGCGCCAGCGATTCCGCCAGCCTGATCGACAATCCGGATGCGGCCACCCTCGGGTTGCACCGTGCGCTCTTCTACAACGACCGGGAAGGTTATCTGGAAACTTTCCGGCCGTATGCTCAGCCGGGCAGCGATTGGATTGAGGAAACCGCGCAGAATTTGGCGAGTTTGCGTGATACGCCGGGTCGGGTGAAACGCTGACACGGTTATGCTTCCAGGTAAGTCGCGATTTCCGGAAAGAGGTGGCGCGCCCGCCGCGATTCGAACGCGGGACCACCTGCTTAGAAGGCAGATGCTCTATCCAACTGAGCTACGGGCGCAGCAAAAGGACATTAGTAGCTGGCACTTGACAACGCAAGCGCCGGCTCCGGGCCGGTTTGCCGGCTGGCGATACATGAATTTCATTGAACCAGCTTGTTAAACGGGCCGGAAGTCATTCAACTATTTATTCCGACGCAAAATATGAACACGGCCGCCGCTTTTGTATCTATATTCATTAATGGTACCCGGTTGTCATGAAGTTGTGGTTCCCTCAGGTTTATCAAAACTAATTGGTTGCAGCTTTCAGGGCAGATTTTCGGTCATTTTACGGACTAAATATAATTTGACTTTAGAGTCTTTTTCTTGTACATATATTGTCACAAAACTGGGCAGATAACGTTCTAAATAATAATGTCGTATAGTCGTTTGATTATTAGCCAATAAGGGATTATGTGTACCTCCTTCAAAACCCTGTTTCGCGAAGTGTCTCTGAAATCTGCGGTTGTTTTTATTTTGTTGCCCGTTTTTGCTTTTTTTGGGATTTCACGTTCCGATGCCCAGCAGTCCTCACTTCTGTCCCTGACGCCCCCCGACCAGAGGCAGGTTGACTGGACTTCGGGTCCGGCGGACGCAACGCTGGGCACGCTGGCGGATATAAAAATTCCCAAGGGCTATCGCTTTACCGACGCCGCGGGCGCGAGCGCTCTGCTCAGCAGAATGAATAATCCGATACCGCAAGGGTTGGTCGGCATCCTGGCCCCCGAATCAGGACAATGGTGGGCGGTTCTGACATACAAGGACGTTGGGTATATCAAAGGTGTGGATAAGGAGCAGATAGTTCCGGCAGCAATTTTGAAGATTATCTCCGACCGTGCCCAACGCCAGAATGAAGATCGCAGGCTGCATGGTTTACCGCTGATTACCTCGGTGGATTGGGCACAATCGCCTGTGTATGATGCGAAAACACACTCGGTGGAATGGGCGGTCAAGGCTAAAACCCAGCCGGCGGAAGTGGTCAACCACACCGTGCGCCTGCTCGGTCGGGAAGGCCTGTTGGACGCCACCGCTGTAGCTCCCTATGCATCCAAGGATGCCTCGCCGGTGATTCCATTGAAGGAGTTGATGCGAAATATTTCGTTCAAGCCAGGGGAGCGCTATGCGGACTATCAAGCTGGTGACAAGGTTTCCAACATCGGCCTGGTCGGGGTCATCACCGGGGACGAGGACACTGCCACCGCGCAGAACGATGAGGTTGGCACCCCGAGTAAAAGTGCGAGCGGGTGGGGATGGTACGTTTTAGTGGGTGTGATTGTCGGAGGAGGCGTCATGTTGTTTCGCGGAGTGGTTCATCGACATCATAAACCCCGTCATTTGCCTGCGTCCAGTCCGGTTGTAAGCAACGCCGTCAGCAATGGGATTGCCATCAGCAACGGCAACGGACATGGGCATGCGCCGGCAGAAGCGGTTTCACCGTTGCCGGCCACACCAGGCAGTCCATCTGCGAAAGAAACCGTGACCCAGATTGCTCTGAAACCGAAGACTGCCCCGGACCGGAATGGATCGAACGAGACGGCCCACCCTCGCAATGCCCGCCGCAAAAAGATTTTTGATTATCACCGGTTTTATACGGATACGGTGATGAAACTTTCCTCCAGTGGATATACAGTAGAAGTTCCCCCCCGCAATGGTCACACCAATGGACATTCAGATGGTCATTCATCGGCCCCCGCAACGGAGGCTCAACCCGCCTCTTATGGGGCCATGAATCAGGCCATAGTTCAGTCCCATTTGGATTTGATCGCCAATCAGAAGTCCCTCATTGAGGAACAGAAACGCCTGGTTCAAGAACAAACCAAGCTCATCGAAGAAAAGAACAAGTTCATTCAGGAACAGAACGAACTGCTGGAACGGCAGTCGGCCATGATCGAAAATCAATACTCCTTGAAGCTCGAGTGAACGGACAAATCGAGACCCCGGCAGTAATATCTCAGCAGTAATTATATCCCAGCAGTAACATTATGAATCGTTGTGTTGTTTCTACGGTTCGGGGCGGGGTGGGATTTCCTGTGGCTTGGCTACCTGCCTTCACTTTGGCCTTTCAAATGATGGTCGGCTCGGCCGGTGCCATCCCCATATACACTTTGTCGTCCGGGAATTCTTCCGTGAGCATCGATGTTGGCAGTCCCACGGGAATGTATAACTGGACGGTGGACGGACAAAATCAACTGAATCAGCAATGGTTCTGGTATCGGACGGGGAATAGTGGTCCAGCGTCGTCCCTTGACACCATCAGTTCGCCCGCCGCGAGCCTGTTAACGGCCAGTATTTTAAGCACCACTTACGCCAGCACCCAGTTCAGCGTTAATGTGCTCTATTCATTGGTTGGGGGTGCTCCCCAAAGCGGCACTTCCGATTTATCCGAGCAAATTTCGATACAAAATCTCACTGGAAACACGCTCAGTTTTGATTTCTTCCAGTATGCCGACTTCAACCTGGGGGGGACGCCGAACAATGATACGGGGCAGTTGGACAAGAACGGGAAAAGATATGGCGGGGTCACCCAGTATAACAGTCCCGGTTGCAGGGTGTCTGAAAATGTGGACACGGCGGTCAGCCAGCCGGCCAATTACGGGCAGATCGGGACCGGGAGCGGCGCAAACAGCACCATTTTGAATCTCTTGAAAAATCCCGGCTTCACCCACCTGAACGACCAAAACAACACCCCGCCCGGCGGTGGGAACGTGAATTGGGGTCTGGAATGGGACGCGAACATTGCGCCGGGCGGCACATTTGTCATCAGCAAAGATTTAAATGTTGTGGGCGTGGCTGGCGTGGTGCAGGTGCCTGAGCCGACAGCGTGGACGTTCGTATGGATGGGATTGCTCTCGTACGGTTTCTGCAAATATCGGCCGGCTCGCCGGATTGGTTAAATTGAATTGACCCTTCAGGTTGGAACCTTTTCCGGTAGGCCTAATCAACAGCAGCTTTATCACCTCGAACCGGTGCAGTGATGCGGACCAGGTTGTGGGAAAGCATTTACCCGGGCTTGAAAGGCCTGTGGAGAAAATACTGTGCGCGCTTCAGCGGGATGGTTCCGCCAGGCTAACTTTCAATCACATTGATTTCCACCGGCTCGACGTTCACGCCGTTTTTCTCCAGCCATTTAATCGCCGCGCCCACCTCGCCGCGCGCACCGTCCAGTTCCAGGCAGACGATCCCGATCTCATCGGTCACGCTCGCCTGGCGGATGTTGGTGACGACCTTGAATTTGTGGCCAACCTCCCAGATGAACGGCTTCTTGATGAGCCTGGGCGGATACATCAACCACAAACGTCTTTGTGTGGGCGAGGTCGATTTTGTTGCCGTGATTTTTTTCCTGGGAGTGGCCATTTGATTTAGTTTGTTAATTGGTGAACTGGTTAAATAGTTGAATGGATAAATGGTTAAACCGATTTAACCATTTAACGCCTCAACAATTTATCCCCCGGCGATAGCCGGAATGATGCTGATTTCGTCGCCGTCTTTTAGGGGCGTCAGCTTGTTTTTCAGGAAGCGGATGTCTTCCTCGTTCACATACACGTTCACGAAGCGGCGCACCTCGCCTTTTTCGTCCACGAGCCGTTCCTGAATGCCGGGATAGCGCGATTGCAATTCGGTAATCGCCTCGCCAATGGTGGCGGCGTTGACTTCGACCAGCTCCTCGTTGTTCGTCAACTTGCGGAGCGGGGTTGGGATTCGAACTTTTTTTGGCATAAAATTAGACGTTTACTTTATCTCCACTGGCCAGCAATGCTTCGAACTCGCGCAGGCTGGGTTTGATTTCACGCGGCTTGCCCAAGTGACCGTCGACCGCGTCGAGCGTCTTCAGGCCGTTGCCGGTCACGCAGAGAACGGCGGAATCATCCCGCGGAATTTTGCCTGACGCAATCAGTTTCCTGGCCACACCCACAGTCACGCCACCGGCGGTTTCGGCAAAAATACCTTCCGTTTCCGCCAGCAGTTTAATCGCGTCGCGTATCTCATCATCCGTCACGTCTTCCGCCGACGCACCGGTGTCCCGCATCACACGCAGCGCGTAGAAACCGTCGGCGGGTGTGCCAATGGCCAGCGACTTGGCAATCGTGTTCGGCTTGACCGGTTTGAAGAAATCGAGCCCCGCCTTTTGCGCCGCGGAAATCGGCGAACAGCCGGTTGCCTGCGCGCCATGAACGGCGTATTTCGTCTCCGACACCAAACCGAGCTTGATGAATTCCTGATAGCCTTTCTGGATCTTCGTCAGCAGCGAACCGGACGCCATCGGCACGACGGTGTGGCGCGGTATGCGCCAGCCGTATTGTTCGGAGATTTCGTACGCCATGCTTTTGGAACCTTCGGCGTAATACGGCCTCATGTTCACGTTCACAAAGGCCCAGCCGAATTTGCCCGCAATCTCCGCGCACAGCCGGTTCACCTCGTCGTAATGGCCCTTGATGCCGATGACCCGCGTGCCGTAGATCAACGAATTCAGGATTTTGCCCTGTTCCAAATCGTAAGGAATGAACACATAGGATTTGAGTCCGGCGCTGGCGGCATTGGCCGCAACGGAATTTGCCAGATTGCCGGTCGAGGCGCAGGCCACCGTATCAAAACCGAGTTCCTTCGAGCGACTCAACGCCACGCTCACCACGCGGTCTTTGAATGACAGGGTGGGGTAGTTCACCGTATCGTTCTTGATCCACAATTCGCGGATGCCGAGCTTCTTCGCCAGCCGGTCGGCCTTGACCAATGGCGTGAAACCGACTTGCAGGCCCACGGTCGGGTCGTTGGCCACCGGCAGCAATTCGCGATAACGCCACATCGTTTGCGGACGCGTTTGCACCGCCGCCCGGGTCAGCGACTTTTGGATGCGGTCGTAATCGTAAACGACTTCCAGCGGGCCGAAGTCGAACTCGCAGACGTGATTGGCCGTGAGCGGATATTCCCGCCCGCATTCGCGGCACTTCAGCGCCTTCATATAACCGTGATGTTCACTCATAACCTTCTTCCGTAGCGGCGTCTCGGCAGAGCACCGCTATCATTTCAGTTGGCGGCGGTCTCCCGACACGCTGCTACGGTCCCGGGACAACAAAAAAGCCCCGACTCATGGCGAGAAGGGGCCGACTAAAGCTGCGCACGCTTCTCATTTTCCCCCGACACCCGTCAGGGCTGGAATTGGCACCTGGCCGCCCCGAACGCATTCGGAGCCGGTTGCCGTAGCTTCATCGGGCCAGTCCCTCAGCCACTCTGCATGAGACCGTTATATCAACGGATGCGGATAAGTTGATTGATAACTTACCTCCTGTCAACTGAATTTTTTGAACCGGGCCGGTTCAATAGACCACGATGGAACGCACCGGCAGATCCTTCAACTTTCCGCGGCCGTCGAGGAATTTCAATTCAATAAGGAAGGCGGCTTCGAGGATTTCTGCGCCGAATTTGTTGAGCAGGGCGATGGCGGCGGCGGCGGTGCCTCCGGTCGCCAGCAAATCGTCAATCAGCAGCACCCGCGCGCCCGGCTTAAGCGCGTCCACATGCATGGCCACGGTTGCGGAACCGTATTCCAGCGCATAATCCTGTTCGTGGGTCTGATAAGGCAGCTTGCCCTTTTTGCGGACGGGTACGAATCCGGCATGGAGCTTCAGGGCGGCGGCGGCGGCAAAAATGAACCCGCGCGCGTCGATGCCGACCACCGCGTCCACGGAGCCGGGTTGGAACTTTTCAGTAAGCAGGTCGATCGCGCCGGCAAACAGGCGGGGATCGGCCAGCACGGGCGTGATGTCTTTGAATTGGATGCCCGGCTTCGGAAAATTCGGCACATTGCGGATGGCGGCGGCGATTTGCTGGGAGGTCACCCGGGCGGAGGACATGGCGTCAGTTCTTTTTATCCTTGGAACTTTCGAGCTTTTCGATCATCCGGCGCAGCTTTTTAAGCGCCAGATTTTGAATCTGCCGGACGCGTTCGCGGGTCACGCCAAATTTTTCGCCGACTTCCTCCAGGGTTCTCTCCGAACCGCCGTCGAGGCCGAAACGATAGCGCAAAATGGTGGCTTCGCGCTCGTCGAGATGTTTGACCATGTCCTGTAACATCCCGGTGACGGTCTTGTCTTCCAGGTCCTGATAAGGCGTAATGGCGTTTTCGTCCTCCACCAGGTCGGAAAAATTGTTCGAATCATCATCACCAATCGGCGCGTCGAGCGATGCCGGCCGGATGGACGCCATTCGCATCTGTCGCACCCGGCTGGCCGTCATGCCCAGCTCTTCGGCCAGCTCCTCATCCGTGGGTTCCCGGCCCAGTTCCTCCTGCAGCTTCATCGCAATACGGCGCATCTTGGAGATTTTGTCCACCAGATGCACCGGCAGGCGGATGGTTTTGGATTGGTTGGCCAGCGCGCGTTTGATGGATTGCTTGATCCACCACGAACCGTAGGTGGAAAGCTTGCCGCCTTTTTTCGGATCGAACCGCTCGACCGCCTTCATCAAACCAATATTGCCTTCGCTGATCAAATCCAGCAGCGGCAGTCCGATGCCGTCATAATCACGCGCGATTTTGACGACCAGCCGCAGGTTCGCCTTGATCATCTGTTCGCGCGCCTTTTTGTCGCCCCTTTTGATTCGCGCCGCGAGTTCAATTTCTTCCTGGGGCGTGAGCAGTTTCACCTGTCCGATTTCGCGCAGGTAAAGCTTGATGGCGGTATCGGCGTCGTAACGCGACGCTTCCCGTTGAATGAATTGCGTGGTGTCACCGGCGCCGGCCGGCGGGGCGCCGGGGACGGGAACGGCCGGCACAACGGCTTTGCTGCTGGCGCGGACGCGCGGGGAAATCTTCTTTCGCCTTTTGATTTTGGCCGGTCTGCGTTTTTGCTTTTTTACTGCCATACAGCGCACCAAACCTTACGGCCAGAACGTCCGTCCGCAAGAAAATTTAGCGTAAATTAGTTCCGGCTGTTGCGCGCCAGCGTGACGTAGTACAGCAAATTCAATATCGACGACACCAGCGCCGCCACATAAGTAAGCGCCGCGGCGTTCAAAACCTGGCTGACGCCCGCGCGTTCATGCTCATGTACGAGGCCGAGCCGGAACAATTGTTCCTTTGCCCGGCGGCTGGCGTCATATTCCACCGGCAGGGTGACCAGCTGAAACAGGGTTATCACCGCGAAAGTCCCGATAATGATCGGCAGCATGACATTCAGCATGTGAAAGAAAATGCCGATGAAGAAAATTGGTATGTAGGCCATACTCGCGAATTGCGTGATGGGCACCAGGGCCATGCGCACGGTGAACAATCCGTAAGCGGCCTAATGCTGGAGGGCGTGGCCGGCCTCGTGGGCCGCCACTCCTACCGCGGCGACGGTCTGGCCACGAAAATTGTCGGAGGAGAGGAACAACGCACGTTTCGAAGGGTCGTAGTGGTCGCTCAAACGGCCCGGGATTTCCTCCACCGGCACATTGGTCAGACCGGCCTGGTCGAGGACTTCGCGCGCGGCTTCGGCTCCCGTCATGCCGGAATCCACCGGCACCTGACTGTATTTGCCATAGGCATGATGCAGCC
Organism: Candidatus Acidiferrales bacterium; assembly: GCA_035499615.1. GTDB lineage: Bacteria > Verrucomicrobiota > Verrucomicrobiia > Limisphaerales > UBA11358 > UBA11358. The sequence continues at coordinate 8,999 of DATJYM010000049.1, read as the reverse complement.
TCATTTGTGCCCAGATACCGAGGAGCAAGCCCGGTATCAGGAACAACCAATACACTGGGTCGAACAAGTTAAACATAAAACAATCCTCTGACAGCGCACCGGATGTCTCTGCTTGGAACCAAGCTGGCGGTGTGCCACTTCAATTTGCAGGGAATTTAGACTATATCACGCGAGTTGGAAGATTTTTTTGAGCCATTGCGGCTCAAGTGAGACAGCGAGTTGGCACAAATCAGATTTCCAATACCTTCTCAAACCGCGTCAGGTTTTTTGCGCCGTTGCTGGTGACGAGCGCGACGTCTTCCAAACGGACGCCCCCGCCCAGTTCAGGATAATAAAGCCCGGGTTCAACCGTGACGACGTGCCCCGGCCTTAATTTCTCGGTGGAAGTCACCCCCACTCGCGGGGCTTCATGGATTTCCAGGCCCAGTCCGTGTCCCGTGCCGTGGAAGAAGCCCTCCATCCGGCCATCCCGCCGACCGGTCTTGTAACCCTGCTGCACAAAAAATCGTTGTACCGCCTTGTGGACTTCCGCTGTTTTTACTTTGGCGCGGATTTTTTCAAATCCAATTTTCTGTCCCTCCAGGACCGTGTCGTAAAGTTTCCGCACGCCTTCGCTGGCGTGTCCGCGGACGACCGTGCGGGTGATGTCGCCGAAGTAACCGGTCTTCTGCGAACGCGGGAAGATATCAATGATGATCGGCTCATGCGCTCGGAGCGGGCCGTGGCCGCGTTCATGCGGGTCGCAGCCCTGTTTGCCCCCGGCCACGATGGTGTTGGCCGCCAATCCTTTGGCCTGCAAAATCGCGCAATCGATCACCGCCCGAAGACGCTCGGAAGTCAATGGCAAGCCATGATGGATGAGTTTCCGGTCCCGGGCGATTTTAGCCCGGCGCAACACTTCCATCCCTTCAGCCATGCCCACCTCAGCCATGGCCAGCGCCGCGGAAATTTTTTTGACCTCATCGGCGGATTTGATTTCCCGTTTGGGAAAGAAGCCGGCGCAGGGTTTCAACTTGATTCCCAGCTTTTTCAGGTCGCGCGCGAGGCCAAACGGGAAGTTGTCCGGGACGAGGGCCCGGCGGACTTTTCTCTCGCGGAGCAACAGGCGGATGACCTGGGGCAGGCTGGCCTTCTTGGCTCCCGCGGCGCGCAGTTTTCTCTGACAAGCACTCAGCGAGACGGCGCGGCAATGCGGTGCCTGCGCCCGGGCCCGGTCAATTTCCAAATCGCTCATCACGATGAGGGGCCGCCCGCCAAAATTGAGATAAATGAACGGGTCGGGCACGAATATGCCGACGGCATAAAGCATGTTCGCGTCGCGTTCGCTATCCGCGACGATGAGCTGGGTCTGGTTCAATCAGTTGATGAAGGTGGGGGACAGGAAGTAAAGTTCGCCCGCCTGGAGTTTCGGCAGTTCCACGCCCAGATCCAGTTTGACGGAATGGGACATTTCGCTCTGACCGAGCAAGCGCAAAATGTTCGAGATATCGTAACGCTCGCGATATTCGATCAAATTGGCCTCCCGAATCCCGGCGATTTGCTTCGCACGATCCACCGCATCCTGAAAATCCCCGATTTCATCCACAAACCCGAGGTCGTAGGCCTTGGTGCCCGACAAGACACGGCCGTCGGCATAATTGGTCCAGTCCAGCGCCAGTGGTCGTCCTTCCTTTTTGTTCCGGGCGTGCGCGGCATCCCGCCCGGCGGCCACCACGTCCTTGAATTTCTGGTACGTCTCGTCAATCAATCCCTGCACCATCACGCGTTCTTCGGCCGGTATTTCATTCGTCTCGCGTTCACCGCTGAGCATGTCTTTGAACTTGCCGCTCTTGAATGTGTCCGGCCAGATGCCGATCTTGTCCATCAGCCCGCGATAGTTCCACGTGTGCAGAATCACGCCGATGCTGCCGGTAATGGTCAGATCGTTGGCCACTATCCAGCGGCAGGGCGAAGAGATGTAATAACCGCCCGACGCGGCCAGACTGCCCATGGAACAAACGACCGGCTTGCTGGAATCCTTTTGAAAATCATTGATCGCACGATAAATTTCATCCGAGGCCAGCACCTCACCGCCCGGGGAATCCACTTTCAATATCACCGCCTTCACCCGCCGGTCGTCTTTGGCCCGGTCCAGTTGCGCTTTGATGAGGTCCACCATGTTATTGCCGGCCTGGTCCACGGATTGGCCGGTGATAATGCCGTCCACCGTGACCACGGCAATTTTGCTCGACGCATCATTGTCCTTGATGAGGCATTCATCGAGGGAAGGACCGACTTGACTGGAAATGCCGCTGCCCAGGCCGCCTTTCAGACTCAACGCCTGGGAAACGAATACAGCAAAAAATCCGAACCAACTGACAGCCAGCAGAACGACCAGGATAATGGCGAAGATCATCCAGCCGCGACTCCGGCGTGGCGCGGGCGGTGTTGCGGTGATCACCGGCGGTGGCGGCGGTGGCGGCGGCACGATGCCGGTGGAACTGGGCGCTGTGTCCATAGCGTCCGCAACCTACCGCAAAAGCGGCTGGGAGGCAAGATGGATTGAATCCGGTTCGTCCAGACTGTGGGTCAGGCTTTCGACCTGTGGCCAAAGGAATATGGAGGCCCGGGGATTGCCCTGTGCCCGTTCGAGCCAGCGCGTCAGATCGCGGGCGTGGAAGACGTCAACATTATTCAACCTGAGATGCTTTTCCACATGGGCGTCGGTGAAGACGATGGCGGCATGGATCCACGGCTCGAAACCGGCGCGGGCCTTCAGGACGTGTTTCAGCCAGGAAACATTGTTCAGGGTCTGCTGGATGAAATCCTTCTCGAGCGACTGTCCGTTCCGGCGCAGTTCGTCGTCGTGCCGGGTGATCCAGCCCGAATGCGATTTGGTCTCTATCAAAAAGACCGCGCCATCCCGGCGGAATACCAGATGGTCGATGTTGCCCTGACCGGTGTTTACATCGTGCCGCACCGTGTAATTGTCCGCCAGGCCATCGAGCAGGGCACCGATCTTCTCCTGGGCCAGGGCTCCCTGATGAGCGCGCCGTTCGCGCCTAAAAAGTTTATCCATCTCAGGCCCGGCGATGCGTTCCGCCGTTTTCATGATTAAGAATGAGACACTGAGCAGCAATAAGCCGCCGGTTTGGAACATGGAAGTGCGATTTCCGAGGAAATACAAAACCGCGAGAACACTAACGATAAAAATCAGGCCAATGGCCGCCAATCCTATGATTTTTCTGCGGGTGTGCCACCGCTCTCCAAGCTGGCGCGCGCTCTTGCCGGCCAGGTTCGCCGAAACGTCCTGCTGCATGCCTTGCTCCCAGCAAGACATATTCCAGTTTCGGCGTTTTACCAATAATGATGGACCAGCGGCTTGATCTCCATGTCGTAAACCGCCTGGATTTTTTTCATCGTGGCCGGGGACAATGGTTTCAGGTCCGAGGCCGCAATGTTTTCGGCGACTTGCGCCGGTCGTTTGGCGCCGGGAATGGCGCAGGTCACGGCCGGAAACTCCAGAATCCAGCGCAGTGCCAGTTGCGCCAGGGACGAGCTTTTGGGCGCCAGGGGCCGCAATGCCTCCACCACGCGCAAGCCGGTTTCGTAATCCACCCCGGAAAAAGTCTCGCCACGGTCAAACGCCTCGCCGTGCCGGTTGAAATTTCGGTGGTCATCCTTTTCGAATGTGCTGCCGTGTGTGAATTTGCCCGACAACATGCCCGAGGCCAGCGGTACACGCGCCAGGATGCCGACCTGGCGGCGTTTTGCCTCCGGGAAAAGCAATTCACTCGGACGCTGACGGAAAATGTTGAAGATGATTTGCACCGTTTGCACGCCGGGAAATTCAATGGCCTTCAGCGCCTCCTCCACCTTTTCCACACTCACCCCGTAATGACGGATTTTGCCGGCCTTCACCAGTTCATCGAGGACCGCAAACGTCTCGGGCAGGTAATACACCGCCGTCGGGGCGCTGTGCAGTTGCAGCAGGTCAATCGCCTCGGTTTCCAGATTTTTCAAGCTGCGTTCGACAAACGCCGTGAGATTTGGCCGATTGTAACCTTCAGCCACGTGCGGATTCAGCCGCCGGCCGGCCTTGGTGGCGATGTAGAATTTTTCTGTCCGCTCCTTTTTCAGCTTCGCCAGCAGCCGTTCGCTGTGGCCGTCGCCGTAAACGTCCGCGGTGTCAAAGAAATTCACGCCGCCGTCGAGCGCCGCGTGCAGCGCGGCGAGCGATTCCTTGTCATCCACCGCGCCCCAGGTGCCGCCGATGGCCCACGCGCCAAAGCTGATTTCCGAGACCTTCCAGCCTGTCCGTCCAAGTGTGCGATATTGCATGGGCGCAGATTAGACGAAAATCCGGCCGACGCAAATCCCCAAGGGTCGGGTAAAAACGTTTTGACTTCACTTCTTTGAGCCTCACCCATTCGCCCGGCCTTTCATCTTGGCCCGAAATAAGCTGCTACCGCCGTTTGCGCCTGCGTTTGAAGAATTAATGACGAATATTATTGACGCTGACTCGGTTATCACTGAACTTTTGACGCGAAACAGATCATGCATTCGGCTCAAGCCCTGTATCGGCAAACCAAAGCATATGCCCGGGACCATTCCTGGAAGAGTTGGTGGTGTGTTCTTTCCACTGCGTTCCTGTTGTCGGCCGCCATGGCGGGAACGCTGCCGGTTTTTCCGCTGTACCTGAGGGTCGCGTCCAGCTTCCTGGCCGGGCTGTTGAGCCTCCGGATGTTCGTCATCTATCACGATCAACAGCATCGCGCCATCCTGCCCCGGTCGCGGCTCGCGGAATTCTTTATGCGCCTGTTTGGGATGTGGGCTCTGAGTCCGAGCAGCATTTGGCGCAGCTCGCACGATCATCACCACGCGCACAATTCCAAATTGCTCGGCTCCCACATCGGCTCATACCCCATCATGACCAAGGAACAGTATCAAAAATCCCCCGCTGGCATCCGCTTCAAGTACCTGTTCATGCGCCACCCGTTGACCATCCTGTTCGGGTATTTTTTCGTGTTTCATTTCGGGATGGTCGTCAACCCCTTCTTCAATGCCCCGCGCAGACACTACGATTGCCTGCTGGCATTGGTGCTGCACGTGGCGCTGGCAGTGACGCTGGTGTGCCTGTTCGGCTGGCTGACCTGGGTGTTCGCCCTCGAGATTCCACTTTTTATCGCCGCCGCCCTGGGCAGCTATCTCTTCTACGCGCAACACAATTTCCCCGGCGTTTCCTTCAACGACAAGGCCGGCTGGACCTTTGAAAAGGCCGCGCTCGAATCATCCAGTTTCCTGAAGACCAACCCGGTGATGGCGTGGTTTACCGCCAACATAGGCTATCACCACATCCACCATCTCAATCATCGCGTTCCTTTCTACCGGTTGCCCGAACTTTACCGGGACATTCCCGAATTGCAGAGGGCCAAGACCACTTCGCTCAGTCCGATTCAAATCTTCCGCTGCCTGCGACTGAAAGTGTGGGACGTGGATTTGCAGCGCATGGTCGGCGTCCGTGGACTCTAGCTGGTGTTCTGGAACGTTTTTCTGGATTCCCACCGGATACCATCATTCAGCCCAAAGGTTGCAAGGGACAAACCGCCCTGGGCCATCGTCGAAAATCATTATCAACTCCGGCGGAGACCGGCACTCCGCTTTTGCAGAGATTTCCGTGGGAGCCGGACGGGCGGAAGGCTGAAAAATAAGTTGAATTCGTGTTAATTTGCGAAATTCTTGTCAAGTCAGCTGCCTTCATTTCCCATCTTTGCGTCCTGGCGTCTTTGCGTTAAATTCCCGCCATGCAACCGGAAAAGTTGACCCAGAAATCGCAGGAGGCGTTGCAAGGGGCGCAGCGGCTTGCCCGTGAAAATTCGCATCAGGAAATTGACGGTGAGCATCTGGCGCTCGCGCTCATCGGTCAAACCGAAAGTCTTATCCCCGATTTACTGGAGCGCATCGGTGTGCCAGTCGCCCGGCTGAAACCGGATCTGGAAGCCGAGCTCGCCCGCCGGCACAAGGTCCAGGGTGCGGGCGACGCCTACGCGGGGGCGGACCTGCGCAAGGCGCTGGATGCCGCGCAGTCCGAGGCAACCAAACTCAAGGACGAATACGTCAGCACCGAACATCTCCTCCTTGGTTTGCTGGACAGCGGCGGGGCATCGCTGAAAAAGATTTTTGCCAGACACGGTCTGAAACGCGATGCCGTGCTCAAGGCGCTCGCCGAATTGCGCGGCAACCAGCGGGTGACGGATGAGAATCCCGAAGCCAAATTCCAGGCGCTCGACAAATATGGCCGCGACCTCACCGCGCTGGCGCGGCAAGGCAAGATTGATCCCGTCATAGGACGTGACGAGGAAATCCGCCGCGTCATGCAGGTGCTGACGCGCCGCACGAAGAACAATCCCGTCCTCATCGGCGAACCCGGCGTGGGCAAGACGGCCATTGCCGAAGGCCTGGCGCGGCGAATTGTGAGCGGCGACGTGCCCGAATCGCTTAAAAACAAGCGGCTGGTGGCGATGGATTTGAGCGCGATGATCGCCGGCGCCAAGTATCGCGGCGAGTTCGAGGAGCGGCTCAAGGCGTTCCTCAAGGAAATCACCGCCAGCGAAGGTAAAATCATCCTGTTCATCGACGAATTGCACACGCTGGTCGGCGCCGGCGCCGCGGAAGGCGCAACCGACGCGGCGAACATCATGAAACCGCAGCTCGCGCGCGGGGAATTGCGTTGCGTGGGCGCAACCACGCTGGACGAATACCGCAAACACATTGAGAAGGACCCGGCGCTCGAACGCCGGTTCCAGCCGGTCATGGTTGAGGAACCGTCGGTGGAAGCGACCATTGCGATTTTACGCGGATTGAAGGAGCGTTACGAAGTCCATCACGGCGTGCGCATCCAGGATTCCGCGCTCGTGGCGGCGGCAACCCTGTCACACCGCTACATCACCGACCGGTTTCTGCCGGACAAGGCGATTGACCTCGTGGATGAGGCGGCGTCGCGCATCAAGATGGAACTGGATTCCAAGCCGACGGAACTGGACCAGCTCGACCGGCAAATATTGCAGTTGGAAATCGAACGTACTTCTTTGGCCAAGGAAAAAGACGCCGCCAGCAAGGAAAGATTGAAGCTGCTCGATAAGGAACTGGCTGATCTCAAGGAAAAGTCCAGGGCGCTCACGGCCCAATGGCAGAATGAAAAAGCGGCCGTCAACGCCGTCAGCGTCGTGCAATCGCAACTGGAACAGGCGAAGATTGAACTGGAACAGGCCCAGCGCAAAGGCGATTTGAGCAAAGCCTCGGAACTGCAATACGGCAAAATCCCTGATTTGGAAAAGAAGCTGGCCAAGTTGGAGAGTAGCACAGGCGTCTCACCTGTAGGTGGCAGGAGCAGCTTGCTCCGTCAGGAAGTTACGGACGAAGACATCGCCCGGGTGGTGGCGTCATGGACACACATTCCGGTGTCACGCATGCTTGAAGGTGAGCGGCAGAAGCTCGTGATGATGGAGGAACGCCTGGCGGAACGTGTCATCGGCCAAAAACAGGCGATTAAAGCGGTATCAGATGCCGTGCGGCGGGCGCGGAGTGGGTTGCAGGATCCGAACCGGCCCATCGGCTCGTTCATTTTCCTGGGGCCGACCGGTGTGGGCAAGACCGAGACCGCCCGGGCACTGGCGGAATTTCTGTTCGATGACGAGAACGCGATGATTCGCATCGACATGAGCGAGTACATGGAGAAGCACACCGTGGCGCGGCTCATCGGCGCGCCGCCGGGCTATGTCGGCTATGAAGAAGGCGGGCAGTTGAGCGAAGCGGTGCGGCGGCGTCCGTATTCGGTGGTGTTGTTCGATGAAATTGAAAAGGCGCATCACGATGTGTTCAACGTGCTGTTGCAGGTGCTCGACGACGGCCGGCTCACGGACGGGCAGGGGAGGACCGTGGATTTCAAGAACAGCATCGTCATCATGACCAGCAATATCGGGTCGCCCATCATCCAGGAATATTTCCTGGACGGCCGCACCGACAAATCGTCGCGCCAGACGATGGAGGACAAGGTCATGGCCGAGTTGAAACAGCATTTCCGGCCGGAATTTTTGAACCGCGTGGACGACGTCATTATTTTCCAGAGCCTGGACGAGGAGGAACTGGCAAAAATCGTGGATATCCAGCTCGAACGGCTGGGCAAACGACTCGCGCAACAGAATCTCATGCTGGAGGTGGACGCCGCCGCCAGGAAATTGCTGGCGAAGGAAGGCTACGACCCGCAATTCGGCGCCCGTCCCCTTAAACGTGCCGTGCAGGAACAATTACTCAATCCGCTCTCCATGAAACTGCTCGCCGGCGAGTTCAGGCCGGGGAATAAAATCAAAGTCACCGGCGATGGCGATGAATTAAAGTTCCAGCGCAAATAAAGTCTGAATATCAAACGTGCAATTGCTGTAATAATTGCCAGCCATGCCGAACTTGCCGGACAAGCTTGTTCACGTATCCGAAGGCCGGGAATATATTTGCCGGCACGAACGGGCTGCCAGCGATGGAGCTTTTTGGTCTGGGTTGGAATGTTCCTGCTGTGGCGCAGCCAGATGTGTGCTGCGGTGCCGGCTGATGCTCCCGTCATCAATTCAATTTCGGCCAGCGGAACCAACTTGAATTTTGTGGCGACGTTTCCGTCGGGCGTGGCAACCGCGGCTTTGGAAATGCGGCCTGCGCTAACAGACGATTGGCAGGTCGCCGCTTCGCTGAATGTTCCCGCTGAGGGCGGAACAATTGGGTTTACCATCCCGATGCCGCCGCTGATGTCGGCCTTTTTTCAGTTGTACGCTTCGACGTTGGTTGCGACAAACGAGCCAGCGCGCGCGCAGATTTCCAGCGAGTTACAATTCGTCGCTGTGCCGCCACTCGGGCCGGATTCAACCAACACCCATGAGGCGGTGTTTCATCTTCGGGGCATCATTGACGGTTCCGACCGCATCGTCCTGCACCGGTGGGGCGCATTATGGGAGCACGTGAATTGGGGCTGG
>DATJYM010000048.1:0-9090 GCA_035499615.1 Candidatus Acidiferrales bacterium | reverse complement strand
GGCTGCCGCGGTCGCTGCCGCGTTCTTCTTTTTCAATTTCCGGCCGTCATTTCAACGAAGTCTGGTCTGGCTCCAGCTGGTCTCTGGCGGTCTCTTGTTGAGCAGTCTGGCGTGGGCCGGGCATGGCCTGGAGGGCCCGTGTTGGCATTTGGTGGCCGACATTTTCCATTTGCTGGTGGCCGGGTTATGGCCGACGGGCTTGTTTCCGTTAATCTGGTTTCTCTGCCAATTACGCCATGGCTCGGAACCGGAACGGTGGTGTCGGATCGCCGTTCTCATCCGGCGCTTTTCGGCATTGAGTCTGGCCGCCGTTGCCTTGCTGGTCATAACCGGTTTCGTCAACAGCTGGTTTTTAGTCGGCTCCATTTCGAATTTATGCAGCCAAACCTACGGCCGGTGGCTGCTCGTCAAAATCTGCCTTTTCGGCGTCGCCATGGCCATCGGCGCGGTGAATTTATTGCGGCTGAAACCGCGTTTGCTGGCGGAAACCGCACAATCACAGCCGTCAGAAGCAACCGCCGCGCAACTGCAATTGAACGTACAAATGGAACTGGTCCTGGGCACCACCATAGTCGTGGTGGTCGCGGTTCTGGGGATTTTGCCTCCGGCCCTTCACTAGGTTTTTCCTGCCATGTTAATTCGATCCTCTCCCTCGGAGCCACCAAGTGAAGAACGCCACGTATTCTGGATGCTCATCGGCTTCTCCCTGTTTTTTTGCGCCGGCTATGGTTTGCTCCTCTTGGCATTGAACCACCACCAGGATGCGCCGGAGGCGGCCTTGGACGATTCGGAGCCGCTCGTCATCGCCCCGGATCATCCGCGTCAACTGATCGATTTTTCCCTGACCGACCAGGACGGCCGCACGGTCACCCGGGCGGATCTGGACGGCAAATTCCTCGTGGTAAGTTTTCTATTCACGAGTTGTTCGCTGACCTGTCCCGTGGTGAGCCAGCAGATGGAAGCCATCCAGCAACGGACGACCAACCAGCCGGACTTGAAGTTGATTTCGCTGACGGTGGATCCGGACGACGACACCGTCCCGGTGTTGGCGAAATATAGCAAACGTTTCAGCGCGAACAGCAACCGTTGGTTATTTCTCACCGGTGACAACGTCGTGATCCACCAACTGATTGGCGCCAGCTTCCTGTCATCCGATACGAACAACGCGTTTTCCTACATGCCGGGCAATTTTGCCAATATCGAGCGCATCGCGCTGGTCGACCCACAAGGTCGGGTGCGGAACTATTTCGACGGTTTGGACAATGACGTACCAGACGCTGTGATCGACGAAATCAAACAACTGAAACAATGAACGTGGAGGCAAATCCTATGAATACAAAAACGAAAAGCATGAAATCAATCACCTTGCATCTAATGCGCCCGTGGTGCGTGCTTTGGATGTTGGCGGCTGCCGGCGGCAGCACCGCCTGCGCCGAAGACCAGACGCTTCATTCCTATCCCGCCCGCGGCGTCGTGGAGAAAATCGCGCCCGACCGACGGCATGTCACCATCCACCATCAGGACATTCCCGGTTACATGATGGAAATGACGATGGATTTTCCCGTCAAAAGCACCAACGAACTCAATGGCATCTCGGTGGGTGACCAGATCACCTTCACGCTGGTGGTGAGCCAGACCAGTGACTGGGTGGAAAAAATCCATCGCATCGGACACATGGACAAAATGCCGCCCGGGTCCAAGCCCATGTCCGGCGGGATGTTTTCCGAACTCAAACCGGGGGATTTGCTACCGGACGGCGATCTGGTAACCGAAGAGGGACGCCACGTTCGCTTTTCCGATTTTCGCGGAGAGACGGTGGCGTTCACATTCTTTTACACGCGCTGTCCGTTGCCTGATTACTGCCCCCTGATGAACCGGAATTTCGAACAGGCGCGGGAGTTGCTGCGCTCTGAGCCTTTTGCGCCGACCAACTGGTGGTTCCTTTCCATTTCCTTTGATCCGGAATTCGACACGCCCCGGATGTTGTCGGTGTATGCGGTTACATACCGCGGAACCGACACCGGGCACTGGCTCTTCGCAGACGCGACCACCAACACGATCGCCTCTCTGGCACCACGCCTGGGCTTGATGGTGATGTACCAGGGCAATAGCATTTCGCATAACCTCCGCACCGTCGTGCTCGACCCGCAGGGCCGTATTTACCGCCAATTTAACGGCAACCAATGGACAGCCCAGGAACTTGCCAAAACTATGAAACAAGCCGCACGCCTGACGGCGACAAAGCCCTGGACGACCACTCTCTGACTAGTCCCCAATATTGCCCGCACATGGCAGATGGCCGCCGAAGCTCACGATGCGGCAATAATTCATTAGCCAAATCAAATCCAAAAGTTAACCGGAGAACAGATTATGATGACCCGACGACAAGCCATAAAAACCACCGCGCTCGCCGGCGCCGCGCTGGCTGCCTTGCCCGGCGCGATGGCCCAAACCAGTTCCCCAGCGCCCGTGGCCGCCGCCACAACCGGTCCGTTTACACTGCCGCGGTTGCCCTACGCCTACGACGCACTTGAACCCTACATCGACGCTCGGACCATGGAGATTCACCACGACAAACATCACGCCGCCTACGTCGCCAATCTCAACAAAGCCGTCGCCGATTTCCCGACGCTGGCAAAAATGTCCCTGGAAGACATGCTCAGGAACCTGCCGGCGATTCCCGAAAAAATCCGCTCGACGGTTCGCAACAACGGCGGCGGTGACTTTAACCACACCTTGTTCTGGCAGATGCTCAAAAAGGATGGCGGCGAACCGACCGGCGGCCTGGCCAAAGCTATCGTTTCCGCGTTTGGAAATTTCCCCACGTTCCGGGAAAAGTTCAGCAAAGCCGCCATCGGTCAGTTCGGCAGCGGCTGGGCGTGGCTGGTGCTGGATGCGAACAAACAATTGAGCATTGAGGCGACGGCCAATCAGGATTCACCCGTCAGTCAAGGCCAGCAGCCATTACTGGGCATTGATGTGTGGGAACATGCCTATTATCTCAAATATCAAAACCGGCGGCCGGATTACGTGTCCGCATTTTTTCATGTCATCAACTGGGATTTTGTTTCCGCGCGTTACGAAAAATTGTCGGCTTGAGGTATTTGCAGCCTCATTACAGATGGATCAGATTTTTTACCGCCAGTGGTCATCATTCTGGACGCCATGAAATCAGCCCGTTCCGGGTTGGGTAATGTCCTGATTTGAGGGGCCCGGCATTTACGCGCTTCACCGTCCCAGGTAATTGGTTCGCTGAAGCCCACGCTCCGAGGGCAAATTAGAATTTTACCACGGGTGGGACGGTTTTGACAATCAGTGTGGATCGTCTAATTTGGTCCTGCATTTCCGCCATGAACCTCACGGAACAAATGACGCAACTGGCCAAACAGGCCAAGGCGGCGTCGCGCGAGCTTGCGAAACTGACCACTCGCGAGAAGAACGCGTGTTTGCTCGCCATGGCGGACGCACTTGAGAAAAATGCCGGGGCGCTCAAGGAGGCCAACTTGCTGGACATGGACGAGGCGGTAAATCACGGATTGTCTTCCGCCATGCTTGACCGGCTCAAGCTCGATGATCAACGCGTCGCCGCCATGGCCACAGGACTGCGCGAGGTCGCGGCGCTGCCCGATCCCGTCGGCCGAATGCTCGACGAGCGCGTCCGGCCCAACGGCTTGAAACTCCAAAAAATTTCCACGCCGATCGGCGTGGTGGTCATCATTTACGAGTCGCGCCCCAATGTGACTGCGGATGCGGCGAGCCTCTGTTTCAAATCCGGCAACGCCACCATCCTTCGTGGCGGCAGGGAAGCGCTGCATTCGAACCAGCTTATCGCCCAAACGATGATTGAAGCTGGCAGGAAAACGCTCCCGCTTTTTCCCAAACACGCCATCCAGGTCGTGCCCGTAACCGACCGCGAGGCGATTCCAGCGTTGTTGTCGCTGACGCAGTACATCGACTTGTGCATGCCCCGGGGTGGCGAAGGCTTGATCCGCGCCGTGGCCGAATGCTCGAAGGTGCCGGTCATCAAACATTACAAGGGGGTGTGTCATGTTTACGTGGATGCCGACGCGGATTTGAAAATGGCAGAGGCCATTGCCCTGAACGCGAAGGTCCAGCGCCCCGCCGTTTGCAACGCCATGGAGACGCTGCTGGTGGACAAAACAATCGCAGCGCAGTTTATACCGGTGGTTGGCCAGCGACTCAGCGAAAAGAGGGTGGAGTTAAGGGCCGATGCGGATGCCGAAGCCATTCTGAAATGCTCGATGCACAACACCAAATCCGCCATCAAACGGGCGACGGAACAGGATTGGTTCACCGAATATAACGATTACATCCTGAACGTGCGCGTGGTGGACGGCGTCCAGCAGGCGATTGACCACATCAATTATTACGGTTCGGCGCACTCGGACAGCATCGTCACGAAGAACGAGGCGCACGCGAAACAATTCCTGAATGAAGTGGATTCGGCGGCGGTATACTGGAACGCCTCGACGCGGTTCACCGACGGCGGTGAATTCGGCATGGGCGCGGAGATCGGCATCAGCACCGACAAGATTGGCGCGCGCGGGCCGATGGGGCTGGACGAATTGACCAGCTACAAGTGGATTGGCCTCGGCAGCGGGCAGGTGCGCGTCTAAACAGGAGTTTTGTTGGCATAAAAGATGCGCGATTCGCGGTATTGAAGTAACTTGCCCAAGCCGTTATGAATAAGATTTTAGCCGGCGGATACGCATACTTCCTCTTCACATTTTTGACCGCGTTTTCCTTCGTTGTCCAGGCGGACCAAATCGTTTACGACGATGCGCTGGAAAACGACTGGCAGGATTGGGGCTGGGCGAGCATCAACTACAACAACACTTCACCGGTTCATTCTGGTTCCAAGTCGGTCAGCGTCACCATTACCAATGGCAGCAGTCAAGCGATCTATATTGCGCATGGAGCTTTCGATGCCAGCCTGTACACGAATCTGACGTTCTGGATTAATGGCGGGGCGACGGGCGGGCAACAGTTAAAAGTGCAGGGGCACGCCAATGGAACTGCGTTAGCCTCCACCAATCTGCCGGCCCTGGTCGCGAATACCTGGCAGCCATTCATCATTCCCCTGGCCGCCCTTGGCATCACCAATCAGCCCAACATGGATGGTTTTTGGATTCAGGACCGGATTGGTTCGGCCCAACCGACGTTTTACCTGGATGATATTTCCCTGGGCACCAATGCACTCACCGCCGGTACGAACGCAACGATTGCCATTGCGGTCGATGCTTTGGCCAATCGGCATTCCATCAGCCCTTTGATTTACGGCACGGCGTTCGCGACCTCGAACCAGCTGGCGGATTTGAATTTCACCATGAATCGTTCCGGGGGCAATTCCGAAACGCGATATAACTGGCAGCTCAACGCGCATAATCATGCAGCCGATTGGTATTTCGAAAGCATTGACGACGGAAACGCCACGCCCGGCGCCACTGCGGATGCATTCGTTGCCAACAGCAAAAACGGCGGTGCTCAAGCCATGATCACCATTCCCATGATCGGCTGGATGCCCAGGCTCGGACCGAGTCGCAGCAAACTCTGGAGTTATTCCACGAATAAATACGGCCCCCAAACGGACAGCGACATCCACAACGCACCATACAATAATCCGGATGCCGGTAATGGCATCAGCATTACCAACAATACCCACATCACCTGGAACAATCCCAATGATGCCAATTTTCCCACCAACGTTGCTTTTCAGCAGGCTTACGTGCAACACCTGCTCGGTCAGTGGGGATCCTCCACCAACGGCGGCGTGGGCTTTTACATCATGGACAACGAGGAAAGCATCTGGTTTTCAACGCAGCAAGACGTTCATCCGGTCGGCCCGACGATGCAGGAAATTCGCGATGATTTCTTCACTTATGCCAGCATGGTGAAATCCAACGATCCCAACGCGCTGGTTTGCGGACCGGAGGAATGGGGATGGAATGGTTACCTTTACAGCGGCTACGACCAGCAGAATCCGGGTTACACGGATCGCGTGGCCAACGGCGGCTGGGATTACATGCCGTGGTTGTTGAATCAGATTCACCAGCATGACCTGGGCACCGGCTACCGGTTGCTCGACTATTTTACCCTCCATTGTTATCCCCAGGAAGGCAATGTCGGCGGCACCGACGTTTCTCCGTCCACGGAACTGCTGCGCAACCAGACCACGCGCGTGTTTTGGGACACGAACTACGTTGACCCCAGTTGGATCAACCAGGTCATCATGCTGATCCCCCGCATGAAAAGCTGGGTGGCAACCAATTATCCGGGCACAAAGATCGGCGTCACCGAATATAACTGGGGCGCGGAAACGAACATCAACGGCGCCACCGCCCAAGCCGACGTTCTTGGCATTTTCGGCCGCGAAGGACTTGATCTGGCGACACGCTGGACGGTGCCGCCCACGGGCTCTCCCACTTACAATGCGATGAAGCTTTATCGCAATTATGACGGCAACAAATCCACGTTCGGCGATACGAGCATCCGGACCACTGTGCCCAATCCGGACAATCTCTCGGCCTTTGGTGCGGTCCGGACCAGCGACGGTGCCTTGACACTCATGGTCATCAATAAGGACCTCAATAACGCCTCGCCGATCACGGCCGGTATCACCAACATCAACACCGCCGGAACAGTTCAACGCTGGCAACTGACCTCCGCCAATACCATCAATCATCTTGCCAATATCGCCCTCACCAACAGAGTCCTCAGCGACCTGCTCCCGGCTCAGAGCATTACGCTTTATGTCTTGCCCGCAACGAACAGTTTCAACCTGCAAATTGGCAACAACAGCCCTCCAGGGCAATTAGGCATCTGGCTCAACGGACAGGCCGGACAAACTTATCTATTCCAGTCATCCGCCGATTTGGTTCATTGGTCAGTCGTCAATTCCAACCTGTTTGCCAGCAATTCCGTCGAATTCTTCATGCCCACGACCAATGCCGCGCGGATGTTTTATCGCGGAGTTTTGAGCGCCCCATAGCAGCCAGGAACCGGCCAATCAGCACCATCGGGTGTCGGTCATTCTTTTTTGACGCTGAACCCTTTGAAGCTTACTGTCTTCAGCGTGGCCGTCATTTCTCCCAATACCAAATCCGCGGCGGATGCCGCGCAGTTCGTTCGTGAACAAATTCCCGACGGCGGACTTTTTGCCGGACTCGACTGGCGCATTTCGCCGGAGCCGTTTCCGCTGGATGAAGATCTGGCGAAGGAAATTGAATCGTTGGGCCGGGTGTTGCTGCAATTTTATCGCGCCGTCAACCTGCTTTACCGGCGCAGCGTGGAAGGCAAGCAACCGGCATGGATTGCAGAACTGTTGGATCGCGGCAAACCGCCCGGATTGATTGAACTCCAGCGTTCGCCGGCGTTCAAAAACGATGTCCCCCGCGTCATCCGGCCCGACATTTTGTTGACGGAAGCGGGTTTCAGAATCACCGAACTGGATTCCGTGCCCGGCGGCATCGGCCTGACGGCGTGGCTCAACAAGACGTATTGCGGAATGCGGAATGCAGAATGCGGAATGACTGGCGCACAGGACCAATCCGAAATCCGAAATCCGAAATCCGAAATTATCGGCGGCGGGGATGGAATGTTGCTCGGTTTTGAAGCCATCTTTGGCGACGCGAAACAAGTTCATATTATTGTATCCGAGGAAGCCGCAACCTACCGCCCGGAAATGGAATGGCTCGCAGGCCAAATTCAAAGTTCAAAGTTCAAAGTTCAAAGTTCAAAGTTTGGGGACTTCACCGATGGCGACGCGGTCTATCGCTTCTTCGAGTTGTTCGATCTGGCGAATGTAACGAATTCGAAACGAATTTTCGAGCTGGCCACGGAAAAACGCATCCGCCTGACGCCGCCGCCGAAGCCGTTATTCGAGGAAAAGATGCTGTTTGCGCTGCTGTGGAACCGGAATTTGCGCGATTTTTGGCGTGCGGAACTGGGTGAAAGCTTCCTGTCGCGCCTGCAAAAATCGATCCCTTACACTTGGGCGGTGGATCCGGCGCCATTGCCGCCACACGCGGCGATCCCGGAGTTGAATCTTACCGACTGGCGGCAGCTGAAAACGCTGTCCCAGCGCCAGAGGGAATTGATTTTGAAAGTGTCCGGCTTTTCCGAACACGCGTGGGGCGCGCGCGGGGTTTATCTCGGCAGCGACTTGTCCCATGAAGAATGGGCGGCGGCGGTGGATCGGGCCATGGCGGGTTTTCCCACTTCGCCTTTTGTGTTGCAACGCTATGAAAAACCCAAAACCGTCGAAGCCCGTTGGTTCGATTTTGAGAAGAATGTCGTCACGCCGATGAAAGGCCGGGTACGTTTGTGTCCTTACTATTTCGTTGCCGGTGAAGGCGACGCGGCCCGCCCGCAACCGGGCGGCGTGCTGGCAACGATTGTTCCGGCCGATAAAAAAATCGTTCACGGCATGAACGATGCTGTCCTCGCACCCTGCGCGGTCTGACGGGTGCGCGGATTTTATTGACTGACAACGCGCTTCTGGTTCACTGCCCGCAAGGCCAGATGTCTTCAAAAATCCAGCATGGAAATGCGAAGGCGACGACACCGGATCGCCGCCGCGCCGCGCTGCTCAATCTGTTGGGCGATGAGAACGCAAAAGTTTACCAGGCGGTGCGCGAGCAAATTCTGGCCGAAGGCAATGCCGCGAGCGAATGGCTGCGGCCCCATGCCTTGAGCGATGACCCTTTGTTGCGCCGGCGCGTCCAGGAAATCCTCTGGCACGTGGACAAACAGACCGGTGACAATCGTTTTCTCACTTTCTGCCTCAATCACGGCGAGGAATTCGACCTGGAAACTGCCGCCTGGTTGCTGGCGCGGACGCAATTCCCCGAAATCAACGTGGAAGCGTATGAGGCGTTGCTCGACGGCTACGCAAATGCACTGCGTGAACGCATTGACCGCCACGGGCGCGCGAACGCTCTGCTGGGAAAAATCAACGATTACCTTTTCGGCGAACTTGGCTTCAAGGGCAACGAGCAAAATTACTACGAACCGGATAACAGTTACCTGAATCGTGTGCTTGACCGGCGGACGGGCAATCCCATTACGCTT
>DATJYM010000047.1:0-4394 GCA_035499615.1 Candidatus Acidiferrales bacterium | reverse complement strand
CCGTGCCCGGTACCTGCGAAATGAGCTGGTCCTGCTGTCCGAGGCGGAACTGCAGAATATGGCATTGGTTGTCTCTGCCGCCGAGGTTCCACAGGATGTGGTTCTCCGGACCCAGGTGCCGAACGATGATCCGAAAGCCTTCTGCGCCTCCGAGTTTGCGCGCCTTGAGCGAAAGGGTGTAGTCGCTCCACGAAACGTCTCCGGCAAAGATGCCGGTCGGTCCAGCCGGGTCAGTCTGTTGAAAGGCGCCGTCGCGCACAGTCCAACGGCGGTCGGCACCTGACCATTCCGGGGCTCCGTTCGCGAAGTCGGATCTCAACAAGGTTTTGTCACCTTGCGTCACGCGGACGTCATTGAACTCGGCGGCGGTTTGCAGGGTGCCAAGGCCGACCCGGCCGGAAGGAGCGGCGGGCAGTTCAACTCCCGTCAGTTCCACCGGCACCACGACATCACCACGGTTGCGGCTGAAGAGCTGCTGGACGTAATAGCTCGGCGTGCGGTAAACGCGGAGGTTATCACACCAGATGAGGTTCGGTGTCCATTGCCAGGCATCCACGTGCGCAAACAGCGGGGCATAAGATGCCATGCGAACTACATCGGCATTGCGTTCCAGCCCGGTCATGTAGGCCGCCTCGGCCAGCGCGCATTCCAGGTTGTTGCGGTTTTTCGGGCTGACCAGGGCGTTACTCTGCGCCGCGTATTCGCCCATGAAAACTTTTGGGCCGTTGCGGTCGTAGTTGTCGTAGCGATGCGTGTTGGCGAAGAACCAGACCGGGTTCGCGTAGCAATGTTCATCGACAATATCAGCGCGCAGCTCGCGGAGTCGGGGCCAGAGAAAATTGAAGCGATCGTCGGCGGGCGAAGGGCCGGCGGCGGAGACGAGCGTGATTTCCGGGTGTTTTTCCTTGAGGATTTTGGCGAAGCGCGCGTAACGCTCGAGGTATTGCCCTCCCCATTGCTCATTGCCCACGCCGAGCATTTTCAAGTTGAACGGTCCGGGATGTCCGAGCGTCGCGCGCTTCGCACCCCACGAACTTGTGGCCGGGCCATTGGCAAACTCAATCAGGTCGAGCGCGTCCTGGATGAAGGGAGAAAGCTGGTCCAGCGGCGCCAGTTCGCCCGAGTTGAACTGGCAGGCCATGCCGCAGTTCAAGATCGGCAGCGGCGTCGCGCCAATGTCTTCGCACAGCTGGAAGAACTCGAAAAACCCCAGACCGAACGACTGGAAATAATCCGGCGTCGGCCGGTGCAGAAACTCATAGTTCCAGCGGTTGATGAGCAGCCTTCGGTCTTCGATCGGCCCAATCGTCTTTTTCCACTGGTAACGCCGCTCCAGCACGCTGCCTTCGACAATACAGCCGCCGGGGAACCTCAGGAAGCCGGGCTTCAAGTCGGCCAGCATTTGCACCATATCCGCGCGCAGGCCCCCGGGCCGGTTCCGCCACGTCTTTTCCGGGAAGAGCGACACGTGGTCGAGGTCAAGCGCGCCTTTGCCTTCCACGAGGAGCGCCAGCCGGGCTTTGACGTCGGTAGCGTTGGGGTGCAACTTCGCCGTACATTTTTTCCATTCGGGAGAGAATCCACCCGACGTTACTGAGTCCAATAAACTGCCGTCGGCGCCATAGAATTGCACGAGCAGGACGGGTGAACCCGCTACGCCGCGAACCAGCGCGGAAAAATAATACGCTTCGCCCTGGCGAACCCCGATGCCGCGAAAACCTTCGTTGGAAATCCCCAAGGGCGCCGTTCCCTCCGACAGAATGCGCACATGGCGCGGGTTGGCCGGATCAAACGGGTCATCTTCCCGAATGCTGATTTCCCCCCGTGCCAGACTAGGGCAGATTTTGGTCCAGCCCATGAGCGGTTCGGGAAACTCGAACATGCGGTTCTTGACCAGTTCAGCGTACAGCCCGCCGTCGGCGCCGAAGTTGATGTCCTCGAAGAAAATTCCCCACATGGCGGGATTGATTCTCGCGCCCGGCTTGTCCGCCTTGACTGTCAGGGTCGTCATATCCTCGGCTTGTGTTGCTGCATCAGACCAATGGCATCAGGCGGTCGTCGCTTTCCCGGCGCTGCCGGTGTCCTCGTGAGTGACCAGCTCGCGGATCTTTTCGTTGTAGTACTTGTCGGTGATGAAGTACGCGAACATCAAAAGCCCCATGGCGAGGTGGAAGACGCCGGGAATGACCGTGAGCAGCAGGGCAATGCCATTCAGCGTAAAGGCGCTTTGCGCCACGTCAGGTTTGTATTGGTAATAGGTGAGGACCCAGCCCACCATGCCGGCGGCGAGGCTCATGCCCATCTTCTGGCAGAACGAAATGCCGCCAAACGCCATGCCGGCCACGCGTTTGCCGTGCTTCACCTGGCCGTAATCCACCGCTTCCGGAATGATGGACCAGAATACCGGCCCCTGGAGGTCAACAATGAAGTTGATGAGGAAATACAGAACGAAAGCCGCGTAAACGTCACCGGGCTTCACCGCCAGATACATGATCACGCTCAGCACGAAGGTGACCAGTTGGGACCAGCGGAAGAGCCGGATTTTGCAGAAGAACTTCGTGATCCAAGTGGAGGCGACCATGGAAAGAATGTTGCCGACGATGCCGACGGCGGCGAATGCCGCCTGCATCTTCGCTCCTCCGCCGAGGTAGTATTTTGCGTAGTGAAACGCCACTGACCCGCGGAGCACGTAACCGATCGTCCCGATCACGCAAACCCCGGCGAGAATCATCCATTGATCGTTTTTGCTGAGCAGGACAATCTGCTGCCAGACCGGCTTCCGGTCATCCTTATGCACCACCCGTTCCGTGGTTGTAAAAAAACAGAAGATGAACAGCAAGGTGGCCATGACCGCCATCGCGGCCATCGCCAGCTGGTAGCCCTTGGCGAGGTGGTCCTGCCCCCATTTGTCCGCATAGTGAGCCGCAAAGACCGGGACAAATATGTTGACCATCAACGAAGCGCCCTTGGCGAAGAACAGCCGGTAGCCATTGGCCGAAAGGCGCTCCTGCGGGTCGGCTGTCAACACGCCGGGCAGGGATATATAGGGGATAACGATGGCCGTGAACACGAGCATCATCAGGATGTAGGTCACGTAGGCCCAGATCAGTTTGCCGTTGTACGACATATCCGGCGTCGTGAACACGAGCATGATCGAGATTCCGAACGGGACGGCAAAGATGAGGAAATACGGACGGTAACGGCCCCAACGGGTGCTGTGGCTGTCCGTGTACATGCCCATCAGAACATCGGCAAACGCGTCAATCAACCGGGGAATGAGCCCCAACATCGCGATGTGGGCCACGTTCAGTTTGTAAACGTCGGTGTAGAAATACGTGATGATGATTGCCAGCGCAGACCAGACGACGTTTACCGCTGCGTCGCCGCCGCCGAACCCGATTTTTTCGAGCACGGTTAATCTGGAAGTTTTCATGATTATCGCTTGCCGGTCGGTTGCGATCTTCGACGAATGCCGGACTCCGCCGCCAAAAAGAATCCGGGAACAGGTTACTTCACCACGACGCTCCGATACGCGTCGAGGCTCTGTTCGTCAACCACCGGCCATTGCGTTGCATCCCATTTCAGTTCCGCAATCATCAATTTCTGCAAACCACTATCCGCCGCCTCGTAGGCGTGGAAAACGATGTAATCTTTGCCGTCAAAGGTATAGACGCTGTTGCCCCCCCGCCCGGACCAGTCCTTGTCGCCCGCCAGCAGCAAACTGCCGGCACCGTAGGCCAGATTCTTGTCTTCCTTGTCCAAATAAGGCCCTTTGAGATCTTTGGACCGGCCTACCACGATCTTGTAGGTGCTGTCATTGCCCCGGCAGCACAAGCCCCACGAGACAAACAAATAATAGTAATCGCCTTTCTTAAAAATAAACGGTCCCTCGATCTGGGCGGGTCCCGGGGTCCGGTCATCCACAAACCCCGAACGTTCTCTCCGGGCCAGCGAATACCATTCCTGCGGGTCTGCCGGGGCGGTCCAGTTTGAATCGAGTTTCACCAGCTTGATGCCCGACCAGAACGAGCCAAAGTCCATCCAGGGCGTGCCGTTCTCATCCACAATCAGGTTCGGATCAATCGCATTCCAGAGATCGCGCCCCGGCACCGATCGCAGGACAATCCCATGGTCTTCCCATTTGTAATCCGGAGAGTCAGGGTCCAGCGTTTTACTGATGGTCACCCCAATGGCAGAGCTGTTCTGGGCCGGTGAGGACACGGCATAATACAGATAGTATCTGCCTTCATGATGGGCGATATCGGGTGCCCAAACATGTCCATCAAAACGGCTGGCCACCCCTCTCGCCCAGGATGGCTCGCCCGGAAACACGCGTCCCCGCAACTTCCAATGTTTCATGTCCGTGGAGCTATAGAATGTGATTCCCGGCCCGG
>DATJYM010000046.1:0-4145 GCA_035499615.1 Candidatus Acidiferrales bacterium | reverse complement strand
CGACCGTGTTTTACAGTTAAACAGGCCGCAGTGGCGCCGATTGACTGTATTCTTCCGCGGCATTGTTACTTTTACAGCTTTGAAACTTTTGTGGTTGTTCACATTTTTCCGGTATTATTCAGGGCAGACGGGACAATGGGTTGTTAATCATCATTGATTCCAGAAAAATTGTCTTGGGACATAGAGTGGCCTCACTGGCTTGCCGTCCACAACCATGTCCAAAGAAACAAATTTATTATACGATTCGTTTGCGTGGCCCGATTCTCGTATCTTTGGTGCCGACGATCATGGCAACAGGAGGCAAAACCAGCCGGCTCCCCGGGCGTGCTACCGTTGAAGATATTTGGCAACTGCTTCGGTGCGACTGTGAACCTGCAGCTTTTCGTAGATGCGGCGGATGTAACCCCGGACAGTGTGTATGCTTAAACCCATTTTGTCGGCAATGGCCTTATAGGGTTCTCCGGCGGATAGCAATTCAAGCATTTCCCGCTGCCGCTCGGACAGTGGCAGATGGGCTTTGCCGCTTGGTTTACCCTGATCGCCGGAACGCAGCAACAGTTTTACCACTTTGCGCGCAATGGTGGCTGACATGGGCGAACCTCCGGCCAGAAGCTCGTGAATGGCCTCAAGCAATTGCTCCGGTGGCTGTCGTTTCAGCAGATAACCCGTCGCGCCGGCCATGAGCGCGTCAAAAATCAAATCCTCCTCCTCAAACACCGTGAGCATGATGATCAGGATATCCGGCATTTTTTCCTTCAGCCGTCGCACGCATTCAATGCCATCCATGCCTTTCATTTTGATGTCCATTAAAACCACGGACGGGCACTCCCCGGGCAGGTTGGCCAGCGCATCCTGTGCGCGCCCGTACTGACCGACACAAACAAACCCGCCTTTGACGGTCAGATACCGAACAATGCTGTCACGCAAGCCCGTGTCGTCGTCGACAATTAAGAAGGTGATTGGTTTATCAGGCACTTGTTTTTGGGAGAGGCAGCACAAATTTGATGATCGTTCCGTTGCCGGGTGAACTGGTGATTTGACAGGCACCGCCGGCGGCCTGCAGCCGGTGACACATGCCGGACAAACCGAGATGTTCGCCGGTCTCATGCCCGGCCGCCGCAGTAGTTTTGGCTTCGACATCGAAACCACGACCGTTGTCGGCGACGGAAATCTCGACGGTTCCATTGTTGCTGACCAGTTCCGCACTGACCTGGGTTGCCGCCGAGTGCTTGAGAGTGTTTGCCAGCGCCTCCTCAAAGGCGAGAAAAATATTATGCCGGGTCTCGGCAGAAAGCTGGATGGCCGGCACATTTTCCGAAAATGCCAGCCGGCAGCGGATCGGCGTGTTTTGAAAATATTCCGCGGCATAACGATTCAAATACGCCGACAATTTTTCCAGCGAATCATTGCGCGGATTGACCGCCCACAGCATCCGGTCAAGTGATTGCAACAGATCACGCGCGGTCCTTGAGAGCGAATCCACGACGCCGTCGGGCTGGTTGAAACCCTTCACTTCACTTTTCACGACTTCACTCAGAAAGGAAATTCTCGCCAGTTTTGATCCGATCTCGTCGTGCATGTCCCGGGCGATGCGCGTGCGCTCACGCTCCATCTCGTGGCGGCGCTCAAGCCGTTCGAGTTCGAACCGGTGGCGGCGACGCAATCCGAGCGTCACTGTCAGGGCAAGCCCCACACAGATCCCGGCAATCAGAAGCGTTTTAAACCACCATGTTTCCCAGAAAAACGGCAGAACGACAAACGCCATGCTTGCGCCGGTTTTGTTCCAAACACCATCACTGTTCGCCGCAAGCACTCGAAAGCGATAGCTGCCCGGCAACAGCGGCCCGTAGCCGATAACGCGCTGGCTCATGCTTTCGCGCCACTGCTTGTCCACGCCTTCAAGCTGCCACTTGCATAGCACTTTGTCGGGCTCGTTGAAATCAATCCCCGTAAAGCGGAACTCGACGGAATGCCGGCCTGGCCCGATTTGCAGCACCGCATTGGAAACGGACGATTCATTAGTGTTGAAATCACAAAGCACATTATCCAGGCGCATTTCCTCGATAATCACCGGAGGCGGCCGCCGGTTCACGGCCACATCCCGCGGGCTGACGGCAACGAGGCCTTTGACCGTGGTGAACCACAGCCGCCCATCATGTGCGCGCCAGCACGATGGTTGAAACCAGCCGGAATATGACTGGGCCGGCAGCCCGTCAAAGCGCCCATATACCGAGAAGGCAATTTCCGTAACATTGCCGGCCGCCAGATCCTTCAAATCCTGCTTGGTTGCGCGAAAAATTCCCGCATAAGTGCCGCCCCAAAGATTACCGTCCTGATCTTCCAGCAGTTGCGTGATGCTGTTGTCGGGAAGCCCCTGCTGCGTGGTAATGCGTGTGAATGTGCCGTTCTGGAACCGCAATAACCCACCCCCGAGAGTGCCAATCCAGACGCCGCCATCCGCATCCGGCAGTAACGCGGCAACACGCGCATTGGGCCAGTCCGCCGGGGGATGATGCCGGGCCGGCAGGTCTTTGGTGAACTGCCAGAGATCCCCCGGTTCTGTGCCAAACCACAGGGTTCCGCGCGGACCTTCGGCGATCGCGCGAACCCCGATGTTGGCCACAAATCCGCGCGCCTGATCAAAGGCCGAAAACGTGCCGTCTTGATAATAATACGCGCCGGAACCGTTGCAAATCCAGACCCGGTCGCTGCTGTCCTGCATCATCGCATTGGCCACATGGTCGCGCAGCCGCTCCAGGGGAAACGACCAGGTGACGTTGTCGTTTACACGCCCAACCTCGTGGTTGCTGACGCGAAAAACCCGGCCTTGAAGCGTACCGACCCAAATCCCGTTGGTGACATCCGGGCAGACCGTGACACTTTCGATCAACGGATCTGGAATGGGCGTGAGTGGGATGGATACAAATTTTTCACCCGCCTTGCGGGCCAGCCCGCCGGTCGCCGTGCCAACCCAGATTGTTTCCTGCGCGTCTTCACAAACCGATTGCGCCACATCTCCGGGGATGCCGTCGGCCGCGGTAAATACCTTGAACTGCTTGTGCCGAATGCGCGCGAGGCCGGCCTCTTTCGTCCCAATCCAGATGTTGCCCTGATTGTCCTCCATCCAGCAGGTGATGAACTTGCTGGGCAGGCCATTCTCCGGTGTCAACAAATCGGTTTTGCCGTCCGGGCCGACATGCCAGAGACCGGTGCCATATTCAATGACCCAAAGTCCACCCTGCGAGTCCGCAAAAAAATGCAGGGGCCCGCGATTGCGCTGGGGCTCAAATTGCGACGCGGTCAGATTCCATTCCCCGCCGGACATTTTTCGCAAGTGGCTGTCATCCCAAACCCACAGGCCGCCATCGCGCGCAGGGACAATGTGACGGACCTCGTCCAATGGAAGCCCATTGGTCGGTGTGAGGTCGGCGAAACCTTGCGGAGTCACAATCCCAATCCGGTTACCGGCGGCAGCCCAAAATTGGCCGGAGGCATCCTTTGTGAGACCGTCCACCGGGATACCCAGGCGGAAAACACTGATTTGGGCATTACCCGGCGTGTTGAATTCCATTCGCGCAATACCGTGCTGATCGGTGACATACCATAACGCGCCATCGGGAGCCTGGCTAAACTGCCCCGGCGGCGGGTCGGGCGGCGGCGGCGCGAGCACAATGGGCTGCGACTCATTAACCGCGCCGTTTCGGGGAATGCGGAATACCGTGTTGCCATAAGCAGCAAGGTAAACGGCATAACCATCTTCTGCGACGATATGGATTTGCAGCGGATGCCAGCGAGGTTCGGCGTTGGGCTCGCGAACCAGGCGGAATTTTCCATCCGTCTGGCTCGCTATGGATTCATTGCCGGCCGTGATCCACATCGTGCCAAACGAATCCACGCTGAGCGTTTCGATTTCCACGTCCCTCAACTCGGGCGTGGACTGCGGATTGAACGTGACAAATCTCGTCCCGTCGAAGCGCGCCAACCCGCCACTGCGTGTGCCAATCCAGAGATAACCGTCCGGCGTCTGTGCGAGGCAGTTGACGGAGTTTTGCGGCAGACCGTCTTCGGAATTCCAAATGTGAATGAGCCAATCCGATGACGCCTGCGGTGTTATCTGTGAATGCGCCGACAATGCGGCGACCAAG
>DATJYM010000045.1:0-13857 GCA_035499615.1 Candidatus Acidiferrales bacterium | reverse complement strand
TGGATGATGGCGTTGACCGGCACATTGTACAAGCCGCCGAAGAAGCCGAGCAGACCCAGACCTGCCGAGAAGGCGAGCACACCAAAACCGGAGTGGGCGAGCAGTCCGGAAAAAATCGTCAAGCCGGCCATGCCCAGCGGTATCAGGCCGTATTCAATTTTTCCGCCGGAGAGAAATCCGGCCACGAGACTGCCGGCGCCGACGCCGACGAGCAACCCGCCCTGCAAATAGCTGCTGTGCCGGTCGTCAAAATGAAAAATGTCCTTGCCGTAGAACACCACGGTCAATTGCAGCAGCATCGCGAGAAAGGAAAGGAACGTGTTGCCGATGACGCCGAGAAACAACACGCGGTCACGTCGGATGACCTTGAGTTGCGACCAGAAATCGCCGAGGAAATTCGCGCGGAATTTTTTGTGCGGGTCCGCGGCGGGCAGCCGCCGAACACACAGGCAGAGGGACAAGCCGACCACCGCCAGGGCCATGAGGATGGCGCCGGACCAAACCTGCCGTTTGCCGAAAGCGTCCGAGAGTGTTCCGGCGAGAATCGTTCCGGTGATGGCGGCCGAAAAGGTGCCCAAGCCGAAAATGCCGTTGCCCCACGACAGTTTTTTCTCCGGCAACAGCTCCGGCAACATGCCGTATTTCGTCGGGCCGAAAATCGCGCTGTGCGTGCTCATCAGGAAGATACCTGTCAGCATCAGCGGAATGTTCGCCTGCCCCAGGCCGAGCGTGACGACGGACATGATGCCCAGTTCGGCGCATTTGACCGTAATGGCGACGTTGCGCTTGCTGAAGCGATCGGCAAAAAAACCGCCGGCCATCGAAAACAACACAAACGGCAGCGCGAACACGTCACCGACCAGCGGCACGAGGCTGTCGCGTTTCTCCAGCGAGAAACCCATGCCGATGATCATAAACGAGACCAGCCAGCGAAGGACGTTGTCGCTGAAGGCATTTTGGAATTCGACGACGAACATGAGCCAGAAGCTGCGAAGGGGGGAGGGCGGCGGGCGGAGGTCCGAAGGCTGATTTCCGCTGTCCGGCTTGGGCCTTTCGGTTGACGGTGTCTGGCAGGCGGTCACGCGGCAAGACTATCCCTTTATGCGCCAAACTGTGAATTGAAAAACTTTCGGAGAGCATCATTTGCGGCAATGTCATTCGGTCACCACCGGCATCCATGGCAGCCGCGATCGACCGGAAATTCCTTGAACTTTCCCCGCGGGCGGGCATGATGGGGTAGGATGCGAGTCCATCGCTAAAGAATCCCCCTGCGGTTTATGGCATTTCATTTCAAGAAAGAGGAATCGCCGACCAGGGCGGTGCGGCGCTTGAGCCGCGAGCGGATCGGAAGGGCCCTGGAGTACCTGCGCCAGAGCGGCCGGCTCGAAGCCATTCACAGCGTGCGCAAAGAGATCAAAAAGCTGCGCGCGACCCTCGGCCTGGTCCGTGGAAAAATGGGGGAAAATGCCTACCGCAAACGCGTCAAGACCTTGCGCACCGCGGCCAAGTGCTTGCAGGATCCACGTGACGCGCGTGTCCGACCCCAGGCGCTCGAGCGATTGGTCGAGAGTTACCGGAACCGGTTGCCCGCGCGACCCTTTGCGGGGATAAAAAAAGTTTTGAAGCAAAATTGTCGCGCGGAAGTCCACGAGTTCGGGAAGGGCAAGTCGGTGACGGTGGTCGGCCGGCTCTTGCAGAAAATCGGCCGGCGGGCCGGCGATTTGAAAGTCAAGGCGGACGGCTGGACGGCGATTCAACCGGGATTGCAGGAAAGTTACAGCCAGGGACGGAGCGCGTACGAATTGGCGCTCAAAGAGAGCTCGCCGAAAAATCTCCATCGGTGGCGGAAACACGTGCAGGACCTTTGGCATCAACTCCGGCTGCTTCATCCGATTCAACCGGAAAGCATGCGTGTGGCAGCCGGCGACATGAAAAGGTTGAGCCAATATCTGGGCGATGATCATGATCTGGTTGTGCTGAGGCAGTTTGTCAGCCGTCACTGTGGCCGCGGGTACGCCCGGGAAGTCAAGGTGCTGAACCGACTGATGGATTTGCGCCAAAAGGAACTGCGTTCCGCCGCCTACGATCTTGGCTTGCGTTTTTTCGCGGAGAATCCTTCCTCGTTTTGCCGGCGGCTGGAGAATTACTGGCGCGCCTGGCGCGCCGGGGGGAAGTCCAAAGGCTGATCCGTATCCAGGCCGCAAAAATTATTTAACCATGGATGGACACGGATGAACCCAGATGAGAAAAGACTTTCAGCCGGGCAAGCGAGGCGCACCCCGCAGTAAAGAATCCGGAATTGCGGAACAGGCCCTTTGCCAAGTTCGTCCGTGGTCTGATTGAACCGTTACGGCCACGTGCACTTCCGAACCTCGAAACCTTCGCCATCGAATCATCCCGGATTTTACCGGCGAGCCGCGGGCGCAACAGCATCAGGTTTGAACCGGGGCTGGTTAAACTGGTGTTCGGTGTAACATGTTTAATTTCAAATTGTTGTGTGATAAACATGTAAACTTAATAGGGCCGATGTTTCTGAATATTGGCACACCCGGTGCTGTTTCATCCGGCGGGCGAAAGCCGCCCTGTATTCATACGAAGCGGTGTTGGCGTTAACTGAGATAAAAGATGAAAGTGGAAACTGGGAAGAAAAGGACCATTGTTTTTGTTGAAGATGAGCCCACGGTGCTGATGGTGTATCGGAATTGGCTCGAACGGCATGGATTTCACATTGAACCGGCCAAGGACGGACTGGAAGCGATGAAGCTTTTCGCGCGACTGGTGCCTGATTTGGTGGTGCTCGACCTGATGTTACCCCGGTTCACCGGTGCGGATGTGCTCAAGTTCACCCAATCCAATCCACGACTCAAAGACGTGCCCGTCGTCATTCTTTCCGCCAGTTCCATTTCCGATCCGACGGAGGAATCCATTCTGGAACGCGCGCACAAGCGGCTGCTCAAAGACTCCTGCACCCCGGCCATTCTACTCCGGGCCGTTCGGGAGCTGCTGGGTGATCCTCCGGCGGAAAACAATCTTTCTTCTGCCCCTCCCTCGGACGGCGCCAAACCCGCTAGAGCCCGAACCGTCGTTTATGTAGAGGACAATCCTGTGGTATTGATGGCTTACCGGAACCGTCTGGAACGGGACGGATTTCACGTCGAGCCGGTACCGGATGGGCTTGAGGCGATCAAGCTGCTTACCCGGCAGCAGGCGCCGGACGTGGTGATCTTGGATCTGATGCTGCCCAAATTCAGCGGTGTGGAGGTGCTTAAATTCATACGCTCGCATTCGCACCTCGATTCGGTTTCTGTCATCATCCTCTCCACCAATTCCATTATCGACCCTGCGGACGAACCTGTATTGGAACGCGCCAACAAGCGGCTGCTTAAAGGTTCCTGCACCCCCGCCATCATGGCCCAGGCTATCCATGAATTGCTGGGTGATCCTTCGGGTTCCTCTGTCAATCAACCGGATGGTTCGCAACCGGCCGAATCGAAGAGTGACGGCGTTCTCGCCGGCATAAAAGTTGCCGGTTGAGATACCCGGACCCGCTGACACTGGCAGGTCGCCGAAGGTGCAAGGTTGCACGAGGTGAAAATCGGAAGGTCCAGTCACTGCTGGCGGACGTTTTCCCGAAACTCGTTTTGTACGGATCCAATCACCGCCGGGATATCGGGGATATCGGCGGCAAATCTGCCAGCGTTCCCGCCACGGTGAATTTCGACCGGCGCTTGCAGTCTGGGCTTCGATCAACTCCGGTGCTTCCACCGCGTGGGTTCCTTCCAGGCATTGGTATTGCTGACGTATTTGAGTATGAACCGCTGCAATTCCTTTGTGTCGGCAGTCAGAATAATCCGTCCACCCTGATCGTCTCCCGGTTTTTCGCGCAACACCATGTGCCGAATTGCGTTGGGGTGATTCTCCACCAATTTGGCGAGCCAGTCGTAATTCAGGTTGGCCGTTTCCAACGCCGACCCGATTTGCGTGACTTTGGAGACCTGATGAACCGGCACAAAGTCCAACGAACGGTTGGTGGGGAACGAATCCACAAACAACTGTTCTTTCAATCGGAACAGGAATACGTCGATGCTGTTGGTTTCGTCGGTTCCGAAGAACGTCGCCCGGTAGCCTTTCTCACCGACCGGTTCGAACCGCAGGTATTCGGAGGTTTCATTGGTCTTGCTGGCGTCCACCCATTCACCGACCAGCGCCGGGTCGGAGACCAGATCTTTGTCCGTGTAATACGGGTAGATGGAGGTGACGACGCAGCCGGCGAGGAATAACATGACCGCAGACAACATCGTTACCGTGGTAGTGATGCGGCCTGATGGCCGGGTCATGATTCGTGTTTTCATAATTTATCTTTGTTTGGTTGTTTTCGGGACGTGGGCGACGCCACTGTCTCCGAAAATGATTGAGTGTTTCTACGCCGCGAGCATTTGCTCCCTTCGCACCGCGTGCCGGCCAAAATTCGATGACGTTTTCAACATCCGCTTGAACCGCGCTCGCCGTTCCTGGGTTTCCTCGGCGGAATAAAGTTGTTTCACCAGTTTCAAGAAACCGCTCTGCAATTCGGCAACGCTCATGTGCTTCGGTTGAAAGTTGATGTCAAAGAGCGTGCAAAGCTCCCACGCGTTGTCGCGGAGGATGCGGCCTTCTTTTTTCAGCCGCGAATACAGCGGCGTGCCGGGAAACGCCGTCTGAAACGTCACCTGCACTTCGTAAAGGCCGGCGTCGCGCACGAAATCCAGTACGTCATCGAAGGTTTCCGCCGTGTCGCCGTCGAGGCCGAGGATGAAACAGCCATTGACGGTGATGCCGTAGGACTGGATTTTAGCTATGGCGGCCTGGTAATGGTCCTGTTGGCGGGCCTTCCAGTTATTCTTAAGCTCGATACCGTTGAGGTTGGCGCGACGGGGGCTTTCCAGACCGATGAGCACTTGCTGACAGCCGGAATCGCGCATGAGCCCGAGCAAATCGTCATCTTCAGCCAGGCTTACGTCGGCTTCGGTGAACCAGCGCAGCTTTTCCTTCGCCAGTTCGCGCAGCAATTTCCTGTAATGCTCGTGGTGGACAAAGCTGTTGTCGTCGGCCAACTCGATGAACGGCTTGGGCCAGATTTTTTTAATTTCCCGGATTTCGGCGACGACCTTTTCCACCGGTTTCACCTTGTAACGCGGGGTCAGCAGAATGGAACTCGCGCAAAACTCGCATTTGTGCGGACAACCGCGGCTCGTTTGCACGGTCAGGCGGTTATATTTTTCCGGATCCAGCAAATCGAAACGGGGCATCGGAGCGTCGGCCAGGTCAAATTCCTTCTTCGGCGTGTAAAACGGTTTCAACTCGCCGCGGTCGAAATCCTTCAACACTTCCGGCCAGAGTGGTTCGCCTTCACCGATGACGACGCTGGTGCAGTGCTCCTGCGTCTGGTTGCGTAATGACGAGACCGTGATGCCGCCCATGACGACGGGGATTCCGCGCGCCCGGTAAAAGTCTGCGACGTCGCACGCTTCGTAGAATTGCGCGGTGAAGGTACTGATGGCGACGAGGTCAAAGTCAGTCGGCAACGCCGTCAACTCTTTTAGATCGGCGATTTCGTGGTAGGCGATTCCAAATTTATCCGGCGTCAGCCCGGCGAGCGTCAGCAGGCCGAGGCTGGGCAGCGATGCGATGATTTTGTTCCGGTCCACGAAGCCCGGCAGCGTGAGGCCGAGCCGGGTGAGTTCCTCGTTGTGGGCGCGCACTCCACTCATGGCGATGAAGCCGATGCGTTTCATGGTCGGTTGAGGGTTGGAAGTTGGGGGTTGAGGGCAAAAGGGCTTTTGCTGCTGCATACCAGAATCAGTGTCAGCGCCCCGCCGGCAATCAGGCATAAAACCGGCACGGCGAAAACCAGGTGGGCCTTCGGGTAATGCGCCATGATCACGCAGCAAACCGGCATGGTGACGGCGCCGAGGAGGAACGCCCCGGACGCGATGCCGGCAAGCTGACTGGTCGGTGAAATATTTTGCATCGTCAGCCAGAACAGCAGGTTTACCGCGCCGAGGCCGAACAAGGAAATGTGGCCGAGCCGGTACATCCGGCGTTTGAGGCTGCCGTAACCGCCGAGCCAGTTTTCGTGGTGGAAGAACAAGCCCAGTACCATGCCGGTCACAAACCCGAGCAGGATCCAGAGCCAGGCGAGGAAAAGATTTGGATTAGATTTCATTTGATTTCCTGGAATTGATTGCTACAAGCTTATTTCATGAAGCCCGCCAGAGAAAGGTATTATCGAGGTTTGTTCACCATCGCCGCCTTTTACGACCTTCTGCTTGGCGTCACGTTCACCTTCTTCCCGGTGCGGGCCTTTGCCGCACTGGGCATCAGCGAAAAGCTGCCGGCGTTCGGCGGCTATGTCACGCTGCTTGGCGTCTTCGTGCTGGTAATTGGCATCGCCTACGCATTGATTTCGCGCGGCGACCTGCGGGGCAACGCGGATTTGATCCTCGTCGGCACGCTTTACAAACTGGCCTACGCGGCGACGGCATTTTATTACTGGTCGGCAGGCAATCTGCCGCACGTCGCTTTCGCCGCGCTCTTCGGGGTGGCCGACGCGGTCTTTTTCATTTTGATGGCGGAATGCTATTGGTCTTTGAAGAAAGAGTTCCAGACCTGATGTCGTTTGCCTGCTGTTCTTCGTCCGTGAAGGGTTTTCCGCGAACATGGTTTTCATGGAATTGATAAGTTTCGCCGGGTCAATTGGACACCGCACTGAATTCGCCGTTGTCCCGCATCCATTCAAAGATCCAAGGTACACCGGTGTCGGGGTTAAAAACATGTGCCCCTCCGGAAAGGAAGCCGTGTCTCTTCGGCGTCGCCCAATCCTCGAGTTGCTCATCCAGTGATCGGCTTTGCGAAAGCGAGACAAACCTGACAGCGGCGACCCGGTCGTTCGCATCAAATTTTATAAAGAACGCGTGCCAACTGTTTTCATAGCAACCGCCGCCACCACCCGCGGTGTCGTTACCGACGATAAATATCCACCACACCCACCTGACGGCAGGTTTATCCCACGAGTAAGCCACGACGGGTAGCCGGGGCAAATCGCGAAATTGATCGCCAAGCCCGGCAATCACTTCTGTCCGCGTGGTCTGACCGGGAATGATAAATTTCACCTCTTCCGGCTTGATAACTTTTCCGTACACCGGTTGATTGCGGGGCGGCGGAACCGGCACGACGCCCACACAACCGGCAAGTAATGCCCCGAGTAGCAGAAAAATGGTGGCGGGTACGGTTTTCATTTCGCAGCAATGTTATCCAGGTCTGCCGGGAAGGTGTTAATTGATAAAACTTCACGGGGCATCGGCTGGGTCGATGGGTGCCTTGATGGGGAGTCGTTCCTTTAGCTTGATGGCTAAAATTTACAGGTCAAAACCAACAGAACCGAGTGCGTCTTGGTCCCGTCGGATTTGAATTCGGTCGGGTTCCCGTTGGAGTCGAAGCCCGGTCCGACATCGTGTTGGGTGGTGCCGAGAAATTTGTAGGTCAGGCCCAGATCCCACCGTTCGTTGAACACATATTTGAAACCGGCCAGGCCCTGATAGGCAAACGTTGCATCGCCTTCCGTTGTCCCTCCAAAATCATTGCCATAACTGCTGAAGGCGCCGCCCACGCCGCCACCGACGTAAGCCGAGAAGTTCCGGCCGAGTGGTCGCGTGTAGATCACATTTGCCATTAGGGGCATCTCGACGAAGGTCACTTCCATGAAATCGGTCCCAAGGATGGCCGAATTTCTGACATCGTTGGCGATGAGGCCGATTTCCAGTTCCGTCGCCCAATTCGGGGTGAAGTTGTATCCAAGCTGACAATCCAGCCTGATTCCGGTGCCAAAAGAAACATTCTCGCTGTCACCAATGGTGTCGTAGAGACGGATATCCTGTTGGAACGCAGGGCCGGCATCAAAGCCGGCATAGACTTTACCGGTTGGTGGCGACAGATAAGAGTGGCTGGGCGCACCGTAATTCGGCGTATCATAATGATCGGGTAATAAGGATTGTGCCTGGACGCAGGCTGCCCAGTTGATAGCGGCCAATGCGGCTGTCCCGCGGAGGAGTCTCATTTTGTTGGTTTTCATAGGTTCAGGGGTTTGGGGTTTATTGATGTTCATCATTTTGTCCGACACCTGTATTTTCATCTTATTTTGTAACCCCGCTTGCTTTACCGGTGTTAATTGATAAAACTTGGATAAACATCGGTTGGTTCGATGAACATTCACCACCTCGAATTGTTCTATTACGTCGCGCGGCACGGCGGCATCATGCCGGCGGTACACAACATCCCCTACGGCATTCAACAACCGGCGGTCAGTTCCCAGATTGCCCAACTGGAGGAGTTTCTCGGCGCGACCCTGTTTCACCGCCGGCCATTCGCACTGACCCCGGCAGGCCAGGAGCTGTACGATTATGTCCGACCGTTTTTCGACAATCTGGAAGCCGTGGCCGAAAAAATCCGCGGTGGCATTTCCCAACACCTGCACATCGCCGCCTCCGAAACCGTGTTGCGCGAACATCTACCTGCCATGCTTCAGGAATTGCGGCGGCCGTTTCCCAAATTGAAAGTGACTTTGCGCGAAGGCTACCATCCGGAGATTATCGCCTGGCTGCAGCAACGGGAAATTGACGTGTCCCTCGGACTGATCGGCAACAAACCGCCCCCGGGCGTGAATGCCTTGCCCCTGTTTAAACTGCCGCTGGTGCTGCTCGTTCCGAAAGCGACCAAGTTAAAGTCAGCGTCGGAACTCTGGGAGCGCGATCCCATCGAGGAATCGCTCATCACGGTGCCCAGCAACGAATTCATCACGCGCGCATTTCAGGCGGGATTGGCGAAACTCGGGGTGGATTGGTTCAGCCGGATTGAGGTCAATTCCGTTGAAATTGTGCAGACCTATGTTGCCCATGGTTACGGCATCGGCGTAACTGTGGGCGTACCCAAAATGAAACTCCACCCGCAAGTGCGCGTACTGCCCCTGGACGGATTCGAACCGGTCCGGTTTGGCGCGCTCTGGCAGGGCGGAAAAAATCCCCTGCTCGATGCCTTTCTCAAGATTGTCCAGACCGCGGCCCGCCGGTTGATGGCCGGCGAAAACCTGGACTTGTAATTCTTCGACCCGGGTTATTTTCCGGCATAGGCCGGCCGGGACTTTATGCGAATTGCTTCCGGGACCGGGAAAAATCTTGGAAAACGTCCTTTACCTTGCAGACTACCCGCGTGATTGATTTCCGAACCAGCCGTTGGCGAACCGTGGGTGTCTGTTTGGCGCTGGTCCTCGGAACGGTGGCCATTTACTGGCCGGCGCGTCATTACGGATTTGTTGACTACGACGACAATGATTATGTGTTCAACAACCCCACCGTGAGCGCCGGCTTGAGCAGGTGGGGATTGGTGTGGTCGTTCGTCGACCAACATGCGGGCAACTGGCATCCGTTGACCTGGCTCTCCCACATGCTCGATTGCCAATTGTTCGGGCTGAACGCCGGCGCGCATCATCTGGTAAATGTGCTGCTTCACAGCGCCAATGCGGTGCTGCTGCTCCTGCTGTTGAATTCCATGACGGGCGCATTCTGGCGAAGCGCTTGCGTCGCAGCCTTGTTTGCCTGGCATCCGTTGCGGGTGGAATCCGTCGCGTGGATTTCGGAACGCAAGGATGTGCTGAGCGGGTTTTTCTTCATGCTGACACTTTGGATGTATGCACTTCATGTCAAAAACGAAATTCCACCTGCCGCGGTGAAGGCGGATGAGGTGAATCCGGCGAAATCTTTCGCGTCAGCCCGCCGCCGACGGTTTTTCAAGCTCTCCTTGTTTTTTTTCGTTTTCGGGCTCCTTTCAAAGCCCATGCTGGTCACCGTACCATTGGTTTTGTTGCTGATGGACTTCTGGCCCTTGAACCGTTTCGGGGCGGCCGGCCGGAACTTGTCCCCGATGGAAACGGCAAAGATTTTGCTCAGCGAGAAGCTGCCGTTCTTCTTTCTTTCGGCGGTCTTTGGCGTCATCGCGTTTTTTGCCCAGAAGGCGGGCGGGACGATCGGCGCCGCTCCTCATCTGGATGCGGTTTCCAGGATGGGGGGCGTGATCACTGGATATCTGAACTATCTGGAAAAAATAATCTGGCCTGAGAACCTGACATTTCTTTATCTGCGTTCTGACCGGATCAACTTGGATGTGCTGTTGGCGGCGATACTCGTTGTGGTTGGAATCTCCCTGCTCGCGATGGTCAACCTGCGGCGTCGCCCCTATTTGGTGACGGGCTGGCTCTGGTTTTTGGGAATGTTGCTGCCGGTCAGCGGTTTGATTCCCTTCGGTCTTCAATCCATCGCTGATCGTTACACGTATCTGCCTTCCATCGGATTTTTTATAATGTGCACCTGGGGAGCGGCGGAATTTGCCGATGCCGCATTCCGATCATCGCGGCGCCGGTTTTTATGGGTCGCCGGCGTTACCGCCATTCTGTGCGTGAACGCGGTAGTGTCCCGCCACCAGCTTGCCTATTGGGAAAATACTCAAACCCTCATGGAACACGCCCTGGAGGTTAATCCCAATAATTACATCGCGCACGATGACCTGGGAATTTATTTTTCCAAAATGGGCCGGACTCAGGACGCGCTGCAGCAGTATCAATTGGAACGGGAGCTGGATCCGAACCTGGCACCCCCGCCAGGAGATACCCACCGGACCAATTCAACCCAACCGCCGCACGCGCCCCGATAGGCTGGTGGAACAATAGCCGTCGAAATGCGGTGGAAGGCAGGCAAAGGCCTCGGTTTGCCGGAGTCCGGAAATAGTTTCAAACCCGGACCAATTTCCACCGCGTCTTGCGAATCGCAACCGGCATGAACACGGCCATTTCCGAGACAGCGCGCCTTGGGTCGGGACAAATCAACACCGTTTTAAAGTAATTTCTCCTCGTCTGGGAATCTGGCGCGGCGATTGCTGAATCTGCGAAGAATTCGTTAGTAAGCTGCGAGCCAATGGATAACTGAAGTTAGACGACTAAAAATGCAAATGGGCCTGCCATTTCTAAACGGCGTACCGGGAAAAAAGCGGAACCAGATGATATCTGTCGATTTGGGGAGCCGCACGACCAAGGCTGTGCTTTTGGAGCGGCGCGGGGAGAATTTTGCCTTGAACCGTTATGCGATGCTGGACGCCCCTATTTACGAAAAAACTCTTCCCCCGGAATTGCTGGCGGAACATCTGAAGGCCGTCTGTGACACCTTGCAGGCCAAAACCAAATTTGTCACACTGGCCATCGGGGGGAATGACGCCATCGTGCGGCCGGTGGAGTTGCCGCAAATACCGGTGGACGAGATGCGGCTGGTGTTGAAGAACAACACTCGCGGGTATCTGCAGCAGGATTTGCCGAATCGCGTCTTCGATTGTCATATCATCCTGCCCAAATCGCCGCCCAAACCGGCGGAAGCCGGGAAGTCCACCGGCGTTCCGAAATTGACGGTGTTGGTAGCTGGCGCCAAAAAGGATCTGGTGGACGACTATCAATCGGCGATCCGGGACGCGGGCCTAGTGGCCGACCACATCGTGCCCGGTCTGATCGGCCCGGTGAACGCTTTTGAAATGGTGATGCCCGAAGCGTTTGCGAACGACTCGGTCGCCCTGGTGGACATCGGTTTTAAAAATTCTTCGATTTGCATTCTGCATCAAGGTGAATTGGTGTTGAACCGCATGGTGGCCATCGGCGGCGACAAATTGACCGCCGGTCTGGCGGAGGCGATGAATATCAGTTACGCCGAGGCGGAAGGGATTAAGATCGGCATGGCTCCGGAAATTCAATCCACGCTGGAGGCACAGGTTTTGCCGCTGGGCCGCGAGTTGCGGGCATCGCTTGACTTTTTTGAACATCAACAGGACCGGCCGCTGTCGCATGTTTATGTCAGCGGGGGTTCCGCCCAATCCGAACTGATCCTGCAAATGTTGCACAGCGAGCTGATTGTGGAATGCAAGGCCTGGAACCCGACGTCGTTTTTGCAATTGGCATTGCCGGGACAGCAGGCTGTTGAAATTGAACACATCGCGCCCCAACTGACTGTGGCCATCGGCGCGGCGGTGGCCGCCTTATGAGTTATGCCGATACGCCTTAATCTGCTAGCTGAAGCCCACGCCGCCGAAGATTTACGGCGCCGGGACCCGATCAAACGCATCATCTTCGGGGGAGGGCTGGTTGTGGCATTGATGTTTGCCTGGTGGAGTTGGCTCCAACTCCGGGTCATGGTTGCCAACGCCAACCTGTCCCAGGTCCAGGCGCAAATACAACAACATACCAATGCCTATCAGGTCGTGTTGGTTAGCGAGAAAAAGATCGACGACGCAAAGGCAAATCTGGCGGCGTTGCAAAAACTGGCCAACAGCCGTTTTCTTCAGGGTAACCTGATGAACGCCCTGCAAAATGTCATGGTGCCCGGGGTGCAACTGGTCAGGCTGGCGGTCAGCCAAACCTATGCTGCCGCGCAGGGGGTCAATCCCCAGATCAACGGCCCCGTAACAGAACGAATTGTCGTCTCGATCGATGCGCAGGACTTGAGCACCGACCCCGGTGAGCAGGTTAACAGATTTAAGGACGCTCTCAGCCAGGAATCGTACTTTAAAACCGAACTGGGCAAAACGAACGTTGTACGTTTGATCAACCTGTCCGCGCCGCAGGTGGATCCGAGTGGCAAACCCTCAGTCCTGTTTACCTTGCAGTGCGCCTACCCCGACCGCATCCGATGAAACTGTCCAAAGACAAACAGAATCAATTGATCCTCGTGATAATCTGCGTCCTGGGGGCGGTCGGCGTGATGTGGGTGGAATTAATCCAGCCCCGCTACGTCGCCCTGGCCCGGGCGGTGGCCAGTCAAAAGGATGCCCAGAACAAACTCGAAGGCATTCAAAGTGGGATCAAGCAAGCGGACACGATTGCCGCCAGGTTGAATAGCGTGACGCAGACTCTTTCCGATGCAGAAAGCGACATGGCTTCGGGAGACCTTTACTCCTGGACCTATAATACCATGCGGCTGTTTAAAGCCCAGTATCCGGTGGCCATCCCGGAAATCGGCCATCCGGATGTCTCGGCGGTGGATTTGTTTCCGTCCTTTCCGTTCCGGCAAGTCAGATTTACCGTTACGGGAACGGCCTATTACCACGACCTGGGCAAATTTATTGCCGATTTTGAAAATACCTATCCGCACATTCGAGTGGTCAATTTGGAAATTCAGCCGGGCGATGCCAGTGACGGTGCGGAAAAGCTTTCGTTCAAGATGGACATCGTTGCTCTGGTAAAGCCCACGCCGTAGCCACCAGAACTTCCATGAAACAGCCATGAAGAATTCCCGGACAAAATCAATAGCAATATTTCTCGCGATCGGAACACTGATACCGTTTGCCATCCCGGCCGCGCCGGCACCTCAGGACGATACGACCAACTTGATCCGTTCCGTCTTCGTCATTCCCTCCGATCCCCAGGAAGGCCGCGATCCTTTTTTCCCCAATTCCACCCGGCCCTATAAGGTTGCTGCCGTCGCCACGCCCCGGTTGGAGGATGTATCGTCCCTGGTCATCAAAGGGTTTTCCGGCACGGGGGACCAACGGCTGGTCATTATCAACAATCACACTTTTGCCGCCGGGGATGAGGGTGACGTTGAGACTTCCAGCGGCCGCTTTCATCTAAGCTGCGTTGAAGTGAAGAGCAATTCGGTGGTGATTGAAGTGGGCGGCCAACGCCACGAATTATTTTATTTTGCCAAGCCTTAAGATCGAAATTCTGGAGAGATTAACAGTCAAACAGGCGTTCACTCCGAATTTTTTTTGTTCGGGCGGGGGAGGCTTTTGCTT
>DATJYM010000044.1:0-4712 GCA_035499615.1 Candidatus Acidiferrales bacterium | reverse complement strand
GGACTGGCGGGTGCTTCAATATCCATCGGGGACTTCCTGCACGGTGTAGAACATGGCGGGCGCAACGGGCGCGAAGGTGTAGTTGGTGATGCCACTGGTGGGGGCGGTGAATTCGGCAACGGCCACAAATGGCTTGCTCAGATCAGACACGGCAAAGATGCGATAATGATGGCCAGCGATGGCGATCCAGCCGAGTTGCACTCCGTCGGCGGAACGAAGGCCGGTGGAAACGAAGGCCGGTTGGTTGGTGCCGGAGTTTCCCATGCTAGTGGCCAGATTCCAATTGTAAAAGTCATACCCATCCGGCAGCCCGGAGGTTTTCCCATAGAAACTGTAATTCCACGAAATCATCAGTGGCGCAAGGGAGACGCTCTCGGACGGGACGCCGCCTCCACCCGACTGGGAATAGGAGGAAATGAGGATGTTGGTGAGATTGATCCGGAGATACCTGGCCTGACCGGAGGCAAGCTGGACCAGGTCAATTGCCCCGCTATTGATCGTGTTGCCACCGCCACCGGCGGCAAGCAACGCCAGCTGGGGTGAGCCTGAATCCATCTGTTTGCTGACCGTAAACTCAGAGAAAGAAGGATCTGAAGCCTGTCGGTTGCCACCCCCGCTCGCCGAGCCGATTGACCGGCTCACGCCCTGCTGAAGCGAGTTGAGCGCCATCCAGCCGATGTGATTGGTGTCGGTGGCTGAACCGGTCACACCGTCCAGCCGGAGAAAAATCTGCGCGGAGGCCGGATGGAATTCCGCCAGCAGCAGGCAGCAGCTCAGGGCGATGAACCGGCAGAATTTCATGGAAATCCTGCCTAAGGATATTGCACTTGTTTGGCTAAATCCCATCCCAAGGTAGGAGAAGCAATGCCCGTCGACGGGTCGCTATAGACCCAAGTAATTCGCGTGTAGTTGAGGGAAAGACTTTCCGATGGAACGTCTCCCCCGGTGCTCACACTATAGCCGGAAATATAAACCTGCTTCAGAGTGAGCGTGTATAAGACATTGCCCGTGTTATGATCCTGCATGGTCAGGACGCAGGTTGCGGTTCCGGTTCCGTTGGCGGTCAGCATGGCCAGGTTGGGCGAGGCGGAATCCATCAATTTGGTGATGGTCACCTCTGAGAATGACGGAGCGGAAGCTGTTCGAGTGCCGCCCACCGGACTGCTGATTCCCCTTCCCGCGCCCCATTGAATCGAGTTGATGGCGATCAGGCCGTTGGTGGCGCTGCCGCTTACGCCGGTAAAAGATAAATACATGTCGTAGGCCGCGTAACTCTGGAAATGGCAGGCCCATCAAAGTGGCGACAACCAGAACCGGGAAAAGAGTTTTTGAAATGAGAAATTTCACGCTCAAACAATATGTTTTTCCCCGGTTGATGTCAAGCCCGCCGGCTGCGACCAAGTCCATCGGAGGATATTTCTTTCATGCCGGATAATCCTTTGGCTAAGCTCCCGTCCTTTGAACCGTCTACGCCCAGCGTTGAGTTATGCATTTGTCTTCCTGACCGGAGCCTCAGCGCTGGTCTATGAAGTGATCTGGCAGCGTTACCTGACCCGCCTGACCGGCAACGACAGCATGGCCACGGCGTTGATCCTGGGTATTTTTCTCGGCGGACTTTCTGGCGGCTACGCGCTCTGCGGCTGGTTGAGCCAACGGACCAACCGGCCGGCCCGGATCTATGCCGTGCTGGAAGCGATCATTGGCATCTGGGGCCTGATTTTCCCCTCGCTCTTCGCCGCTGTGGCATCCGCCACGCAGACCTGGAGTTTCGCGCCGCCGGTCTGGCTGCTATGGGAAGGTGCTGTGAGCACGATCGTCTTGATCGGATTGCCGGCGGCTTGCATGGGCGGCACCGTGCCGCTGTTGACGCGTGTGATGGCGGATTCGCTGGCCGGGTCCACGCGGGTCCATGCCCGCATCTACGGGACGAACACGGCCGGAGCCTTCCTCGGAGTCATGGCGGCGGGCTACATTCTGGTGCCGGGTTTCGGCCTGCCCGGGTCGTTGCGCGGGATGGCCGTAATCAACCTCGTCGCGGCGGCGTTCTTTTACTTTGGGCGGTTTTCCCGGCCCGATAGCCATGCGCCGGGTGAAATCATCGCTGAACGTGAGCTGGCACCGGCAGCGAGATCCTCGTCCCGTCCGTTCCCGGCCGGGGTGCTTTATGCCATCGCCGCCCTGAACGGCGCGGCGGTG
This sequence comes from Candidatus Acidiferrales bacterium, assembly GCA_035499615.1. Classification (GTDB taxonomy): domain Bacteria; phylum Verrucomicrobiota; class Verrucomicrobiia; order Limisphaerales; family UBA11358; genus UBA11358. The sequence continues at coordinate 2,516 of DATJYM010000044.1, read as the reverse complement.
ATGGTGCTGGAAAATGTGATGATCCGGATCACCAACCTGACGCTGGGTTCGTCGTCGTATTCGTTTTCGCTGCTGGTGGGGGTTTTCGTGCTGAGCCTGGCGGGCGGGAGTTTCGCGGTGGGGGCCCTGCGGCGGCTGCCGCGCGGACTGCTGTTCGGCACGCAGACGGCGGCGCTCGCGCTGTGGTGGCTGCTGTATGTGACGTTGGATGACTGGCCTTATACGGCGCATCTGGTGCGCGCGGCCTTTCAGAGCAACGGCATTGGTTTCTGGCTCTTTCAGGGAACGACGTTGCTGATCTTGCTGGCCGTGCTTCTTCTTCCGGTGGGGTTGCTGGGAGCAACGATTCCCCTGCTGTTCCACGAGCTGAAGCGGGAATTGCGGCTGGTGGGCTGGCATAGTGGGAAGATTTTTTCGGCCAATGCGGCTGGCTGCGTGATCGGCAGCGTAGTCGGCGGCTGGCTGCTGTTTTATCCGCTCGACAATCCCGGCGTGCTTGCCTGCGCGCTTTTGTTGGTGGCGCTGTCCGCGGCCCTGGCCGCGTGGCCGCTAGGAAATTTCGCCCGGTTGGGCGCCCTGGTATTGTTGCTCGGGGCGGCGTCCCTGTCCTGGCAGCAACCGGATTTCGACAAGCAACGATTTGCACATGGGACGTTTGGTCTGAATCAACTGACCCCGTATTCGTATCATGGTCCGGAGTATTTCTATGAAAATTTTGAGCACGGTCGGCTCGTGAAGTTTTACGACGACAGCCCGGCAGGAACTGCGGCGGTGATTGCCGACAACACCTCGACCGGCAAACCGGGCGAACCGGGCCTGTTGCCCCCTGGCTTTCCGTTCCCCATGTCGGAACCGGCAACGCCCACCAATCCGCCGCTGGCAATCCTGGTGAATGGCAAGCCAGACTCGAATACGCTTTTAGACCGGCAGACGTTGAAGTTGTCGGCGCACATCCCCGCCTTGTGGGCAGGGCAACGGTCGAAGGCCCTCGTGATTGGCCTGGGCACGGGCGTCACCACAGGCGAACTCGCGTTGTATCCGGAATTCCAGCGGATTGATGTGGCCGAGCTGTCTTCGGGTGTGGTGGACGCCCTGCCATTGTTTGCATCGTTCACCCACTCCGTGCAAAACGATCCGCGCCTGCACATCCACTTGGGCGATGCGTTCAGGGTGCTGGGCCGCAGCCACGGGCAATGGGACATCATCGTTTCCGAGCCGAGCAATCCCTGGGTGACCGGTGTGGATCTGCTGTTCAGTCGCGAGTTCTACCTTCTGGCCCGCGCGCATCTCACGGACGACGGAATGCTGCTCCAGTGGGTGCAGAAATATGCGATTGACCCAAAGACTTTCGCCATCCTGATGAACACTGTGCGCTCGGAATTTCCGAACTGCTGCTTCTATCAGGGCGAGCCCGGCGATCTGCTCGTGCTGGCCTCGAAACGCCCGCTCACGGTGGCGGACCAGGAACGGGCGGAGACGACACTGGCCGGCAATCCAGCCGTGCGGGCGTCACTGGCAGAGATCGGTGTCCACTCGTTTGCCGAGCTGCGGCAGCGCGAGCGGATGGGCCTGCTGCTGGTGGCCGACCAGTTGAAAAGCGCCGGTCTCGAGACGCTGGACCGGCCGCGCGTGAATTATCTCGCAGGCCGGGCGCGGTTCATCGGCACAGGGTTGGAGGATTCGGCCCGAGACCCGTCCGCGCCGGACAGCATCATTTTTTCGAGCGCGGTGTTTGAGCAGACCATGCGAATGCAGTTGCAGACCAACCTGCCGTCTTTCGCGCCTGCCTACCGCTGATGGCAGATGCATTCCTGGACCGGCGGGCGCGTCGAAGAAGCGCTTGCAGGGGGAAAGCTAACTCAATCGCGCCACCTTCATTTTTTACCAAAGAGCGGGCCGCTTGCAACGATTACTTGTTCACATTTTCGCGCCAGGCGGATTTACAGCAACAATCTTTAAGACATCATCAATCTGCCATGGTCACTAATTTTACCGACAAGACAGACCGCGGAAATGGCCTAGCATAAGACTGTTTCAGCGGAAATTTACGTCGCCATTTATCGGCCGGCGTGTTTCCACAATCCCAGCGGCACATCGAATTAATGCACCGGCACCAAAAAATTCACGGCACACTCCTTCAAATAATGCTTTTCGGCCTGATTTTGCTGGCGGGCCGGTGCCGCGCCGGCCATTACACGAACTTTGACGTTGCGATCTACATCCCAGTCGGGGTCGTTAAAAGTTTCGCCGACCCGCAGAAACTCACAAACGACTGGGATCGCATCAGCCGCCAGTTGAAGGTGGACAAGGTTTATATCGAGGTGCAACGCGACCGGCAACTGGCGGACGACGCATTGCTCGAACAGGTGAAGAAGTTTTTCCTCGACCACGGGGTCAGGGTCGCCGGCGGGATGGCGTTGTCCGACGGCGGCATTGGCGGCCAGTTCAAATCATTTTGCTACACGGATCCGCAGGACCGGGAATTCGTCAGGAGCGCGGCGGAACGGGCCGCGCGG
>DATJYM010000043.1:0-4100 GCA_035499615.1 Candidatus Acidiferrales bacterium | reverse complement strand
GATTTCCGGATTCTATCCATCACGATAACCAACGGAGTGGCAACGGTGACCTGGACCTCGGTGCCGGGGAATTATTACCGGCTCGAGTACAAGGACACTCTGACGGCGGTGGATTGGAACAATGTAACGCCGGATATACAGGCGACGAATCAGACCGCCAGCACGACTAACGTGTTGGGCGGTGCCATACAACGCTTCTTCCGGGTGATGTTGGTAGATACAGCCAATGTGCCCCGGCCGGTGATCCAATCGGTCGGTCTGACCAATGGCGTAGCGACCGTGGTTTGGACAGTCCTGTCGCCTCATGTTTACCGTTTGCAGTTCAACGGGAATCTGGGTTCCACCAATTGGAATGAGGTCGTTCCGGATGTTACCGCGACCGGTCTGACGGCCACCAAAACAGACACGGTGGGAGTTTCCACACAACGCTTCTACAGGATTTTCGTTGTACAATAATATGGGCCATGGGCCGGCAATGAACGGGAACAGACCAGGCCATCAGCTCGCTTTGCGGCCATACCCGAACGGTTGATCGAACTATAAAAGCGTCGGGTTAAACCTACATCTGCAACGGCGCAACCGCCGGGCGTTGATTTCAACCAATCCTACAACAACTTTATGATTCCAATTGCAAAACCTTTCCTTGACGAACAGGAGGCGGACGCTGTCCGACGCGTGATTCTCTCCGGCTGGATCACCCAAGGGCCGGAAGTCGCCGCCTTTGAGCGGGAATTCGCCGAACAGGTCGGCGCCGCCCACGCCTGCGCCGTGTCCAACTGCACCACAGCCCTGCATCTGGCGTTGCTGGCGGCAGGAGTCCGGCCCGGCGACGAAGTGATCACGGTCAGCCACTCCTTCATCGCCACCGCCAATGCAGTGCGTTATTGCGGGGCCATGCCGGTGTTTGTGGACATAAGCCCTGACACGTTCAATATCGATCCCCGGCAGGTGGAGGCGGCCATCACTCCGCTGACCCGGGCCATCCTTTGCGTGCACCAGATGGGCATGCCCTGTGATCTTGCAGAGCTGTCTCGCATCGCCAGCCGCCAGGCCATTCCCTTGATCGAGGACGCCGCCTGTGCGATTGGCAGCGAAATCCTGTGGGATGGCAGATGGGAACGGATCGGCAAGCCACACGGCGATGTTGCCTGCTTCTCTTTTCATCCGCGGAAAGTTCTCTCCACCGGTGACGGCGGCATGATTACGACGAAGCATAAGGAGTGGGACGCGCGGTTTCGGTTGTGGCGGCAGCACGGAATGTCCGTGCCCGATACCGTTCGTCATGCGTCAAATTCAGTTATCTTCGAAAGTTACCCCGAGCTGGGTTTCAATTACCGGATGACCGATGTGCAGGCGGCCATCGGCCGTCAGCAACTCAGACGTCTTCCCCATTTTATCGGCCGCCGCCGTGAACTGGCGGCCGAATATCGTTCGCTGCTGGCGGATGTCCCTGGTTTGCAGCTGCCCGCCGAACCCAAATGGGCGCGGAGCAACTGGCAGAGTTATTGTATCCGGCTTTCGGAAGGATTGGAACAGCGTCAGGTCATGCAGGCACTGCTCGACCGGAACATCGCCACCCGCCGGGGTATCATGTGCTCCCATCGGGAAACGGCCTATCCCGCCGGCTCCTGGCGGTCGGATGGCACGCTGATTGAAAGCGAACGCGCCCAGGATGAATGCATTTTGGTTCCCCTTTATCATCTATTGACACCCGAGGAACAGACGCTGATCGCGTCTGAACTCCGATCCGTCCTTGCGCTCCAGTGCGTCGCGTGAAAACGCGTGCGCCGGTTTACCGGCTTTTCCTGCCATGCAGAAATACGACTATGCCGTCATTGGCGGCGGAATTGTCGGCCTGTCCGTTGCCTGGGCGATTCTCGAACGGCAACCTCAAGCCCGGGTCGCGGTGTTGGAGAAGGAGAATGACTGGAGCCTGCATCAAACGGGCCGGAACAGCGGCGTCATGCACTCCGGCATTTATTACAAGCCCGGCAGTCTTAAGGCGAAGTTGTGCCGGGAAGGAAACCGCCGGTTGCTGGAATTCTGTCGTGACCACGGAATTCGCCATGAAGTCTGCGGCAAGGTGATTGTGGCCAGCGCGGAATCCGAGCTGCCGTTGCTGGAAAAGCTTTACGACCGGGGCATCGAAAATGGGTTGCTCGCCAAAAAACTGAACCCTTCCCAGGTGAAGGAGCTTGAACCGCATGTGAACTGTCGGGCGGGAATTCACGTGCCCTCAACCGGAATTGTGGATTACGTCGGGGTTTGCCGGAAACTGGTGGAACTGATTGCCGCCCGCGGTGGCGACCTCCGCCTGAACGCCGCCGTGCAGGCATTTCGCACGAACGGGAGCGGGGGAACATTGGAAACTTCGCAAGGCTCAGTGACCGCCCGATGGACCATCAGTTGCGCCGGGTTGCACAGCGACCGGGTTGCTCGCCTGGCAGGCGCCCAACCGGGGGCGCGTATCGTGCCGTTCCGGGGCGAATACTATGAACTTAAACCCGACCGACGAGGACTGGTGCGCAACCTGATTTACCCGGTGCCGGATCCTGCTTTCCCGTTCCTCGGAGTCCATTTCACACGCATGATTGACGGGTCGGTTCACGCCGGTCCGAACGCTGTGCTCAGCCTTAAACGTGAGGGTTACGACCGCACTTCATTCAACTGGCGTGATTTCATCGAAACCGTGACCTACGCCGGTTTCTGGCGCCTGGCGAAGAAACATGCCAAATCCGGGTTCGCCGAGATGCACCGTTCCTTTAGCAAGAAAGCGTTCGTGCGCAGCCTCCAAAAACTCATCCCGGAAATTGGCGAGGCGGATCTGATTCCCGCCAAGGCGGGAGTGCGGGCCCAGGCTTTACGACCTGATGGCGGGCTCGTTGACGATTTTCTGCTGGTTCGGAGTGAGCGGGCATTACATGTCTGCAACGCCCCCTCACCGGCCGCCACCGCTTCGCTCGCCATCGGAAGAACGATTGCAGAGCAGATTCCGGTATGCTGATGAGATTGAGAGGTCAGTTGCGAAATTCTAATGTTGGCAGCGCACTTGACTCGAGAGACCAGGCGGGGTGAAAGACGAAGGCAGGGGTGATTCCTAACAACAAAAACAAGCAGGCGGTGAAACCCTATAAGACATTTTGGACACTGATGATGGTAATGTGTCCGGCACTGTGCATCGCCGCGATGCTGGACACCCACACGGTCGTCCTGGACGGGCAGGGGGAAATCATCCCCTGGACATCCGATCCCGGCGACGGTTATGACCGGGTCATGTTCCTGTGCTGGGACCTGTTGCTCAATCGCATTCACACTGATCCGAACAACGGCCTGCCGGCCTATTACACCCACAGCGAGTACGACCCGAACGGATTGACCGGGCAGGACTGGCCGAACAATCCGGCCGGCAAGCATGCCATGCTGGCGGATTCGGCAAGCTTGTATTACGCCTACTCGGGAAACTACGATGTGGTCACATTGGTTTCCGGCTTGTTGAATTATCACCTCCTCCACGGGACCACGCCGACGAACTATTCATGGGCCGGGGTTCCCTATTCCACCGCGGCGAGCGGATCCACCAGCTATGGCAACGACAATTACTCGGAAGGGGTCGGGGTTTTGGAACCGGACAAGATTGGCGAGCTGGGCTACCACGGTTACTTGAGATTTTACGAGTTGACGGGCAACACCAACTATCTGAACGCCGCCATCACCTGCGCCGACCAGTTGTCCCTGCATATCCGAACCGGGGATGCGACGCATTCGCCGTGGGCCTTTCGCGTGGTGGCGCAGACCGGCGCCACGTCGCAGTCGGAGGAGTACTGCGCCGATGTGGTCGCCCCGATCCGGCTTTTCGATGAACTCATACGCCTGGGTCTGGGAAATACCAATTCATACCTGTCGGCCCGGGAGACAGCCTGGAGTTGGCTCATGACCTATCCCATGTCGACCCGGGTCTGGGCCAATTATTTTGAGGACGTGAAACCGAGACCCAACGACCTGAGCAACGTCAACCAATACGATCCCGGCGAGACGGCTTGTTACCTCCTGGAACATCCCGAACTCGATCCGAATTGGTACAACCACGCCACCAACCTTTT
>DATJYM010000042.1:0-11424 GCA_035499615.1 Candidatus Acidiferrales bacterium | reverse complement strand
CGCATCGTCACGATTCTGGAGGGTGAAAGCCTGGTCAATGATGCAACCGCCCTGGTCGCCTATCGCTTCGCGGTGGCGGCGGTGGCCACCGGCTCGTTTTCACTCACGCGGGCGGGATGGGAATTCGTGGTCATCGCCCTCGGTGGCGTCTTGATCGGACTGGCGGCGGGCTGGTTGGCGGCGTGGTTCCACCGGCGCGTGGACGATGCGCCGATCGAAATCACCGTTTCCCTGTTGACCCCGTTTGCCGCGTATTTGTGCGCCGAACGGCTGGGCGTTTCCGGGGTGCTCGCCGTGGTGACCGCCGGTCTGTATCTCGGCTGGCGCATCCCCGAACTCCTCAGTTCCCGGACCCGGCTTCAGGGTGGACCGGTGTGGGATATGGTGGAATTTCTCCTGAACGGCTTCGTCTTTATTTTGATCGGGCTGCAACTGCCCGAAGTGCTGCGCGCGCTGTCCAAACACGCCGATTACTCCATCGGCCAGCTCATATGGTATGCGCTGGTCATAAGCCTGGCGGTGATTCTCATCCGTATCCTCTGGGTGTTTCCCGCGTCCTATCTGCCGCGCATGTTGTTCAAACGGATCCGGGACCGGGATCCATATCTGTCCTGGCGCCAAGTCGCCCTGGTGGGCTGGACCGGCATGCGTGGAGTCATTTCGCTGGCCGCCGCCCTCGCCCTGCCGCTCACCCTTCGAGGAGGCACGCCGTTTCCGGACCGTGATTTGATTCAGTTCCTGACCTTCATCGTCATTCTGGCGACACTCGTGGTGCAGGGATTGAGCCTGCCCCTCCTGATTCGCCGGCTGGGCATCAAGGACGATGGGGCCGCCGCGAAGGAGGAACACGAGGCCCGGCTCAAGGCCAATCAAGCGGCCCTCGCCCGGCTCCGGGAAATCCCGGAACACAACCCGGCCAAAGCGGATGCGAAACGGCGGCTGAGCATTGAATACGAGGACCGCATCCGCCAGTTGGAAGACACGGATCCGGCAAGTGCCAAAACCCCGCGCCACCTGTTTTCCTCCGAATACGAACATCTGTCTTACGAAACCCTGGTCGAAGAGCGGAAGACCATCCTCCAATTGCGGAACCGGGGTGTCATCAACGATGAAGTCCTGCGTCGCATCCAGCGGGACATTGATCTGGCGGAAGCGCGGCTGCGCCATGGGACAGGCGAACACACCGAGCCTTGACAATCAGGACGCCGAGACGGTGAAAATTCCCGCCGGCAACGGACTGCGGACTTCCCCCTAAAAGCCGTGCTCCCAGCATTCAGCGATTTGTTTGCGCGACCGGAGCCTCCGGGACGGTGTTGGTTGAATGTCCGGGCGGCTGTGACGGACTCTCCTTTTTCCAGTCCAAAATATCCTTCATGTTCTGCGCCGCCTGCTGCATCTGGCTGTCGGCATCGGGCATCTGTGCGGCGTGTTCGTACGCGGCGAGCGCGTCGTCAAATCTTCCCAGACGGCTGTAGGCAACTCCGAGGTTGTACCACGACCGGGCGGGTGCATGCCTCATCCGTGTGGCAATCTCCAACAACTTTGCGCCGTCGGAGTAATGGTTTTGTTCCAAAGCCTCCAATCCCGCGCCCTCGACTTCGGACTCCGCCGCCGCGGAGAGATTGACCCACGGCCAAAATACAGTGGATCCGGCGAGACCCAGACTCATCACGGCCACCAGCCCGGCAATGCCCTTCCACCGCACGGTGCCCCGGCCGCTCGCGGCCAATCCCAGGAGCGCACCCAGGCCCGCCCCCACACCATGCGCGACATTCGCCACCGGCATCACGTTGGCAATGGTCAGCACGATGCAAAGCACAAACCAGATTACAAACAACCGGGACGTCTGATAATCCACCGCCTCGGCGAACCGCGGGTCGCGTTTCTCCAGCACCCACAAAAAGCCCCACAGGCCATAGCCGACACCGGACAGGCCCACCCCGCCGGAAAACACCGTGTATTCAGCCAGCGAGGACCCGAACGCGAGCAGTAAAAATATTGCGGCACACTTTAAATGACCGTACACACGCTCCACCAGGGTCCCAAAAGTCCACACCCAATACAGGTTGAACGCCAGGTGGAAGAAGTTGACGTGCGGCAATACGCAGGTCAAAGCGCGCCACAATTCCCAATGCGCCCAAACCCGGCCGTTCATGAGGAATTCATCAATACTTTGCCCCGACCACCACATCCCCGTCACAATGATGGCCGCTGCCGCGACACCGGCCGTCACCGGGTAACGCGGAACATTCTTCAAGGAAGGTGGCGCCAACATGGTTGAAACCTCGTTGCTGAACCAAACCGGGCGGTACTATAGCAACCAACGCGACGGCATCAAGCGCCGACCCGACAGGCGGGATTTTTTAACTCGCGAAAGGCGCGAAATTTTCGGAGGGCGGAGCTCGGCGACGCCCAAACCTTGTTCAGCCGCAACTTGCAGAGCCATAGCCCCGTCGAAGGCGAAAGAGGCGCACAAGACGCAAAAAGACGACGCGGATTTCGCCAATCAATACGAATTTAAATCCACGCATGGACACGGATTTCTATAGCGCTAAACTGACGCTGTGAACTGTTCCCGTCGCACGCCGCAGGCCACACGCCACTGCGCGTCATGCGAAAAGCCGTCGCGTGAGCGCCGTTCGCGGAACATGTCGCGCATGACCACGGAAACAACACCAACAAGCCCGGTCGCGCGAAGACCATTTTCTGTGCTATAATTCCTTTCATCGCGGAATAAAATGTAAAACGCCGGGAACGGCCGACCGAAAGGAGCAACGATGAACAAAGGCATTGCCATAAAACAAATAACTATTGTGATTTCAACCGTCGGACTGTTGCTCGGTTTGTTTGGGAACAGGGTGTTCGCGCAGACGAATTTGATCGTCAACGGGAGTTTTGAGACTGGCGGAGGGGGCATCGAGAACTTTCCCGGCTGGGACCAGATTGGTCCGGCCGATAACAACAGCGATTACGGCGTCGCCCCATCGAGCGTCTCTCCCGATGTGGCGGAAGACGGTAATTTTTACGCCTATTTTCACGGGCATCCAACCGACAGTTCGCAAGACTGTCTTGGCCAGACCGTTCATTTGACCGTCGGCGCGCAATACACCATCAGCTACTATCTGGCGACGGATGGCACCACCCTTGGATCGGGCGCCGCCATGTATGTGGTCATCGGCACCTCCTTTGGCATTGATTACTCCCAGGATTTGCAATTGACCGACTATGAGCCGAATTCTGCAAACGCCCTGCCCTATCAAAAATTTACCACCACCATCACGGCCTCAAATGCCACCGAGATTCTGTCGTTTCACGGCTTTGACGCCAGCAGCGACATCCTGGTGGACAACGTCAAGATGACCCTGGCCATTCCGTCCGCGCCGGAATTGAACCTCAGCCTTTCCCCGACCAACACGCTGGTCTTCACCTGGACTTCTTCGACCAATGGATACGTCCTTCAGGCCAATGCGTCGCTGGGAACGACCAGTTGGGTGACATTGACGAACGCACCGGTGACGATTGGTTCCAGTAACCAGATCGTCCTGCCCGCGCCGGCGAGCAACTTGTTTTACCGCCTCAATCTGCCGTAGGTTTCTTCGGTTGGAAGCGATTGAATCCGGCGTGATCTCCCTTCTTTTTGCATTCTTATTTTAATGTTTTCAAAGCAATTGCTGAATCCGACGAAGGCAACGGGCGCGGAGATTTTCACAGAAACAAACGGAGAAAACAAAGATTTGTCCCATCATCACGAAAGATACAGTTGGTGCTCATTGCGGATCGGCAATTCAGCATTCCAAAGTCAGCACAGCGGGATTGAGATTGCAATTATCCCAGTTTCATGTTTGAATAAGTAAGTATTTAGAGAACAGCACATGTGGATCGGACCTCACATGAAATCTGGAAGGCAGCAAACTTCATCGGTTTTGTCGAACCTGTTCCTGAAACTGTTCATGATGTTGGCCTGCCTTGGTTTCCCGGTAATGGTGGCGGAAGCGCAGACGTTGGCTACGCTCCACAGTTTTACCAACAGCCCGGATGGGGCTAATGCTCAGGGTGGTTTGATAGTATCGGGCAGCAATCTGTACGGGACGACGATCCAAGGCGGCAGTTTTGGTGCGGGCACCGTGTTCCGAATCAATGCCAATGGCACAGGTTTGACGAACTTGCATAATTTTGCAGCGGTCGCTTACAACAGCGGCTTAAAGGCTTTTACCAACAACGAAGGAGCTTATCCGGCAGTCGTCCTGGTTTTATTGAGCAACACGCTGTATGGGACGACCTTTTATGGCGGCTCTTCAGCTAATGGTGTGGTTTTCAGCCTTAAGACCGACGGCTCGGGTTTCACCAACCTGCATAATTTCACGGTAACTTCCGGGAACTATCTCACCAACAGCGATGGAGCCAGTCCGGCGGCGGGTCTGACTGCCTCGCGCAATACCTTGTATGGAACGACGGCGGACGGCGGTAGTTCGGGCGGTGGTACAGTGTTTGCCATCAACACCGATGGCTCTGGTTTCACCAACCTCTATAGTTTTGTCGCAGGTACCGACGGTTCCAGCCCACAAGCCGGATTGACGTTATCGGGCGACACCCTCTATGGAACCGCAAGCAGTGGCGGCCAATGGAATTCGGGGACCATCTTCAGAATCAACACCAACGGCACGGCTTTTACGAACCTTTACAATTTCACCCTGGCGTACAGCACCGGCAACGGGGATGGGGCGTACCCATCGTCTGGTTTGACGTTGGCCGGTAATACACTGTATGGGACCACGGAAGATGGTGGCAGTGCGAACCTGGGCGTGGTTTTTCGAGTTAACACAGATGGCTCGAGTTATACGAACCTGCATAGTTTTACAGCATTTTTTGCCAATACCAACTTTGACGGGGCACTGCCCTACGGAGGCAACTTAGTCATATCCGGCAGCACGTTGTATGGCGTGGCATCTGCCGGTGGCAGTGCAAACGAGGGCACAGTGTTTAGCCTCAAGCCCGAAGGCTCGGATTTTACGACCCTGCATTCCTTTTCGGCAACGTCGGGTGCCAATTCCACCAACGGCGACGGAGCGTCTCCAACTGCCGGCCTGCTCTTGTCGGGCAACAGTCTCTATGGAATGGCGGGTCTTGGCGGTAGTGCGGGACACGGTACGATCTTCAGTCTTTTGGTGACGGGACCGCAATTGACCATCGCGACGGCTGGGACCAATGTCGTTTTATCGTGGCCGACCAACGCCACCGTCTTCAACCTGGAAATGGCGACCAGTCTTGGTTCGTCTCCGATTTGGACCACCAATTCGACCGCGCCAGTCATCATCGGCGGACAAAATGTGGTGACCAATTCTATTTCCGGAGCCGGACGGTTCTTCCGATTAAGCAGCCAATAGGCGGGTTCTTCTCGATGGCGGGCGATGCTCTTTTGCAGTCACCGAGGATTTTAACCACGAATGGACGCGGATTTTTGCCGCGCTAAACTTTTTCTGTGGTTCGATCTCATCACCGGTCACTCGTCACCCGCCACGCGTGGCCGCCTGGCCAAAGCCCGCCGCAGGGTGCTCAGTTGTGCGACGGCAGGGTCAATGTTGGAAAATCTGTGTCCCCCTTTTTGCCCCATTGCGCAAGTTTGCCATCTTTAAAATAGAGACGATACTCGTCCTGGGTTTTCTTGTCGGTGTAATCCCACATTTGCAGGCGCGCGCCGTTGGTGTCGGTGGCAGCGGCTTCGACGACGTAATTATCTCCCAGGATACTCGTCACGTCTTCTTGCGACATACCAAGATTAAGCTTGTTGAGTTTGTGTGCAGTGGTGGTTGAGCAGCCGAAGCTGGCGCACAAAACCATTGCCACCAGAGTGAGGCGCACGAGATGTTTTTTCATAGGAATCATGCGGATGTGTTGGTCGGTCTTTGGAAGAGAAATGTCCTTCCAGACTACTCGGTTCACGGCGAATTCTGATGGAAACGAGTTCACTGGCGGCGACGTTACCTCTGAAAGTTGCCGTGTCAAGACTCGATATGCCCTCTCGAACTGCTGAATTTGGCGAACGCAGGTCTCTGGATGCTTCGCCAGGTCACATTCCCAAATCCGGAGCACCCGCCAACTAAGCAGGCTTTCAAACACGGATGGACACGGACCTGTCCTCCGTAGGTTTTTAGCGGTGGAGGGATGGACACGGATTCAAATTTCCACGTCGCGGCAGGGCTGTTCCGACTGACGGCTGATTTTCGCGTCAAACATCCTTCGCCGGTGCCGCCGGCGACGATGGTATTTTTCCAGCGCTGGACAACGGCTCGGCCGGTTTCAGCCTCGGCATGAGCATCATGGCGACGATGAAGAAAACCAGGCCGGTACCGGTGATGAGCAGGCCCTGAAGCCGCTGCTCGATGGCGGCCACGATGGTCACGGTGAGCACGGCGGCGGCTGGCAGCACCACGCCCAATAAGGCCACGCCCGGTTTCATCATGGTCAGCGTACGGACAGCAATGATGACCAGCACCAGGGCGGACGAACAAAGAATGGCCGCATTGAGCGAAATGAACTCCTGCGCGAAATACATCAGCGGGTAGGCGCCGGTGAATGCGCCCAGCACCAACAGCAACATCCAACGGTCGAAGTTGCGGATGTAAAAGGCGTTGGCGACCAGGCCGAGCAGGAAACCAAACACCACCACGCTGGCCGGGCCGAGCCAGGTCAATTCGCCCAGGCGGTCAATCGGCGCCACGCCCAGCACGTCGAGCGCAATCGGCCGTCCAAAGAGCAGACGTTGGTAATCCCAGGTATAAACCGTCTGGCCGTTGCCGCGTGCATACTTGGTGGGCTGGAGCGAAAGTTCCAACATGCGCACGTCCGAGCCGACGGCGGTGAGGTCAATATGGAACGTGTCCAGAATATTACCCGGCGGCGGTTGGAGATAATAAACGCCCTTGCCGACCGCCGAATACGCGATGCTGATGGGTGTGGAGGTGGACGGCAGGCTGCCGAACCAGACGAGTTTGTCGCCGCGGATTTCCACCGATTCGCTCGGCTCTCCGTTGACGGTGACGTTGAGGTCGGCGAGCGAAATGATTTGGGGCGGCAACGGCAGCAGCACTTCGCATTCGCCATTGCCGGCAGGATTGGCGGCTCGAAATGTCGTCTTGAGTTGCGCGGTGTAAATGGATTCCGGCTGGACGGTGCCCACACTCAACTCCGGCTTGAGGGCGACGGTGGCGGAAAAACTCCGGATCGCAGCCAGTGGACGTCGGGTGGCGGCGCCCGGCTGCTCGGGCATTTCCGTGCGGGCGTCGGCGACGGAGTTAATGGCGCTCATGCTCCGGCTCAAGGCGCGCTTTTTCGCCGCGGAAAGGGCCGGGAGGAGGATCGCGGCGATGACCGCAATGACGGCAATGACCACGAGCAGTTCAATCAATGTGAAGGCACGGGTGCGAGTTTTCATAATTCTATTTTCCGCGGGAGCGAGGCTGAATTAACGCGACGCTATCACAGCGGGGCGGGAGGTCAAATTGGAATTTGGCTCGCGACTTTGGATGACAAAACGATTTGATTACGAATCAAAACACAATGCCTGGGAAACGGCGCGTGATTTTTTGGTGCAGGACAGATTACTTTTGGCAGCCAAAGGCAGTCATTTCATTCCCAGCCAAACCTGTTTGCATAAAAAGAGGCAGATGTCCGCAGGTTTTCTGACGGGATCTCATCCCGCGCGTGCCGGTGGGATAAACCGCTGAAACCAGATGGAACAATCGAAACGCCGGTGATTAGGCAATATGCGGGACTGACGCCTTCACGCCTTTGCGGCAGGCGACCACGAGAAACGCAATTCCGCCCAACACCAGCAACGCCGGAGCGGACGGTTCGGGAACAGGCACCAGGTTAATCGTACTTCCCAGATCGTGGATGAAGCTCCAACTTATGGGAGTGCCATCGGCCAATGTTCCGGTCAGAGTGCCCGCAGCAACGCCAATAACTCCATACGGATAATTGAAAGCTGAACCTGCAATATTAACGGTTCCACCATCATTAACTCCGATGGTGCTGGAAAAACTCGAAGGAGCTGCGTTTAGAGTTCCATCGGAGATGTTGCCACCATAAATGTTCACTGTGCCCCCAACAACAGAAACTCCAATCAGAAAGTCAGTGGAAGAGGTGCCCACAATGCTTCCGGGTGAAATGGTGCCTCCATAGATGTTAATCGTGCCGCCGCCCACGGTCGCAACACCAAAGAGCCAGGTCTGGCCTGCGGTGCCAACGACGCTCCCGCCGGTGATGGTGCCTCCGTAGATATTCAGCGTCCCACCAGAGGTGTTGGCTCCAAAGAGCCAACTATGACCCGCGCTCCCGCCAACAGCGCCGCCGGTGACGCTGCCCCCACTTATGTTCACTGTCCCGACCTCTTCCATGACGCCTGCATACCAACCGTCGCCGGCGATATTGAAGTTGCTTCCGCCGAAAATGTTACCTCCCGAAATATTCACCGTGCTATTGTTCGCTACCTCCACCCCATTAAGGTAATTGGCTGAGTCAACAGCACTGCCACCGCTGAGGCTGCCATTGGAGAAGTCGTGTGTGTTTCCGTCATTGAAGTCAATGCCATCGTTCCAATAGGCTAGACCAGGTGTGACCCCGGCTGATAGAGCTAACAATGTTATGGCGGCCAGCGAGCAAAGATTATGATTCCGGGCCCTCATGATTGGCCGATTTTAACACAGCCCGGGGCCTTTACAATCCACCAATTTTGATTTTTGAAGCCAAAATAAACTACGTCAGTCACTGTACCGGGAATACCGGCAGGTGGACGCCACATAATCGCTAACAATAAACCGGCGCCCGCTCAATCCGATCAACGCACGTCTCTGGATGCTTGGCCAAGTCGCATTCCCGAAGCCGGACGACCCGCCTGTCGACCATGTGTAAGGTTGGATTCAACCAACTACTTCACTGGTTTGGTGCTACGCCGCGTTAATTCCATGGCCCAACCTACACTCTATTTCCATTCGACCTCTTTCTGAGTCGCGTGTTTCGTGTCAACGTCCAGGAATTGCACCTTTTCACCAGTGCCGGTCTTCACGACCAAATGCGTCGCTGAAATTATATTAAAACTGGATGCCCCCTTAATAACGATGTCGGGTGTGCTTAAGTCGCGAGCTACGATATATAAGTCTTCCCGGTCCCTGGTATCGAGCACATGATTTCCATCAGTGTCTTCCGTCACGCACATAAAGAGGTAGGGGGTGAAGTTGGTGTCTGAATAATATTGACCGGATAAGTTGTTATCGACCACCAGTCCATCCGCCTTCAGCAATGTTTTCACCGTCTTTGAACCTTTTGAGAAAACGACGTTGACGATCTGGCCTTCATTGTCCTCACGTGATAAGCTGCTGATCATTCGTATTCCACCCGGGCCAGGTTCCGTTATTTCGCGCTTTTCTATTCCGAACAGGTAAATTCCTCCCGATTCACTAAGAAAGCGAACATCGCTTACCACAACTTTCTTTTCTTCCTCAGGCGTTTGAGCGATGGAAACGTGCGGGGTTTCGTAATGAGTCGCGGCCGTCTGGCAGAGAATATAAATGGCTAAGGCGATCGCCCCTACCAAGGTCAGAAACAGAAGAACCTGGTTTGCCTTTATGAGAAAATCGAATAAACGTTTCATGATTTTACTTGGTTCATCCCACGTGGGGAAGGTTGGTATTCTGCCATCACGCCCAAGCAGTTGAAATTAACGAGTTCACCTCGTTTTTGACAAGCATGGGTTATTTCCCAATCTTTAACCACCGCATAATGCGATGGACACAAGTCTCCGGATGTTCCGTCAGGTCGCATTCCCAAATCCGGAGTACCCGCCATCCTGCCCAGCGCAAAGCGCGATTCACGAGCCGGTCACGGTTCGCCAAAACCAGTTCGACAAACGAAGAGACAGCAAATACCTTCCGAGTCCAACTGAAACCGTCGAAACCAACGTCATGAAGCGGTGCGCATATTGCGGGCGAGAGAATGACGATGATGCCGTTCACTGCCGGGAATGCGGCACGACTGAGTTTGAAGGTTCCGCCTCTTTGACCGCCACAACGCCGGGCGAACCAGTAGTACTCAGATGCGACCGCTGCGGTGCAACGACGAACATCGCTGAGGGATTTTTCAAAGAACCGAAATCTTTCAATACCTCAACACTAACGTTGTGTCCCGCGTGCTGGCAGAAACACAAGGCTTCGCTTTATAAAAACCTCCTGTTTTTCCGATTGGCCATAGGTCTGTTTGGCATTCTTTTCGTGTATCTATGGCCGAAGGAAATAATCGGCTGGGTTTGGTTGAATATTTTCATTTTTGACGTCGCACTGATCCTGTCAATTTTACCACATGAACTTGGACACGCTTTTACGGCCAAATGGTTAGGCTGGCGCGTCTTCAGAATTTTTATTGGCCACGGGAGGACCGTTTTTAAGGTGAAGCTTCTAGGCTTTGATACTGAATTCCACATCTTGCCTTTTGGCGGGATGGTAATAGAAGCTCCTCGGGAAATCGCGCATTTCCATGCCAAACACTTTGCGATTGTTGTCGCTGGACCTTTGACCAACTCCATTCTGATGGCGGCATCGTTTGCCGCCATGGGCGGCAGCCTGGCTGGATTCGAGGCTATTACGCGACAGCTGCTGCCCCTTCAGATTTTTTTCATCGCGAATCTGTTAATCGTTATGGAGAACTTGTGGCCGCGACAAATCGCCACTGCCTTCGGGAAAAGCCCCTCGGATGGAAAACAATTGCTGGAAGCATTGAAAATGGATCCCGGTCGAGCGCTGAAGCGCCACGCTGCTGGATTCATTTGGGAGAGCGTATTGTGCCAGGAAACAAAACAATTCGCCGAAGCTCAATCGTGGCTCGAAAGAGGTCTCAAAATGTATCCTGACGATCTGACGTTGCTCACTTCATTTGGCAATAACCTGCTTAGCCTCGCAAGATTCACCGAGGCGCGTGAGTTTTTTTTGAAAATCGTTCCACGTACGGACCAGGATCGTTTTCTTCACTCCATCCTTTTGAACAACATTGCCTACGCCGATGCGCTCATTGGCGGCCGGGAACTTCTGGCGGAAGCGGACCAGTATTCTAACGAAGCCATGAAGAATTTGTCCTGGATGCCTTCAATCAAAGGCACACGCGGCACCGTACTGTCTGAGCTTGGTAGACTTGACGAAGCAATACCCCTGCTACAAGAGGCAACGCTCACACATGAAGTGGGTCATAACCGGGCGCAGAATGCCTGTCTGCTTGCAATCGCTGAAGCCCGACGTGGTGATCTGAGCGCGGCGCAGAGATATTTGGAAGAAGCGCGCAGACAAGATTCCACCTGTTTTCTGCTGGAGCGCGCCAGAATCTTTTTGGAGACGAAGAACTCAAAGAATGAAACCGGACGCATTATCCCGCCGCGAAGTT
>DATJYM010000041.1:0-8082 GCA_035499615.1 Candidatus Acidiferrales bacterium | reverse complement strand
TTGGCTCCAGCGCGGTGTTAGGCCGCTCGCTTACGGACTCTCTTAAACCATTCTCGATTTGGCCCGACTGACATCCAAAAGCGGCCGTTACCCTGAAAGTGGATGTGCTGGATACGCCATTCTTTCGTGAGCTGACTGTCGTGGCAAATAATAGCCACGGAATTGGAATCGGCTGCCAGCAATTTGTATGGCTGTGTGTACTTGTACTGACGCAATACCCCTCGAATTTGCGTCCGCGTATATCTGAGTCTGAGTTTTCCGAAGATTGCCAGAAACTTCCGCCGCTTCTTAGGTGGAAGGCGCTTTCTGAAGCGCCACTCAGAGACTGTCCGGCGACCGTCTGACTTCCAAGTCCCAAGCAATCTCTTGTCAGTCTTTGGCGCATACTTTGGCATGGCGTGTGTCGTGCGGCCTAACTTGTAAGTATGCCACAGAATTGTTGCATAGCATGGTTAGTGGATTTATTAGTTATCGCAATTAACTTGCCTGTCAACAGTTGATTCCATAATGATTGTCTTTAATATGAAAGCGGCAATAACAACATTCCGCCCGCCTGAAGGTCTCATTCCCAATCCCAAAGCACGCCTGCGTGAGCAAGTGCATGAGGTTATGCGGTTTAAGCAGTTTTCCCCACGCACCGAGTCGGCATATTGAAATTTCATACGCCAGTTTATCCTTTTCCACAATAGACGCCACCCGCGAGAGATGGGCAAGCCCGAAATAGAGGCTTTTTTGACCCATCTGGCCAAAGACCGAAATGTCGCGGTTTCGACTCAAAATCAGGCTCTTAATGCCCTGCTTTTCCTTTACAGAGAGGTGTTGCACCTGCCGTTTGAGCACTTGGGATCATTTGAACGTCCGCTCCGGCGGCCGAAAGTGCCGACCGTGATGAGCCGGGCAGAGGTCAATCGTCTGGTTGCGGTAATGGAGGGCACGTTTGCGCTCATTGCGCGGCTGCTTTACGGGACCGGGATGCGGTTAATGGAGGGATTGCGTCTGCGCGTCAAAGACATTGACTTTGATCGTGGCCAAGTGGTCGTGCATGACGGCAAAGGATTCAAGGACCGGGTGACGGTGTTGCCCGATGCGCTCCGCGAACCGCTAAAGGCGCACTTGAGCCGGGTCGAGGCATTGCACCAGCAGGACTTGAAAATCGGCCTGGGCCGGGTTTGGTTGCCGGGAGCGTTGCGGGTCAAGTACCCGAAGGCGGAACGCGAATGGATGTGGCAATGGGTGTTTCCGTCAAAAATCATTTCGGTTGACCCGGAAAGTGGGATGCGTGGACGGCATCACGTCAACAGCATGAGCGTTCAAAGAGCGGTGAAGGATGCGGCACGGTTGGCTGGACTGCACAAACCCATCACACCGCACACGCTGCGCCATTCGTTTGCGACGCATCTCCTCGAATCGCATACCGACATCCGCACAGTGCAGGATTTGCTTGGTCATAAGGACGTGGCAACGACGCAAATTTATACGCATGTAATGCAGAAGCCGGGTTTGGGAATCAAAAGCCCGCTGGACAACTTGTAAGGAGTTGGGAGATGGGAGATGGAAGTTGGGCGAAACGCGGGACGGCTCGCGAGGACTCTCGCCCCACCAGGATGGTCATGCGGCGGCTCGCGGGGATCACCGCAGGGCGGGACAGGCTATTCGCCCCACCGGGAATCAAGCGACGGCTCGACGTCGCCACCCCCTCTCCCCGGACCCTCTCCCCCACTTCGTCGCGGAGAGGGAGACGTATTCAGGCCGGGCGCGGTCTCTTTAACGCACAGCGACGCTTGCCGCACCGGAAATCGGTTGACAGCGATTCCGTTTGAAAGGTATTTAAGTTGCCAGTGTCCAGCATCCACCTATACCGGTTTCTTTACCGAAGCTTGCTCTTTGTTTTTGTTCCCATTGCCGCCGCAGTTCAATTGTCGGCCCAGGTTTCGCCAGCCTCCCCGGAAAAGTCGGATGACGGCGTTCTTTTCAAGGTTGGCGGTGATTGGCTGAAGCTCGAGGTTTGCGCGGACAACATCATCCGCGTGGCGTATGCGAAGGAGCCGGCCTTTTTTGCGCGCAAAACGCTCGCGGCGGGCGTCCGGCATGATGTTCGCACCGAATGGTCGCTGAAAACCGAAAATGGCGAAGCCGTCCTGGCCACGGACAAACTGCAGGCGCACGTGGACCTCGCAGCGGGCGCGGTTTCATTTTTTGATACCGCGGGTCACCCAATTCTGGCGGAGGAAAAGGCCGGGCGTGTCATGGAGCCGGCGATTGTGCAAGGCGATATCACTTATCACGTGCGCCAGCAATGGGAGGCGAATCCGGACGAAGCGTTGTTTGGTCTGGGCCAGCAACAGCTTGGGCTTATGAATCTCAAGGGTTATGCCCTCGACTTGTGGCAGCACAACGGGACGGTGGACATTCCGTTCCTCGTCTCCAGCCGGGGTTACGGCATTTTGTGGGATAACACGTCTTACACGCGCTTTGGTGAATTGAGCCAACCGGAGCCGATACCGGCGGCGCAACTGTTTGACGCCAAGGGCAACGCCGGTGGCCTGACCGGTTCTTATTTTTCGGACGAAAATTTTGGGCATTTGGTCACCAACCGCGTGGATGCCAGGATTGACATTGCCATCCCGGGCGAAATCAAACAGCCGAATCTGCTAATCAACCGGGCTTTGCCGCCGGATGGCAATGTGAGCATCCGCTGGGAAGGCGAGGTGCAACCGGACGAGACCGGCGATTACACGCTCGAAACCTTTTACAACAACGGCGTCAAGCTTTGGGTGGACGACAAGCTGATCATTTCGCACTGGCGCCAATTCTGGCTGCCGTGGTGGAACGTCGCCCGGGTCCATTTTGAGGCCGGCCATCGTTATCACTTGAAACTGGAATGGTCGGCAGAGCAGGGGGCGGAAACGATGCAGTTGTTCTGGAAGAAACCTTCCCGGGACCCCAATACCTCCTTGTGGTCCGAAGTGGGCGACGGCATTGATTATTACTTCGTGTACGGACCGGCATTGGATAACGTTGTCGCGGGTTATCGCCTGGTGACCGGTCAGGCGCCGATGATGCCCGAATGGGCATTTGGTTTATGGCAATGCCGCCAGCGTTATCAGACCCAGCAGGAAAGCCTCGACGTGCTGGCCGGTTACCGCCAGCGCGGCATCCCGATCGACGACATCGTGCAGGATTGGTTTTACTGGAAGGCGGACCAATGGGGTTCGCATGAATTCGATCCGTCGCGTTTCCCGGATCCCGATGGCTGGATCCGCGATATCCACGACAAATACCACGCGCACCTGATGATTTCCGTCTGGCCGAAATTTTATCCCACCACGACGAATTTCCAGGTCATGCGCGCGCATCATTTTCTCTACGAACCCAACCTGGGCGAGGACATCATTGATTGGACCGGCCATCCCGACACGTTTTACGATGCGTTTAATCCGGCGGCGCGGGAGCTGTTCTGGTCGCAAATCGATCGTACGCTGTTCAGCAAAGGGGTGGATGCGTGGTGGATGGATGCGAGCGAACCGGACATGACGCCGACACCGACGCTGGCGGGCCAGCGGGCGCACATGCATCCGACGGCGATGGGCACGGGCGCGCGGATGTTGAATGCCTATCCGCTCGTCAACAGTGAGGCGATTTATGAGGGCCAGCGGCGGGCCGCGCCCAATCAACGCGTGTTTATTTTGACGCGGTCAGGTTTTGCCGGGGAACAACGGTATGCCGCGGCGGTCTGGTCGGGGGACACTTCCTCCACCTGGACGGCGATGCGCGCGCAAATCACGGCCGGTCTCGGTTTTTGTATTTCCGGCATGCCGTACTGGACGATGGACATTGGTGGTTTTTCCGTGCCGACGCGTTTTTCCAGCCGGAACGCAGAGCCTGAGGATGTTGAAGAATGGAATGAGTTGAACGCGCGCTGGTTTGAATTCGGCACGTTTGTTCCGCTGCTGCGCGTGCACGGCGAATATCCCTACCGCGAGATGTGGGAGTTCGGCGGCGATACCAGCCCGGCTTATCAGGCTGAATTGAAGTTCGACCGGTTGCGTTACCGGCTACTGCCTTACATTTATTCGCTGGCCGGGGCGGTGACCCACGAGGGTGGGACCATCATGCGTGCGCTGGTCATGGATTTTCCCGCAGACACCAATGTATTCAACCTGGACGACGAGTATCTGTTTGGCCCGGCGCTGCTGGTCAATCCGGTGACGACCTATCAGGCGCGGACGCGGGCGGTCTATCTGCCGGCGACGGCTGGCGGGTGGTATGATTTTTGGAGCGGCGAGTGGCTGAACGGTGCGCAAACGATATCCGCGCCTGCACCATACGACGCGATTCCCATTTATGTGCGGGCCGGCTCGATCATCCCCACCGGCCCGGACCTCCAGTACACCGGTGAGAAGCCTGCCGACCCGATCACGCTCCATATCTACGCCGGGGCGGACGGTCGGTTCACGCTCTACGAGGATGATGGTCTGACGTACGACTATGAACATGGCGGGTTTGCCACCATCCCGCTTGTTTGGGACGACGCGCGTCATACCTTGACGATCGGCGAACGCGAGGGAAAGTTCCGAGGCATGTTGAAAGAACGCACTTTCAATGCGGTGCTCATCAATCGGAACCATCCGACGGGGTTCCTGAGTGAACCGGTGGTGGTGCGTTCGATAAAATTCAACGGAAAATCGCTGCAAGTTAAATTCGATTGACCAGGAGCACAACCAAGGTGGGAATGAAACGCTTATTTTTATCGGGGTGTTTGTTGATGAAGGTGGAGATTGGCAGGGCGAGGCTGCCGACGAGCCGGCCTTGGCGTGCCGGAGGGAAGCAACTGCGGCTCGCGGGGATCACCGCTGGGCGGGACAGGCCAATCGCCCCATCGAAATATGCAATTGGCGCCATCACCCGTTTGTTTATTGGCTTTTGTGTGGTGATGATCATCGTCGCTTTAAATCCTGGACAGCCGGCCAGGGCCGCGGGTGTTCCGCCTTATCTCAGTCCGAATCTCCCGATTGATACGCGGGTGCGGGACCTGCTTTCCCGCATGACGCTCGATGAGAAGATCGGCCAGATGGTGCAGGCGGATTTGGGCGCGGTCACGAATCCGGCGGATGTCCAAACCTACGCGTTCGGCTCCATGCTCAGCGGCGGCAATTCCAAACCGCCGGAAAACAATCCGGCGACGTGGCTGCAGACCGTGCATGAATTGGATTCCTGGGCCTTGAAGACACGTTTGAAAATTCCCCTGTTATACGGCATTGACGCCGTTCACGGCCACAACGACGTCGTCGGCACGGTCATTTTCCCGCACAACATCGGCCTGGGGGCGACGCGTGACCCGGCTCTGGTCGAAAAGGCCGAGCACATCACGGCGCTGGAGATGGCGGGCACCGGCATCCGCTGGTCGTTTGCGCCGTGCATCGCGGTGGCCCAGAACGAACGCTGGGGACGCACCTACGAGAGCTTTGGACAATCGCCGGAACTGGTTTCGGAGATGTCGGCGGCGGCGGTCCGGGGATTTCAAGGCCGGGAACTTTCGGGACGGAACGATTCCGTGCTTGCCTGTGCGAAGCATTTCCTCGGGGACGGCGGGACGCAGGATGGGGTGGATGAAGGGAACACGGTGTGTGACGAAGCGACCCTGCGCAAATTGTATCTGCCGCCGTATCGTGCCGCGATCCGGAGCGGAGTCGGTTCCATCATGGTATCCTACAGCAGTTGGAATGGTGATAAAATGCACGGGAACAAGCATCTGCTGACGGGCGTGCTCAAGCAGGAGCTGGGCTTCAAGGGCTTTGTGGTTTCCGATGATGCGGGTATTGACCAGATATCGCCCGATTACAAACTGGCCGTGGAGACGGCAATCAATGCCGGCATTGACATGGCGATGATTCCCCGGGGGCCGGGGGAGTTGAACAGCTACATTGATTTTATTCAGGACCTCAAGGAATTGGTGGCGGAAGGAAAGGTATCGCAGGCCCGGATCAACGACGCGGTCTCACGGATTTTGCGGGTCAAGTTTCAGATGGGCCTTTTCGAGCATCCGTACACGGACGATCCGGCATTGACCGCGGCGATCGGCTCAGCCGCTCACCGGGAAGTGGCCCGCCAATGCGTGCGGGAATCGCTTGTATTGCTCAAGAATGATAAAAGCGCCCTGCCACTTTCGAAAGCGATCAAGCGGCTGGTGGTGGTCGGCGGCGCCGCCGACAATCTGGGCATGCAATGCGGCGGCTGGACAGTTGACTGGCAGGGCGGGACCGGTGAGGTCACGACCGGCGGCACCACCATTCTGGCCGCCATTCGCCGCGCGGTTTCGCCCGGCACGAAAGTGATCTATTCGCCGGATGCCACAGGTCTTACCAACGCCGATGCCGTGATTGCCGTGGTGGGGGAACTGCCTTACGCCGAATGGCGGGGCAATATGTTCGGGCTGGATCTCGATCCGGGGGATGCCGCGCTGATGGAACAGGCCAGGGCCTCCGGTGCAACGGTGGTGACCATCCTGCTCTCCGGACGCCCCTTGATCCTGGGTTCCGCCCTGGAGAACACCGACGCGCTCATTGCGGCATGGTTGCCGGGGACCGAGGGGCAGGGTGTGGCCGACGTGTTGTTCGGCGACTACAAGCCGACCGGCAAATTACCGCGCGAATGGCCGCATGATTGGGACCAGGCAGCGGCGAATGACATGACCGGAAAACCGCTTTTTCCCTTCGGATTTGGCCTGACTTATTGAGATGGTTGTGATAGATTCCTGGCCAATGACGACTCAAACTGCAGAAAATACGATTATCGAGAAAACCCGGGAGCTGTGTCAGGCCATCGTCGACCAGCCGGCGATGACAAGCATCCGCCGGCAGATTGACACTTTTTTGTCCGACCCCAATGCGCGCGGGCAATACGAAACGGTCATGAGCAAAGGCCAGGCGCTTCAGGAAAAGCAGTCGAAGGGAGGGCAACTGGACGGCGCTGAGATTGCCGATTTTGAGAAACACCGCGATGCCTTGATGACCAATCCGGTGGCTCGCGGCTTTCTGGACGCGCGCGAAGAGCTTCACGAAATCCAGCATTCCATCCAGAAATATGTTTCCAAGACGCTGGAGCTGGGTCGGGTGCCCACGGTTGAGGACATGGAAGACCACTCCTGTGGCGACGGCTGCGGTTGCCATCATTGAAGTTCGGGCACGGCGCGTCACTTCGTGCGCGCGGGTACTTTAGCAGAGGGGATGGTTTTTAACGGTTGACGGCGCACGGAGTGGCGCACCCTGCCTTTGGTGTTCCAGGTTCTTTTGGGCAACACGCCCTTGATACTTCAACCGTTCATTTCTTCTGTAATTCCGCCTTGGTGGCGGCTTGCAGTTCGTCCAGTTGCGGGCGCAACTCCTCCTTGGTCGCCTTGTCCATGCGGTCGATGAACAGGATGCCATTGAGGTGATCAATCTCGTGTTGAATGGCGCGGGCCAGCAAGCCGCCGCAACGGAATTCCACCGGCTTGCCATTTTCGTTCAACGCCTTTACGTCCACGGATTCGGGCCGCGTGATCTCCCCGAAGATTTCCGGAAAACTCAAACAACCTTCGCCGCCGGCGACCATGTCACCTCGCGGTTGAATCTCCGGATTGATGAGGATTAAGGGCATGAAGGCACTGAGATCGGCGGGTTTGCCGTCGAGTTCGAGCCAGGAGGGGCGTTCTTTGGCATCACGCACGTCGAGGACTGTGAGTTGCAAGGCCCGGCCAATTTGCTGGGCGGCGAGTCCGACGCCCTTGTTCGCGTGCATGGTTTCCAGCATGTCGGCCGCCAGTTTTTTCACCTCCGCATTGACGCTTTCGATGCGCGCACCTTTCTGGCGCAGAGCCGGGTGGCCGTATTTGACGATGTCTAATATCATTTAAAGGTGACAGGTGACACGTGGCAGGTGACAGGTCAAGGCTTCGTGCGTGAGCGGTTCTCGATAGTCTGAATGGTTTTGCTCAAGCCTCCAATGATGTGAGTAAGGGTGGCAACCCGTTGGGTAATGATCTCGGATGGAAGCAGGTGGTTACAACGCTCGTAACGACCGCGGCTTTCTCTTGCTTCGCCC
>DATJYM010000040.1:0-5627 GCA_035499615.1 Candidatus Acidiferrales bacterium | reverse complement strand
AGTCCCCTTCCGGATGGTAAAGCACCACCACGGCGGCAGTCGTCGCTGGGGAGGGACCGGGACCGCTCATGCTCGAAAACGCAGATCATGAGCCCGGCTCACGTGAAAAATCAAGAGCTGCTCCCCACACCCAGAAGACGTTCGAGCAATTCCACCCGATGAGTTGACATGTGCTCGCGCAGCGCGCGGGCCGTCGCGCGTTCCTGGATGGCCCGCCTTTCCTCCTCGTGCGCCAGGTAATAGGCGGTTTTATCGAGCCACTCATGGGGTTCGAGGGCGGCCGTGACGATTTCATCTTCGCCGAAATATCTGGGCAAGGCCCGCACCGGATCCACGATTTGAAATCCGCCGCAGGCGGCTATCTTGAAGGTCCGCTGGTTGACAATATGATGCGGCTGTGAGTTATCAGGCTCCCGCTCGTGAAAATTCAAGGCAATCTTGGAGGAGCAATACAATTTGTTTTCGTCTTCTTCAGGTATGGGGATCCGAAAGCGGTCAAAAACCCTGGCCCAGGCGGGAAATTTGGCGAGGCGGGCCAGCTTGCTCGCGACGCGCAGCGAATTGTCGCGCCAAGTCCAGCCGGGACCAAACAAACCCAGCCGGCATTTTTTTTGCAGCGGGAGGATGATGTTTTCGTTGAACCAGCGTTTATGCGGCAGCTTGGCCCCGAGATAGACCACGTCGTAAGCATAGCGCCGGTCGGGCTGCGTTGGAAAATGAAATCGCGGATTCGCCGATTGTGGAAGCGTCACATAGTGTTTTCCACAGTCTGACTCGAACGCCGTCATCGAATCCGGCTCCCGCTCACCGCAATAAAGGTCGGCCACGTCAAAACGGCGCAGCGCCTCCGCCCGCGCCTCGGGCTGGGCCGCGAGGGGCCAGAAGACATTGAGGCAGACCTTGGTGCCGGCCGCACGGGCCTGGGCAAGAAAAGACCTCAGCGCTTGACCCTCGATCTTGGTCGAAACGATATCGCAATAAATGATCTGCGGGGACAATCCGGCCCACATGGTCGCCAGTTCACGATCATTCTGGCAGACATGGAATTCATAGCCCTTGCGCACGAAACCCTCCTTCCAACTGTCAACGATCCATTTGATCGCACCCGGGCCATGAATATAGGGACAATTGAATATGATTCGCTTCATGAAAACTTCAGGATAACGGACGATCCGGCTGGGGCCTTCCTGCGCTGGAGGGGCCCCATCGCGCCCAAGCGCGCCTCGCCATCGACGCGAGGTCCGCCGCCAGACGCCTTACTTGCGGGCGGGCAATGACGCAAAACACGGCCACCGCAGCCGCGCCCGCCAGGAAGGCCGACCGCTGCCACCATTCGACGATCAGCCAAGCCGCGCCCAAGGCGACGACGGAACGAACAATGGCCCACCAATCCCGCTCCGTTCCGTCAAAATCCGCGTGGCAAAGAACAATGCGCAAATGGCCCAGCGCGAGCGCGGCGTGGGTGACCACCGCGGCAAGCGTCGCCCCCCAGATTCCTCCAATCGGCACCCACCAGGTCACCAGAGCGACGTTTAACAACGCCGAGCCGATGCTGATCGCCATGGACCACGTCTGCCGTCGCTGGATCAACACCCATTGGGCCAATGGCGTGTAGATATAAAAGAAAAAGCAAGGCAGGGTGAACGCCACCAAGACCGGCGTGGCCGGAGCAAACGTCCGGCCAAAGGCCAGCCAGATCAAAGGCTTGGCAAAAACAGCTATTCCCAGCGCCAAAAGCGCGCCCACCAGCGTGGTCCGCGCGAAATTTCCCAGCCAGCGCGCACGCGCCGCGGCCGCTTCGGCCGCCGACGCTTGCACGGAAAGGGCCGGGAGGCTGGCCAGCGAGAAAAAATAAATGGGCATGATAAAAATGCCGAATACGGTCTTAACCGCCACACTGTACCAGCCAATTTCATCCATCGAAACATGCTTGGCCAGCACCACGATGTCATAATTCATATAAACCGCGGTGACGATCGCCGTGCAGGTCATCGGTAGACATTCCCGCAGCGGAGTCCAAAGCTGGCCGAACGAAACCATCTTGATGATTTTGATCCGGCGAACTTCCAGGCCGAGGGGAACCAGGCCCAGGCCCGCGCTGACGGCGAGGGCCGCCACGACCGTTGTCACGTCGCCGCGCATGACCAGGGCCAGGATACACGCCGCCAACTGCAAGGCGGACGTCACCGCGCGCACCGCCGTCTCCTTCCAGAACTCCTGGCGTCCGCGATAGACCACAAAAACATAGCTGCCAAAATCAGCCAGCCAGAGGAAAAAACCCATCAACAAAATAAGCCTGTTCTCGCCGCCGTTGTGGAAGGTGAGCCAAGCCCAGCCACTCAGCAGCGTTAATCCAACGGCGGAAGAAACCACCTTGAGCGCGCCGTATTCCAGCAAGACACCCTGATCCCGGGGATTTTTGGCGAACTCGCGCACCGCCACGGTGGCGATGCCAAGATCAAAAAAAATGCCAAAGAGGCTTGCCACCGACAGGGCATGATTGAATCGCCCGTACTGTTCCGCGCCCAACCAACGCACAAGCACCAGCACCTGGACAATTTTGGTGACCCGGACGACCAGTTCTCCTGAAAACCCCCAGGCGGCATTTTTGAGCAGTGACATGGTCACACCTTAAGGCATGCCAGCATCATGCCTTGTGCAGCCGTTCATAGAGTTTGAGCATTCGCGCCAACCCTTCCTCCAGGGGGATATTCGGCGTCCAACCTGGCACCTTGCCGCGAATCGGGGTAATCGGCGTGGACCCGGTCTTGGCTCCGGGCACCACTTTCGCGCCGGTCAAGTCTGCAATGATATCGGCCACGCGCCGCACGCTGACCCATTCGAAGCTGGTAATGTCGTAGACGCCCTCCAGCCTGTGCTCGAGCGCTTGATGAAAACCGCAGCAAACATCGTCGATGTAAATAAACTGGCGCTGCTCCTCGCCCGTCGTTAGCATCCGGATCTCCCCTTCATGCAGCGCCTGCCAGGCAAAGTCGGCGACGACATGGCTGCGCTCGGACGGTGGTTCGTAGGCGCCGTAAACATTCCAAAGCCGCACCCGGACGCCCTTGAGCAAATGCGTCCAGACTTCACCCAGCCGTTTGGTCGAGCCGTAGACGGTGTCATATTCCTCGGCCAATTGGCTCGAAATAAAAATGAACGGTTTCCCGGCCTCCTTCAGCTGGGCAAAGACGTTCAGCATCAGCTTCAGATTGCTGTCCAGCTGCACAAATTGAATGTCGTCGCGATAAAGATATTTGGCGCCGCCCACTTCCCACGCCAGGAAATAGACCCGGTCGATCCGGGTAAAATCGAATTTCGCCACGCGCGCGTCTTCCGATTCACCGCGCTTAATATCGAAGCGCACGACCATCTCCCCCTCGGCCTTGAGGTAATCGCACAAGGGATTTCCGACAAAACCATCTGAACCGATGACCAGGTTGGTAATCATTAAATCTCGGAGTAAACCGTTGAAGATAACGGCCGGTGACAGAAGAGAAAAGAAAAAACCCAAGGCCGGCCTCCTTTTCCGTCATGAATTATTTTTCCGCGGACCCATAGAGCCGAACCACGAAACTCCCGTCCGTGTTTCAACGCATTGACAAGCACCGGCGGGAGCGCCCGAATCAACGTTATACATTCCATCGCACAACACTCATGGCCACGATAGTCGTAACCGGCGTGGCGGGATTTATCGGCAGTCATACCGCCGAACAGTTGGTGGCAGCGGGCCACCGCGTCGTCGGCGTGGACAACTTTCGCACCGGTCGCCGGGAAAATCTGTCCGGCCTCCTCCGCCATGAAAACTTTTCCCTTCACCAATCCGACGTGGCCGCCGATGGCGCGCTGGACACGCTCGTCGCGGAATGCGCCCCGGCCGCCATCGTCCATCTGGCGGCGCTCGTCAGCGTGCAGGAAAGCGTGGCGAATCCCGAGCTGAATTTCCGGCTCAACCTCCAGGCCACCCACCTCGTGGCCGAAGCGGCGCGCCGGCATCGGGTGCCACGGGTCGTGTTTGCCTCCTCCGCGGCGGTTTATGGAAATTCCGGCAAGCTGCCCTTGCAAGAATCGGAGAAAGGCAATCCCATCAGCCCTTACGGCGCGGCCAAACTTGCCTCTGAAAATCTCTTGCTCGGCCATGCCCAGAGCTACCATTTCACCGCGATTTGCCTGCGGTATTTCAATGTTTACGGTCCGCGCCAAGATCCCGCCTCCCCCTACTCCGGCGTGCTTTCGATTTTTGCCCGTGGCTTCCGCCGGGGCGAGGCTGTGACCGTTTTCGGCGACGGCCGGCAAACGCGGGATTTCATCGCCGTAGGTGACGTGGCGCGGGCCAATCTAATCGCCGCCACAAAAGCGGATGTTGCATCCGGAGCAGCGAATATTTGCACGGGACAACAGGTTTCATTGGAAAAGGTCCTCGATATTTTCGCCGCCCGCCATCCTTGCACCCCGGCCCCCAGACATGCGCCGGCACGGCCAAACGATATTCTTCATTCCTGCGGAGACACCGCGAAGGCAAAAATCGATCTCGGTTTTGCTGCCGAAGTCCAGATTGAATCAGGACTTGCCAAACTCATCGGCACCGTCGATTAGTACCTTCTCGTCCGCGGCCGCCACCAGCGTTGGCCAAAACATGACCCAATTGCGCCCAATGACCAAAGCCCCTGACATCGAACAGGACGACGATATAGACCTACGGGAATTGTTTATCCGGCTGGGCCGTGGGCTCGGCCAGATGATCGGACTGGGCCTGCTCGGGTTGGTGGTTTTTGTCCTTGGCAATATTTTCATCACATGGCGGCAGCCAGTCGTGACATCCTGCCGGGTGGTTTTCACATTTAGCGGCCTGGAGCGCGGCGAATACCCCGATCACTCCAAATTTTCGGCTGATGATCTCCGTGCCCCCAACATTATCGCCGAAGTGCTGAAAGAACAGGGGTTGGACACCAACGATGATTTTCAAAGCCGCATCAGGGCGGCGATAAACATCGAAGGTATCATTCCGGATAATCCCCCAAAAACACGGGACACCCTCCGGCCCGGAGACTCCTCCGCCTATATTCCGGACGAATATATCGTCACGCTGACGTTACCGCGCCATTTTCCACTCAGCAATCAGCAGCGAGAATCCCTGCTGAATGGCATTATTAACGTATATCGAGAAAATTTCTGGCGTACCTATGCCGAACTTCCCCAATCGTTCGGAAATGCATTCACCACTCTCCACAACGCCGATCTTTCCGATTATGAGTCGATTCTCAATGAAGACATGCAGAACATTGTCGGCTATCTGAATCAAAAAGTCGAAGATACGACCACGCCGGATCGGAACACTTCCCGGACGGACACGCAAAGCCGCACCTTCCGCTCGCCAACCACAAACTTGTCGTTCGGCGATCTGCTCACCCAAATCAGGCTTTTTCAGCAAATCAAGCTTAATGGAACCTTGGGGCTAATTTACCTGAACGGGCTTTCCCATGACCGGGCGGCCGCCATGGCGAAGATGGATTATCGTCTGCAAATACTCGATGACCAAACCAACAGGGCCGAAGAAGAGGAAAAAATGGTGCATGACCTGCTGGCGGAAGCCCAGAAACGCGCCCAGAGCTATGTCTTGGGCATCC
>DATJYM010000039.1:0-2851 GCA_035499615.1 Candidatus Acidiferrales bacterium | reverse complement strand
TGAATCGGATTTGTTCCGAAGGACTTTCTTTCCGGGCGAACGAATTCATATCTCGGCCTCGAATTGTGAACTCATTCGCCGCCGATGGACTGTGGGGATTATCCCCGCACCCGTCGTGAACAATGGCGGCATTCATGGGTCGGTGGAAGTTTCCGGGCAAGTCCACCTCGCAGCGGGGTTGCAACCCATTCAACTGTTTTATTTTAACGCGGCCGAACCCTCTGAATTGACGGTGAGTTACAGCGGGCCGGACATTCCTTTCCAGCCGGTGCCGGACGGCGTTCTTTTCCGTGAATCGGCCAGCGGCGGCACCAACCTGATGCCCGGACTGACCTTTGCGTGCTATGAAGACATGCCCGCCACCATGGATGATCTGCGGCACGCGGAGCCTGTTTATACGGGCGTGGCCACAAATTTTGACATCAGTCTGCGCCAGCAGGATGAATTTGTGGCGATGCAATTCCGCGGGCTCATCGCGATTTCGCATCCGGGGGATTACACATTTTCGACGCTTTCCGACGACGGCAGCGAGCTTTATGTCGGCCGTTTGCCCGGCGAAGTCAATGTGGTCGGTTCCAACTGCCCTCCGTCAGCAGTTTCACTGCCCGCGCGCGAACCGGTCCCGACCAGTGGCCTGGGGGAATGGGCCACCGTGACCGGTCAGGTAACTTTTTCCGGGGAAGATTCTGATGGCCCCAATCTGGAGATCAAGGTTGGAAACGACACCTTAAGCCTGCATCTGGCCGGTCAGGCGGGCCTGCCTGCTTCGTTGCTTCAGAATGCAAAACTGCGGGCCACGGGTGTTTGCCGGGGCGCCACCGGGTCGGACGGGGCATATCATTCGGGCCAGATCGTTGTGGTGGACGCGGCCAATCTGTCGATCTTAAGTCTGGTCGACGAACAATGGGGCAAACATCCGGTGATCAACATCGCGAACCTGCCTGCGGGGCAGCCGGGCGCAAAAAGCTACATTGCACACTTGCATGGGCGAATAGCGATCAGGGCGTCCGGTGAAGATTATGATTTAAGTGATGGAACCGGAACCATCGCCGTTCGTTCTCTGGCCGGGACTGCTGTCACCAACGGGATGACCATTGACCTGCTGGGCAATGTAGAATCGGAACCTTCGGGCAAAATGGTGGTTTGGGCCTTTGCCCGTCCGTTCGAACTGTCTCCCGGAATTTTGGAGCCCCTCTCCACGGCTGCGCAGGTTCAACAGTTGAGTGCCACTGAAGCGGCACGGCACCATCCGGTTTGCGTGCGGGGTGTAATCACCTGTCTTGTGGAATGGTCGGGCGCTGTAATCCAGGACTCGACCCGCGGCGTTTTTTTCAGCTTTCAGCCGACGTACCTGGACGGACTTGTCCCGGGGGATTACGCCGAGGTTTGTGGAGTAACCGACGTGGGTGATTTCGCGCCGATCATTGCGGCAGACTCCGTCCGGGTTCTCCGGACGGGAGAGTTTCCGGCGCCCGCGCGGCCCAGCTGGAAACAGCTCATCAATGGCAGTCTTGACGCGCAATATGCCGAGGTGCGCGGTGTCATCACCGCCGTTTCCAGCAACGAGGTCTCGCTTCTGACTGAAAGCGGCAAAATCAAGGTCATTGTTCACAACACGGGTGAAACCACGCTGAAAAAATTTCTGAATACCCTGGTGCGTATTCGAGGCTGCCTGCTGGCGGTATGGGATGCCCAGACCCGTCAAGTAAAAGTTGGCGAGATTGTCTTTCGTAATCCCCGGATCGAGGTGGATCAACTGCCGATGATTGAGCCGTTTTCCGCGCCGACCAGGACGATTGCCGATTTGCTGCTGTTTGATTTGCAGGCGAGTGGGTTTCAGCGCGTCAAGGTCTCCGGCCAGGTCGTTCACGTTGGTGGTGGTGAGGTTTTTCTGATGCAGGGCGGCCATGGACTGCGTTTTCAACCGGTCGCCAACGGCCCGAAACTGCGGGCCGGGGACATGGTTGAGGTGGTCGGGATACCAGACTTGAGCGGGCCATCGCCCCAATTACACGAGGCGGTCGTCCGCCGGACCGGGTTTGCCCCGCTGCCTGATCCCCTGGCGTGGCCGGACCTGGGAAACTCCAGCCAGAACCTGGATGCCGTCCGCGTGCGGATGAAGGCCAGATTGATCGACCTCCACCACACAGGCTCGGAATGGGTGCTGGAGCTGCAGGCCGGTTTGCGCGCCTGCCGGGCATTGATTAACACGTCCGACGACCTTGCAAAGGATTTGCCATTGGGGAGCCAGCTGGAGGTCACGGGAATATACGCCACGCTGAATGACCTGCATCCGGACGACCTGTCGGCATTTGAAATTCTTCTGAATTCCCGCGCCGACATCCAGGTGCTTGCCCGGCCTCCATGGTGGACCTTGCGGCGGCTCTTCGTCATCGTTGCCGCGCTCCTCGGTGTGCTCGCGGCTGCGGCAATCTGGATCAAGCAATTGCAGAAGCAGGTGGTCCAACGCACCGCGTTGCTGGAGCGTGAACATGCCAAGCGGGAATCCGCCGAGCGGGAACGGGCGGTGGAATTTGAGCGTTCCCGCATTGCGCGCGACCTGCATGATGACTTGGGCTCCAGCCTCTCGGAAATTCGCGTGCTGGCCAGTTCGGGACAGCGTTTGCGCGCCGCCGATGGCAAAGTGCCGTCGCTGTTCCACGCCATCACGGAAAAGGCGCGGAGTCTGATAGCGGCCTTGGACGTGATTGTGTGGGCGGTGGACCCCGGGGACAATTCACTTCAGTCCCTGGCGGACTACCTGAGCGGTTTCGCCGCGGAATATCTGGAGAATGCGAATATCGCCTGCCGTTTCAAAATTCCCGTTTCGCTGCCGGATGGCATTTTGGAC
>DATJYM010000038.1:0-23961 GCA_035499615.1 Candidatus Acidiferrales bacterium | reverse complement strand
CAAACGCCAGGCCCATTTGAATGCCGACATAAGCGATACGCGCGCTGCCGGCGATAATCCAGCCGGACAGGGCCGTCACGGCAGCCGTCACGACCAGCAACGGAGCCAGACTGTCCATATTGGGCATCAGCAGAATGATGGTGATCAAGCCGAGCAATCCGCCCAGGATGGCGCCGGCCAGGCGCAAGAGTGCCTTTTGCAGACTCGCGCCGAGGGTGGATTGCGCGATGACAATGGTGGTCCAGACCGAAGTGGAGAGGCCGGGCCAGGCCATGCCTTCGTATAAAACATAAGCCAGTGTCGCGGCGAGGCCGGTGCGCAGGGAGAACATAATCGCGGCGGTGTTGCCAAGCGAAAAGGCCGGTGTGAAAAACGCCCCCCGTGTGGGCGAATCGAATGCGAGCCTGGGGATGATGCGCGCCTGCGGTTTCCGGTTTGGATCCAGGAAGCCGGTGGCCTGGGGAAGCGCGGAAAGAATCTGCTCCAGTTCGATCAACCCCGGCAGCAGCGTGGCGCTGCTGGAATTGGCGACCACCAGGTCCGTGGGGAGATTGGCATCACTGCCAAAGGATTCCAACGGTTGTTGGCGCTCGAGCGCCACCCGGAGCCGGGCGCAGTTGGCAGCTAGGGTGGCCAGGCGTTCGCGCGCTGCCGGAGCCGGCTGGTTTTGATGCGCGCGGGCAAACGCCATGGCGGCGGTCAGCAATTGCTCGACGCCGCCAATCAAGGCAACCTGTTCGGCATGATGCTGGCGCAGCGATGAGTAGCGCGATTCGGCGTTGTCCATGAGGTCGAGCTGATGGGAAAGCCCGCTCAACATCAGCGAGTTGGGTTTGGCCGTGTCCGGCGGGCGCCCATCGCGCATGGTGGAAAGAAGGTCTTCAACAGCTTTCAGCCGTCCGATCAACTCGTCCCGGAGAAGCTTCTCCGGGTCACCCGGCCAAAGATACATTTGGGCGGCGGTGGCGATGACCGCGCCGAGCAGGACCGTGGCGAAGCGCCAAAGTCCGACGTGGAGGCCGGTGTCGGCGTCGGGACCCGTGGCCGTCATGACCATGATGGCCGTGACTCCCGCCAACAGTCCGAAGTAGGGAGCCGTGGTCGTCTGGGCAAGGAACATGAAAAATGCGGCCAGCGGGCCCATGAGCGCGATGCGAAGCCAGGGGTGATCGAGAAAGGCGATATAGGCGGCGATACCCACGGTCGCGCCCAAGGCAGTGCCGAGGATGCGCAACACGGCTTTGGCCAGGGAAGCGCCGGCATTGGTCTGACTCACGACGAAAATCGTCACGAGGGCATAGGAAGCGTGCGGCGAGTGCATCGTCATGACGAACGCGGTGGTCAGCAGACAAGCGACAACAATGCGGGCAGCCGCCCGGGCACGCCCGGGCGCGGGCGCCATTTCGGCGCGCAGGAATTTCAAGAGATGATTTTCCCAGCTGACCGCCGAAATGTCGCCGATCCGGCTCACGGGGTGGATTTCAGTTCCGACGCGGAAGCGGATTCCGTACCGCCACGCAGGGTTACGACGGCGGTCATGCCCATGCGGTAGGGCTGCCGGGCATCCGGAGCTTCCAAGCGGATGCGCACGGGGATCCTTTGTGCCAGGCGAACCCAGTTGAGGGTGGGGGTCACGTTGGGAAGGACGCCGACCGTTTGTTCATCCGGCGACAGGACGGCCCAGCCGATGCCCTCGACGGTTCCATGGAAACGGTGTCCGGGGTAGCTCAACAGAAAAACGTCCGCAGCCATTCCTGTTTTGATGTATTCCAGATAAGTTTCCTGAAAATTTGCGATCACGTACCAGGCGCGGGTGTCCACCAGCGCGAAGACCTGTCGGCCCGCCTGGGCATATTCTCCCTTGGAGATGTTGAGATTGGTCACGCGCCCGCGGAACGGCGCGCGGACCCGGCAGTAATCCAGGTTTAACTTCGCCGCGTCCACGGCGGCCTCGGCGGCTTTCAAGTGTGCGTTCAAATCGCCGTATTGTCCCAGCAAATTTTCCTGGCGGGCGAATTCCTGGCGGGCCTGTGCCAGGGCGGCATGCGTGGCGCTGGCCTTGACTTGGGCGGCCTGGAATTCATCCTCGGTCACGAATTTCCCGTCCACCAGCGAGGCGAGCCGCTTCACGTGGCCGGCTTCAAAGGCATCCTCAACTTCAAGTTGTCCGACATTGACTCCGGCGGAGGCCACCGCGTTGGATGTGGCTTGAACTTCACTTTGGGTCAGCAACAGGTTTGCCTGGGCGCGTTCCAAATCCACCTCGAACGGCCGGGGATCAATGACGAACAGCAGGTCCCCTTCCTGCACCTCCTGATTGTCGGCTACGTTCAGTTCGGTTATCGGCCCGCTGACGTGCGGCGCGATGCCGACCAGGTTGGCCCGCACCACCGCGTCGTCGGTACGCGGCCGATGGTAAAGCAAATGGGTCACATAAAACGCCATCACCAAACTGCTGACGATGATGGCCGGCCCAAGCACCCGGCCTGTAAGCCGCAGCCAACGCGGGTCTTGGGGAATATCCATAGGTATCAGGTCTTGAACAATACCAGCCACGCGATACAGGAGAGCAGCAGTGCCAGACAGAGATAAACCACAATCAACGGTCCCAGATGGCGTTCCAGCCGGAGCGCCGCAAATACAAAGCGCAACAAAATGGTGAATCCGATGCCCAGCGTCAGGCACCAAATCCAGGCCGGGAAAAAGGAACCGTAAAAGTTGATGCTCGGATCGCAACCGTTTAACAACATGAGCACGCCCAGCAGGACTCCAACCCTGGAAAAATGGAACAATTTGGGAGTCATGGCTGGCGCGATTTATTTTCCTTCCTGCGCGGCGGAATCTGCCGTTCGGCTGAATCCGCTGATTGAATCGCCGACCGCAAAGGCCAGGGCAGCGGATGAAGACAGAACATCGGCCCGGCTCTCGACGAGAGTTGTTCGCGCCCGCGCGAGATCACGTTCGGCCGTCAGCAGTTCAATCACCGTTCCGAGTCCGTTTTTGTAAGATGTCAACGCGGCATCGTAGTCATTTTGGGAAGCGGCTAGCAAGGCTTGGGCAAAATCGTACTGCAGAAAAGATGCCTTGGCATCGGCATAAGCCTTCCACACTTCACGCTGGGTTTGGAGTTCGAGTCCGGTCAATCGGGCCTGGGCTTCATCCCGCCGGGCCTTCGCTTCGCGAAGTTCATTTCTGTGGGCAAACCCGTCGAACAGGTTCCAGGAAAACGTGAGGAAGGCGCCATATTCGGGATCCGCATAATTGTAAGACGAGGCCGGACTGCCCGGTGCGGTGACGTACCAGTTTCCCAAGTTGCCGCCCGCCGTAGCCGACAGGCCGATGCTCGGACGGTATTCGGATTCCGCACGGCGCACGTCCGCCTCGCGCGCTCTTACCTGGGCCAGTTGCGCCGCCAAATCGGGTCTCTGCCGCGCCGCCCGGTCCAGGGCGAATTCAACGGACCCAGCCAGATTGGTCGGCAAAGGTTGCGCGGACAGGTCAACGACCGCGAAGGACACCGTGGGGGAAACTCCCAGACTTTCGGCAAGCGACGCCCAGGCATCCGACACGTTCCGCCGGGTGGACTGCAAATCGAATTGCGCGCGGGCCAGGTCCTGCCGCGCCTGCAACAGGTCCGACTCGGTCCCCAACCCGTTTTGCAGCCGCACCTCGGAGACATGTTCCACATTTTGGGCGGTTTCCAGGGTTGCTTCCGCCGCCGCTTGCTCGGCGCGGCTGGAATCAAATTTGTAAAAGCTGCGCTGCACATCGTAGGCTAATTGCTGGTGCGCGCGATTGAACTGGAAGTCGGCCTGGAGCAATTGTTGCGCGGCGCGGTCGAATGTCGCGCGGCGGCGGCCGAAATCCAAAAGCGTCCATTCGAGCGAAACACCGGGATTGAAGCCAGGCCCCGAGGCTATCAACGTTCCGCCTGATGCCGGGTAATCACTGTGCGAGTAGCCGCCGGTCGCCAGCAAAGCGAGCACAGGAGCATAAGCGCTATCGGCCAGACCCAGCCTCGCGGCAGCGGCACGGGCCTGCTCCCACGCTGCGCGAGTTTGGGGATTGATGCGTTCGGCGAGATCGATCAGGTCCGCCAGATTGTTGGTCCGGTCCGACGCACCGGGAAAATTGCCGTTGGTAACACAAACCGCCGGGCGCAGGTTGGAAGTGGAAACAGTGTTCAGTGAATTTGTGTCTGTGCCCTCTCCTAATGGCAATGGCCTCCCCGGCACTTGCCACGGTTCTGTATAACCGGGAGGCGCGTACTGATATGGATTGATTGCGGCGGAATTTCGCAGCGGGCTGCACGCTGTCAGGTTTCCGAGTGAGGCCAGCAACAAAAACCATGCTGCCCATTTTAAGATGTGAAATGCCGCCTGCATTCTGATCTCGCCTCGAACGTACGGCGGATTGTAGGTGACTGACCGACTGTGTCCAGTTTGGAGTACGACAGCACCGGCGGATGCCCGGTCATGCCTTTAATACTTGAATGAAGGCTTCCTGAGGAATGTTGACATTCCCGATGGATTTCATCCGCTTTTTACCTTCCTTCTGCTTTTCCAGCAGCTTGCGCTTGCGCGAAACATCGCCGCCGTAGCATTTCGCCGTCACATCCTTGCGAAAGGCGCTGACGTGTTCCGAGGCGACGATTTTTCCGCCGATGGCCGCCTGGATTTTTACCTGGAACTGCTGGCGTGGGATGACTTCCTTGAGCTTCTCCGCCAGGGTGCGTCCCCTGCCCTCCGCTTTGCTGCGATGCACAATGCTAGAAAACGCGTCCATCGGTTCGCCGTTCACCAGCATGTCCAGCTTCACCATGTCGCTTTCCAGATAACCACCCAGCTCGTAATCCATCGAGCCATAGCCGCGCGTCATGCTTTTAATACGATCATGGAAATCAATCAGAATTTCGTTCAGGGGAATCAGCGTGGTCAGCATAACGCGCCGGGCGTCGAGCGTTTCGGTGTGGTCGAAGGAACCGCGTTTCTCGGAGATCAGCGCCATCATGTCACCGATATTTTCATTGGGGCAGATGATGAACGCCTTCACCATCGGCTCCTCGATTTTTGCAATGAACGTCACTTCCGGTAAAAACGCCGGGTTGTCTACTTCCTTGAACGTGCCGTCCGTGAGCGTGACGTGATAAACCACGCTCGGATAGGTCGCGATGATGTCCATGTCATACTCGCGACGCAGACGTTCCTGCACAATTTCCATATGCAGCAAGCCAAGAAAACCGCAACGGAAACCGAACCCCAGCGCCACGCTTGTCTCCGCCTGATAGACAAACGCCGAATCGTTCAACTTCAATTTTGCCATCGCCGATTTCAAATGCTCATAATCCGCGGTGTTTATCGGATAAATGCCGCTGAACACCATCGGGTGGATCTCCTTGAAGCCCGGCAATACGCCTGACGGATTCCGCGCGTCTGTAATCGTGTCGCCCATCTTTACTTCCTGCGGCGAT
This sequence comes from Candidatus Acidiferrales bacterium, assembly GCA_035499615.1. Lineage (GTDB taxonomy): Bacteria > Verrucomicrobiota > Verrucomicrobiia > Limisphaerales > UBA11358 > UBA11358. Next base: position 18,491 of record DATJYM010000038.1, on the reverse strand, counting down.
TTGATGTTCGCCGTGAAATATCCCGTCTCACCGACTTGCAGTTTCTCCCGCGTATAAGGTTTCGGATTGAAACTGCCGACCTCCTTGATCTCCACATTTTTGCCGGAATGTAACAACTTCACCTGCTGGCCGGACTTCAATTCACCATTAAAGACGCGCACATGCGTGACGACGCCTTTGTAAGTGTCGAAAAGCGAATCAAACGCCAGCGCCTGCAAACTCGGCGCGTCTGTCGGCCTGGGCGGCGGAATGCGCGCCACAATCGCCTCCAGAATTTCATCAATGCCAACCCCTTCCTTGGCGCTCGCCGGTATAGCCGTCTCGCCGGGAATGGCGAGGATTTCCTCAAGCTGCTGGCGCGCTTGGGCCACGTTGGCGTGCGGCAGATCAATCTTGTTGATGACCGGGATGATTTCGAGGTTCTGTTTCATCGCCAGATGCACGTTGGCGACCGTTTGCGCCTCCACGCCCTGGGCCGCGTCCACGATGAGCAATGCCCCCTCGCACGCGCTCAGGCTGCGCGAAACTTCGTAGGAAAAATCCACATGACCGGGCGTGTCTATCAGGTTTAACTCATACGTCTCGCCGTTTTTTGCCCGGTAAAGCATCGTCACCGGGTGCGCCTTGATGGTGATTCCTCGCTCCCGCTCCAAATCCATCGAGTCGAGCAACTGGTCTTCCATTTCCCGGTCGGAAATCGTGCCCGTGCGGTGCAAAAGCCGGTCCGACAGCGTCGTCTTCCCATGATCAATATGGGCGATGATGCTGAAATTGCGGATATGCGTTGCGTCCATCCTGTTTCCTAAATCCTGATCTTAATTGTGTTCTTAATCGTAATCTTAGTCCCCTGCTCTGTCCGTCAAAGGAATCCGAGTGCCATACCATAGCCGGAAAATGGTTGAAGAAAAGGAAATTTGACCGGCTTCCTCCGACAAAAATGGTCGTTGATCGCAACTATTGGCCGGCGTCAGTCACGACCGGTTTGAGTCCCGGCCCTTGGATATAATGCCCGGCAAACGCGATGAACGCGGGCCAGTTCGGAATGTCCGTGTGTCCGCCGCTATGCTCCCGGAAGGCAATGTCACCATTCATCAAACCGGTCTCCGGCGGCGGAAACACATCCGTTCCCAAATCTTTCTTTCCCAGCAGTCGGTACACTGGGCCGGCATCGACTGCAGCCATGAACATGCCGCGCGGGTCGGCAAATCCATCACCGGCCGGACCGCCGGCGGTGGAACCGGCGCCGATGAATACCGGGCGCGGCGCGCACAGGGCGATTAATTCGTGCCCGTCGACCGGCAGGTCCTTTGCGCTTAAGGGGCCACCGTATTTAATGAAATTGCCCGCATACCAGTGATACGCTTCCCACCAGGCTGCGTTCTCGACATCTTCACCATAATCGCGGCGGTTGATTTTGGTGCCGCCCTCACCGGAGGAACTCACATACGCGATAACGAAGCGCGGATCGTAGGCCATCGCCACGGCCGTGGCCTTGCCCCAACGCGAGTGGCCTTCGAGCCCGACATGTTTTGCGTCCACCGCCGGGTCGGTCTCAAAATAATCGAGCGCGCGGCTCGCGCCCCAGGCCCACGCCTTCAATACGCCCCAGTCATCCAACCTTCGTGGCTGGCCTTTGTTGCAGAGGCCAATAATTCCCGTCGTTAATCCGGCGCCACCGTCCGCCTGAACGCTGTAAGTGCCGAGCGTGGCATATCCCCAGCCGTTGCTTAATACCATCGCCTGCCAGGGTTGTAGTCCAAAGAAGTTAAAACCGCCGTGTCGAAGCGGCGCGTTTGTTCCTGCCAGCCGGTTTGTTCCACCGGGGACGAACCGGGGTAATCCGCTGCCAAAACCGGGGGCAAAGGGATACAACACCATAATGACCGGCGAAGGCCCGGCCGCGTTCGCGGGAAGAGTCAGCGACAATTGAATCGTTACGGAAATGTTTGTGTAAGACGAATTGTCCACGTGCCCCAGCAACCGTTTTTCGACAACGGAAGTACGGCTGGTGGCGTTGGTAATCACCCGGTTGGTAATGCCGGCAATCTCCCAGGTTACCTTGGGTGTCACTTCGGGCGTCCGGCCGTAAATCTCGCGATCGAAATCCTCCACGATTTCCGGTCGGCGCTGGTTCCACCATACGGTCGAAGTTGTGACCCTTTCTCCATTATTCAGCCTCAGCGGGTCGGGTAAATCCGGATAAGGGTTTGCCTTGGACTCTTCATAATTGGTGGTGGTGCGATGGCGAAATGAAGTCATATGCAGGAGGCCCATGAGTCGATGATGATCTTCCTGCGCGGAAAGCTGGACGATGGGAGGCGCATTCGTGCCTGCATCTGCCGCATGTGCAATGGCAATCGTCAAAAGCATCAAAAAAGCAAAGGCAACCGGGCGGCGAATCAAACCCGATTTCAAAGCCCGGGCGATTTTCCAAAAACATATCATTGGGAAATATGAGAATGAGTAAACAATGCTTGACCTTTTTGGGTCAAGGCATGTTTCTCAACAATTGTCCAGGTGTGCGGAGGATGGTCGGAGGATAATTAAAAAGAGTTTGATGCTGAACGGAGTATCAAGTCATGGACGTCGTATGAATGCGGGTGAGCGCTTCACGCCGCCGGGTCAGGTTTAATGGCTGCCGTGGGCATTGGCGCCGGCGGTTTGCGTTGACGCCAGTAATTCAGCAGTCGGTATCCGAGCAGGATGGCCAGTACCGCCGCGAACACCAGCGGCTGGCGCACGTCGGCCTTCACCTGCATGTAATAGTGAATCACCCCGGCGATGGCCGCCACGTAGGCGAGCCGGTGTAAGGCCCGCCAGCGTTTGCCACCCAGCCGCTTAATCATCCCGTTGGTGGACGTGATCGCCAGGGGCACCATTGCCAGCAGCGCCGTGCTGCCCAGGATCAGGTATTTTCGTTTCAGCATTTCCGTGAGCGTGCTCGAAACGCTGAATGCCCGGTCCAGGCTGAAAAAACACAGGAAATGGAGGCAGCCGTAAAAGAAAGCGTAAAGCCCCAGCATCCGGCGAAATTGAATCAGCCAGTTCAGCCCGGTGATTTTCCGCAACGGCGTCACCGCCATCGTCAGGATCAGAAAAATCAGCGTCATCATGCCGGTGGTGAGGATGAGAAAATTCTGTGGATTGGCGCCCAGTTTGTTATGGGATTGATCCCAAACCAGCAGGGCCAGCGGCACGGCGCCGTTGACGAGAATCAAGAGCTTAACGAACCTGATGTCACTTTCTTTCATCGCATATTCGCCGTGTTTGGCCGCGGCGCGGGGCCGCGCGGCCACGGGCGACCAGCCGGTCGTCCCCACCCAATACACATTTCAAAAATTCTTTCGCAAATCCATTCCGGCGTACAAATGGCCGACCTCTTCCTCATAGCCGTTGAACATCAGGGTCGGACGCCGCCCAAATTCGCCGATGCGTTGTTCGGTCGCCTGGCTCCAGCGCGGATGGTCCACGTGCGGATTCACGTTGGCGTAGAAACCGTACTCGTTCGGGGCATACGTACTCCACGTTGTTGGTGGCTGGTCCGCCACCAGCTTGATTTTGACAATGGATTTGATGCCTTTGAAACCGTATTTCCACGGCACCACCAGCCGGATGGGCGCGCCATCCTGAGGCGGCAACGACCGGCCATAAAGTCCGCTCGCCAGAATCGCCAGCGGATGCATCGCCTCGTCCATTCTCAGGCCTTCGACATACGGCCAGTCGAGCACATCGGTCCGCTGTCCGGGCATGCGCTTGGGATCGAGCAAGGTCTGGAAGGCGACATACTTCGCACCGCTCTGTGGCTCGACGGCATTGAGCAGTTTGGACAGTGAAAAACCGACCCACGGAATCACCATGGACCACGCTTCCACACAGCGCATGCGGTAAATCCGTTCCTCCGGCGGACTGAGTTTCAGCAAATCGTCCAGGCCGAAAACCCTGGGCTTGTTCACCAGCCCCTCGACCGACACCTGCCAGCCAGCGGTATCGAATCCTTCCGCCGCGGGCGCGACACCTTCCTTGTCGGTCGAGAACTCATAAAAATTGTTGTAATGCGTGATGTCCTGGAGCGAGGTTTCCGTTTCATCCACACGATAACCGTCGGCTGTTTCCGCTGACGTCGGTTTGATCAGTCCCTGAATCACGGGAGTATTGACCTTGCCATGTCCGACCGGATTGAGGTGCCGATAAACTACTCCGGTCGCCAAGGCACTGGCCGCCAGGACACCCGCCCGGATGAACGTCCGCCGATTAAAATAAACCTCGGCAGGCGTCACCTCGCGGCTGGAAATTTTATTCGGCTCTTTCAATAAAACAACGATGACCTGAACTTCAGGGGAAGATTAGCACGTCTCCTCAGAGGGCACAAACTTGAAGAAAAGTAAATTTGCCGACCTGTTGGATAACCAAAGAAAGGAATCACAGGCATGAAACATACTGTCCGGCCAGGACTACGTGAATTTCATTAGTCGCGATTCCGATAAGGTTTAAGTACGGATGGAGACGGATTTTGAAAAGCGACGCTGCAACACACCGCGGCGCCCGGTCGCTGCACCGCTGCAATTGTCATGTCGAGTCTGTGGCTCGTACGAATCAACGCGCAACACCAGTGCTGGTGCCGGACAATTCGATAAAGCTCGAGGCGTTGTACGCAAAGGAAGGGAAATTTGGCGATTTGGTGAAGTCGGCTCAGGCCGCGGCTGGGTTTAGCGTCCGTCGATCTACTAATGAACTTGTGTTAACCGATCCTCTTAATCGCCATTTGTCCGTATTTTCGGCATTTTAACCAAAACCGCCTTGTTCTTTTTGAGATATTTCTCAATGGTGCTCCGTCCCCCAACCGAGTTCGCAACCCTCACGGCGTTGGGCTTGGACAGCTTGTAGTGCACCAGCCACTTGCCAATGAGGCCCACCTGGAAAGTCAATCCGGCTACTCGCCAAACTTGGCCGGTTTCCAAGGGTTGCAAACGACTCCGGCGGGCGGTCTTGGTTTTGCTCATTTCAAAGTTTGCGCTGAAACCTCTGCTGAAACCAGCTAAATCGCACGCTATTGTGCCCCCATCGGTTACAGGTTGCTGGATTCCCCGACAGTTTTAGTAGCACCATTGGCGCTGTTATTCCCATGATCCCTGTCAAATCTCCCACCCGACCTGGCGACGGCTCAGGTTAATGGGCCGATTCCATCACAAACGCGAGGGCAAAGCCGTCGTAGCCCTTCCCGCTGACGGTCTGGAGGACGGTGGCGCTGACACGCTTTTCTGCAGCCAGGGCGGCCAAAAAACGGCGCATTCCCAGCACATTCGGGTCGTCACTTTCGGCGTCTATCACCGCTCCCTTCCGCACCACATTATCTACAACAATGAGGCTGCCAGGTCGTGAAAGTTTAAGTGCCCAGGCGAAGTAATCGGCGGTGCCGGGCTTGTCAGCATCAATGAATATCAGGTCGAAGGGGCCGGCGCCTTCGGCGCCAAGTTGGGGCAGGATGTCCAGCGCCCGGCCAACGCGCAGTTCCACGATCTCGGTCAGGCCCGCGCGGGCAAGATTGATACGGGCGACTTCGGCATGTTTCGGTTCAAACTCCAGCGTGAGCAGCCTTCCACCGGCCGGCAAGGCTCGGGCCAGCCAGATAGTGCTGTACCCGCCTAGTGTTCCAATCTCGAGAATGTTTTTCGCTCGTTGCATCCGCGCCAGCAACTGCAGCAGTTTGCCCTGGGCCAGCGTAACGTTGATGGCAGGCAAACCGGCGGCGGCACTGGCCGCCAGCGTCTGTTCCAGGATCGAATCGGTTGGCTCAAGTAAATCGGCGAGGTAACGGTCAACGGCGTTCCATGTTTCTTGATTCATAAATTATGGGTGAAAGATGGACCTGGTTTTGTGAGTTTGGAAACCAAAAAGCCCGGAACCTGCCTTAAATCCTGAATTACCAAACCCGACCCCGATTTGTCTCAACTCGCAGCCTATTCGACCACTTCAAGCGCTGCGGATTGAGGACAATCCGCGTTCCCGGTAAATCAGGCTACTACAAAAAGAAGGACGCGTGGTCTCCATGAAAAAGCACAGCACCCTCACGGCTGGGGTGGTGCGCCTTCACCTGGCGTTGCCCCAAGTACCTTGTGAATGGTGGCGATCAATTCGAACATGTCGAGTGGTTTGTGCAGAAAGGCCTGCGCGCCGGCCGCCAGACTGAGCGGTTCGTATTTCGCCGGTTCGGTGCCCGATATGATAATAATCGGAACCTGCCTGGCTTCACTCATGTTGCGAAGCCACCGCATGATGGCAAATCCATCCCAGTGCATTCCCACATCCATGGCATCGGGCGGGAAAAGAATATCGAGCAAAATCAGATCCGGAATTTCCCGGTCCACGATGTTCACCACGGAAGCCCCATCGGCGGCCGTGACCACCTGGTAACCGTTTGATTCCAGAACCGAACTTACTGCCTTCAGGATAACTTTGTTGTCATCCGCCACCAGGATTTTTTGCGGCCGGGCACTGGTTTGTGGCTCTAACATAAACTCTTTCGGCTTGCCAGGCAGATTGCAGCACTAAGGCTGCCACAACGTTTTTTAAGCTTCGCCCTCATAACCTACGGTCGTCCATAGGATTACATGCAAACTTGTCTGATCTTGGCGAACTTCTTACCGAAATTGTCATTTAAGACTGTTTATTTGCCTTCGCCAGGAATATGAAGAAAGGAATGGATAAAACAGTGGCCGTGAGCGGGGAAACAGGACCAAAATGATAATTGACCGGTTGGCAAAATGGCTGTTCCCACGATGGCAGCCTTATCGCCAAAGACGCGAAATGAGAACCCTCATTACCGCGCTGTGGGTGGGTCTTGGCGTCGCCGCCATCATATCCGCCATAATTATCCTGACCAATTCCACCTCCTTGGGTCACTGACTCTCCAATGCTGACTCGAACCGGATCCCGCGCTCGACACCGCGTAGGCTGATGGCGTCCGAGGCAGCGCGTTTTTTATTCGGGTTCTGCTTGGCAACCGCACCATTCATCGTTTAGCTAGGCGCCATGCAATTGGTGCTCGATTACTTGAAACAACAACAGGCCCGTTTTGTGGCCGAGTTATGCGATTACCTTCGCCTTCCCAGCGTCTCCGCCCAACCCCAGCATAAAAACGATTTGCGCGCCTGTGCCGATTGGCTGGTCAAACACTGCCGCCGCATCGGCCTCGAGGCGCGTGTGTGCCCGACCCAGGGCCATCCCATCGTCGTCGCCAAAACGCGGCAGGGTGAGGCTGCTGACGAGTCGCACAGCGCGCGAGGGCGCTCGCCCCACCGGCGGCCTCACTTCATCGTCTATGGCCATTACGATGTCCAACCACCGGACCCGTTGGAGCTCTGGAAAGCGCCTCCCTTCGAGCCGCGCCTCCAGGGCCGCTCACTTTTTGCCAGGGGTTCGACCGACAACAAGGGCCAGCACTTCGCACATCTTAAAGCGGTTGAGGCCTATCTCAAAACCGGTACTCCCCTGCCCTGCAACCTCACCTTCGTCATCGAAGGCGAGGAGGAAGTCGGCAGCGCGAACCTGGCAAAATTTCTCAAGTCGCACCGAAACGAATTGAAATGCGATGCCGTGGTTGTCTCCGACACCGGCATGCCCGATGCCGATCATCCGGCGCTCACCTGCTCATTGCGCGGTATCATCGCCTTTGAAATCACGGTGCATGGTCCGTCGCGCGATTTGCATTCGGGCATTTTCGGCGGTGCAGTGGACAACCCGGCGATGGCGTTGAGCCAGTTGCTCGCCAAATTGCGCGACTTCAATGGCCGCGTTGCCATCCCTGGATTTTACGACGGCGTCGCAGCCCTTTCCGCCTTCGAACGGAAGCAGTTTAAGCGCCTGCCCACTGCCGACCGGGAACTTCAGAAACTGGTCGGCGTGAAAAAGCTGTTCGGCGAGCGCGGTTTTACACCCACGGAACAGCGCAGCGCGCGGCCGACGTTCGAAATCAACGGACTCACCAGCGGCTATCAGGGCGCCGGCAGCAAAACCATTGTGCCCGCCTGGGCCAGTGCCAAAATCACCTGCCGTCTGGTGCCGAACCAAAGACCGGCGCGCATCCGCAAAGTGGTTTGCGATTATCTCAAGAGGATCTGCCCGCCTACCGTGCGGCTGGAAATTAAGGCCGGTCACGGTGCGGAAGCGTATCTCGTTTCACCGAAAAGCCCGGAGGCGCAGGCAGCGTTGCGCGCGTTGCGCGAGGCGTTTCACCGTGAGCCGGTGTTGCTGCGTGAAGGTGGTTCCATCCCCATTGTGAACGACTTCAAAAAAGTTCTCGGCGCCGACACTTTGCTGCTCGGCCTCGGTCTGCCGGACGACAACGCGCATTCGCCAAACGAGAAGTTCGACCTGGACTGCTTTGAAAACGGCCAACGGATGAGTGCGCTGCTCTGGCAGGAATTATCGGCTGCCGTCAAACCCCGGGCTTAATCCTTCAACGGATACTTCTGCAGAACGCGCACCAAGCCGGCGGAAGCATACCAGTCGCTCCATATCAGTTGCAGCGACTGGAAGCGCGTCTCACCAAAATCGGTTTCCCGGTTCGCCTGAAGAAAATCAAACAGCGGCTGCCAGTCCGCTTCGGGTTCGGAAAACCGCATTACCGTCAAGTGCGCCGTGACCGTTTTGTAGCGGCGATCCAAATTCCCGCCGAGACCCGCCTTCCCAAAGGCGTCCCTTAGCTCATCACGCAACCGGGACAAGGTGCCATCCGCCGGGAATCCCTGGATCATCACCGCGTCCGGCGAAACCGTAACGCCGCGAAAATAAACCCGGAACGGATTGCAATTTTTCAGCACCCTGTCCAGGACCTCCCGGCAGGCCGGCAACCGGGGGATTTCGCATCGCCATGATTCCGAGCCGGAAATAATCGCCATTACCGTCACGTGCAACTCCGATGGCTTGTAAAAATACTGCCGGGGACAAATGCCGGTGGCTGCCCTGGAAAAAATCGCCACCTTTTTCCGCACGCCCGCGTCCGGCCGCGCCACCAGCGTGACGCCTCGCCGATCGTCACCGGCTTTGTCCCTCAACCAAGGATCAACCGGTATCCGGCCCGATTTCAGCAGCCCACCCGATTTGCGCCAAAGCCGCTCGTACATTCGGCGCGGCTCCGTCAACGCTGTTCCCATCCGCGAATTTCCTCCTTTAACATTTCCAGCGGCAAACCCACCACGTTGCTGAACGAACCGGAAATCTCCGAGACTATCGTGTCACCATGTTCCTGGATGGCGTAGGCGCCCGCCTTGTCCAGCGGGTTCATTTTGGAAAGGTAAATGTTGATTTGTTCGACGGTAAGCGGATGAAACCTGACATCGGTGCTGGCGGCAAAAGTCCGCTCGCGCAGCGCGCGAAAATGAATCAAGCTGACGCCGGTCACAACCTGATGCGTCCGGCCCTGTAATCGGCCCAGCATCCGCCGCGCCTCGGCAAAATCGACCGGCTTGCCCAGGATTTCTCCTTCGAGAAACACCAGCGTATCCGCGCCGAGCACCAGCGCATCAGGATATTTCTTGGCAACGGCGCGTGCCTTGAGATGCGCATTGAGCTGGCACAGTTCCAGGGGCGACAATTGTTTGTCGAAAATTTCCCGGGCGTCGCTGGGGACAATTTGGAAATCCCAATTCAACTGTTTCAACAACTCCGCGCGCCTTGGCGACGCGGAAGCGAGAATCAGCGGTGGCAATTTCACACGAAAAATCTAATCGTTGCCGGCAAACCTGTCGAGGGAAGCCTGTTCCGGTGCCACGAACGTTCTCGCGAGCCGACTCGATGGCAAGGTGGCGGCTCGCCGGCAGCCTCGCCCCGCCAATTATCGGCGTGCGCCGGGCGGGCAAATCCGCTAATCCATGGCCGTGAACAACACGCGGCGCCTTGTCAATCTCGCCCTCATCGGTTTCATGGGCACCGGCAAAACCTCCGTGGGGCGGCTCACGGCCGAGCAGTTGCATTTCGATTATCTCGACACCGATGACTTGATTCAATCGCGCACCGGCCGGACGATTTCGGATATTTTTGAAAAGGACGGCGAACCGGCATTCCGCAAACTGGAACAGCAAGTCGTCTCCGATCTGGCCGCCCGCAAACGCACCGTCATCGCGACGGGTGGCGGTCTGCCTGCCAATTCACTGAACCTTGTCAGCCTCAAAACACATTCCCTGATCGTGTGTCTTTGGGCCTCACCGGAAAAAATCCTGGAGCGGGTACGCAACCAGACCCATCGGCCCTTGCTGCGCGATTCGAATCCGGAGTTGAAAATCCGCGAACTGCTGGCCGCCCGCGAACCCTTCTACCGCCAGGCCGACGTGCTGATCAATACCGACCTTCGTTCCATCCGTGAAGCCGCGCAACAGGTCGTGCACCAGTTCAAGTCTGCCCAATCCGGCCGGTCATGAAGGAGACCATCCGGCGCCGGGCATTGGAATTGGGGTTCGACGATTGCCGGTTCACCAGCGCCGCCACACCGGCAAGCGCAGATCAATTTCGGGATTGGCTCGCCGAAAAGCGCCACGGTGAAATGGCCTGGCTCGAACGCACCGCGGCCAAACGGATCGAACCTCAAAAAGTTCTAACCGGCGCCAAAAGCATCATTGTGTTGGCAGCGAGTTATGAGATCTCCCGCAGCCGTCGACGTGAGGAGGCTCTGACTGAAAAAAAGGCGATTGAACAGAGCCTTCCCACGCCGGCTACGGCCACAGGAATAATCAGCCGTTACGCCCGTTTTGCCGATTACCACCACGTCCTTGGCGAACGCCTGAAAGAATTGGCTGCATTCGTGAATCAACTCGGTGATGCGAAAACGCGCTCGCTGTGGTACGTGGACATCGGGCCGTTGCTGGAGCGTGACTTCGCCCAGCGCGCCGGACTGGGCTTTGTCGGCAAGCACACCAATGTCATCAGCCGGAAATTCGGCAACTGGTTCCTGCTGGCAGAAATCATCACCACCCTGGATTTGGAACCGGACGCGCCGGAGAAAAATCATTGCGGCAAATGCACCCGCTGCCTCGCCGCCTGCCCCACCAACGCCATCACCGCGCCATTCCGACTCGATGCCCGCCGTTGTATTTCCTACCTCACCATTGAACTGAAAGGCGCCATCCCCATCGAACTGCGCCCGGCCATCGGCAATCGCATTTTCGGTTGTGACGATTGTCTGGCCGTGTGCCCGTGGAACCGTTTCGCGCACGAGGCCAGTTTGATGAAATCTTATTCGCGCCCGGACTTGGACTCACCGGATTTGATTCAATTGCTGCAACTGGATGACTCAAGGTTTAAATCTCGTTTTGCCGGCACGCCTGTTCTGCGAGCGAAACGTCGTGGCCTGTTGCGCAATGTCTGCGTCGCCTTGGGCAATATCGGCGATGCCTCCGCCCTGCCCCATTTGCAAAAGGCCGCCCGGGATTTCGAACCATTGATTGCCGAACACGCCCGTTGGGCGATGGACCAGATTCAAAGCATGGGGAAACGGGCTTGAATCACGGATGGACACGGATTTCCTTTCAGCCTCCATCTCTCAAGCTTCCACTGACTCTGCCTTGTTGTTGCCGGGTAGTGGTACGTTTTGGTGGGGCGAGGCCTCTGACGAGCCGGCTCGCGAGGACGCTCGCCCCACCGAAAGTCGCAAAACGTACCAGCACCTGTTGCCGCTGCTTCTTGACTTCCGCCAATTGGGGTGCAGCTTTGGTCGGCAATTTCTTAATGGATATGAAAGCCTATCAACTCACTGCCCTGAACGGACCCGATGCGCTGCGTCTCGTGGAACTCCCCGAACCCAAGCCAGCCCGAGGCCAGGTGCTTGTGCAGGTCCGTGCCGCTTCGCTCAACTACCGCGATCTTTTGGTTTCCGACGGCCGATACGGCAAGCTCGCCTTGCCGCTCATCCCGCTTTCGGATGGCGCCGGCGAAATTGTCGCCGTGGGCGAAGGCGTGACGCGCTGGAAGACGGGCGAACGCGTGGCTGGCACATTCTTCCAAGGCTGGCAGGCCGGACCTTTCCAGGGTGAGATGGCCAGGACCGCCCTTGGCGGCGCGCTGAATGGCATGTTGGCCGAATACGTGGCTCTTTCCGAAGACGGCGTGGTCCCCATTCCGCCGCACCTTGGCTTCGAGGATGCCGCTACCCTGCCCTGCGCCGCGCTCACCGCCTGGCACGCATTGGTCATCCGTGGGAATGTTTCTGCAAATGAAACCGTTCTCCTGCTCGGCACGGGCGGCGTTTCCATCTTTGCCCTGCAATTCGCCAAAATGCACGGCGCGCGCGTCATCGTCACTTCCAGCAGCGATGAGAAGCTGGCGCGGGCCAAAACACTCGGCGCGGATGAAACCATCAATTACCGCTCCACCCCGGAATGGGAAATGGAAGCTTTTCACCTGACCAGCGAGGCTGGCGTGGACCAGGTGGTTGAAGTGGGTGGCGCGGGAACTCTCGTCAAATCGCTGCGTTCGGTGCGGCCGGGCGGTCAGGTGCATCTCGTGGGTGGCGTCAGCGGCTTCACCGGCGAGGTGCCGCTCGCGGAAATCATCCGAAAACTGGTCGTGGTGCGCGGCATTTACGTGGGCAGCCGCGCGATGTTCGAAGCCCTGAATCGCGCCGTCGCGTTGCACCGCACCAAACCCGTGATCGACAGGGTCTTCGAATTTACCGACGCGCCCGGGGCCTATCGCTATCAGCAAAGTGGCAGGCATTTTGGAAAAATCGTCATCTCCATTTGAACATTGCCGGATTTAACGACGGATAAACACGGATGCATGCCGTAGGGTAAGCCCGAAATTGACTTCCCAGGCCCGACGCAGATGGACTCCCCAAAAAGGCTGTTCGCTGATGCGAACCGTGGTCACCAAAAACGCGAAACTTCGGAGAGACCAGTTCCGCGAGTCCCAAACGGCCATGCCTATCAGCTTCTGTCTCCGTTACATTTCGATGAGACGAGTCGCCGCCACCATCAAGCGCCATTCACCGCTATGGGTTGCTCAGGCGGAAAAACAAGGTGTTGGTGGGCGCCGGGATGGTGATGCTGAAACTGCCGTTATTCGAGCTGGGTGGAAACCCCCAGGGCGACCAACTGAATTTCGCCATATTGGCGCTCTGCAGCAAGGTGTAGGTGCCGCTGGCGGGCCAGGAGACGATAACATTCGTGCCGAGATGACTGATAGAAAGGTTCGGCGGCGGCATTACGCCCGAAGCGAAGTTGATGGAGTTGAACGTAATATCGTAAGGAGGAAATCCGGAACTCCCGTTAGGATCATTAAATATGGCCGCTGGATCAATGCCGATGTTGCAGCCGTAAAAGTGATTTGTTCCACCCTGCGTGTAGGCCGAAAATTTGTTCAGAGATGACAAATTGAACGTGACGGTGACGTTGCTGCCGTTCCACTGGTAATTGGATGGATTCCCCGGATTATTCCATCCGCTGTAATTATTGCCGGGCGGGTTATTGGCGAGCGTGTATATGCCGCTGTCGAGATTTAATATAAACACTAATCCAATCCAGTTGTAATTGGTATAAAACGATGACCCTGAGGCCGCCATGCTTGGGGTCGGATTGACGGTAAAAGTCAGGATGCAAGTCGTGTCGTTGGTGGCGAGCGCAACATTGCCGTTGGCAAAGGTAACACCCGTGCCGCTGTTCAGGTCCGCATAACCGCTGCCATAACCACCAATCGTTGACGTCACTTCCATGCCGGATGTCGCATCGTTCCCGTTGTAAATCGCATTAAAGTTCACAGCCGCAGTGTTGGTCAGGTAGCTGTTCCAATTCGGGTACAGTGAACTGTGGGGCGACCAGGGCGGATCGAAATTATCGAAATAGTAAATGTCTTGAGCCTGCGCCCAGCTGGCCAGCACCAATCCGCCCGCCACGGCCAGCACGGCCGCCAGCCATTTCGTCAGAGATTTGATTTTCATAATAACACGCTCTGATTTCTTGTTTGGTCAAAGAAATCGTTGATAGTGGTTTAATTCTGAAAAGTTTAACACTGAAGAACCATTTTTTACAGTCGCATGAAATGGCTACAATCCAGTAAAATTCCTCTGATTTGGTCGTTCACCACATGCACCCTCTTCACTCCACGTTGGCGGGTCAAGTTGGTGCGAAAAGGCAGGTTTTCGGTTGAGCAGTTCAGGGCCGGACCACGCATGGGGATAACGCGTTGTGGACAAACACAGCAGGTGTACCCGTCCCGTCTGACCGCGCGACCCAAATATCCCAAGTGCCGCTTCCCTCGATATTTCGCCCCAGCCCATACAGTACATGATCCGCGTCGAGCCATTCCGCCTGATCATCCACACTGCGCGGCTCGTTGACTGTTGTTTCCTGCTGTGTTTTCAAGTCCAATACATGAAGTTCCCAATGAACCGGCCCGCGGTCGTGCCTCCGCGACTTGAATACCAGGCGGCGGCCATCAGGCGAAAGCGACGGACATTCCACCCCCTGGCGAAGTACGCGCACTTGGCGGCTCGAGATATGCCCCTCAATGAGATAGTAAACGCCACCCGAGGCCAGCGTTGCATAAAACCCGTCGCCTTCTGGCTCGAAAGTGACTCCCCAAAAATTGAAGTCCGCGGCCTTGAATGGCCGGCCGTCTTTCACAACCGAGAACTGTTCCAGGTCTCCCATCGTCGTCGCGGAACGCAAGTCATACAGTATCGTCTGGGTGGCGAAACCGATGGAAGCATAGCCATGACCGGCAAGAAATACCGTGACCGCCCCCCAGTGGCCGTCGCGCGAAACCCGCGCTCGACTGGGCCCGCCTTTCAAGTTGAATGTGTGCAAGACCTGGAACCGCTCGCCGAAGCTGACTGCTTTAAAGATGGGAAAGGCGTTGCGGATGGCCTGGAGACACAGCCCGGATTCACGCGTGGCATATACCCGCTCACAGTCCAGACCGGTCGGATAACGAACGCCATCCGGCGTGTTCAGCGGCGCGACCGACAATTTGCCGTAGGAAGGTCCCAGGGCGGTGTTGCGGAACAATAAGCAGGGTGGCCGCAGGGTTTCCGCGAACTGCCCCACGCCTGCCGGAGCGGCGGTCACGGCCAAGGCCTCCCGTTCCCGCGCTTTGCCTCGCGAGTAGAAGGCATAAGCCGCGACGCCCGCGACGGTAATGATGCACAGGACCACGAATGCCAGCCAGTTCCGGCGATTGGACGGCGCATCGGGCGAGGGGTTTGTGGAAGGCTCAGTTGGCACGTGGTTGGGTACGGGTTAAGGCTGGAACAACGGCGGCCATTCCCACCAGCAGTGCCGCCAGATAACAGACTGTTGCTGAACCGGTGCCGTTACGCGACCAAAGGAACCCGAATACGACTGAGGCCGCAAACCGCGCTAAATTGGCGGCCGTAACCAAAACGGCGAGGCCGCTCCCGACGTGAGGCACGGGCAGGGCCGCGGCAGCCATGGCCGTCAGCACGCCATCGGTAGCTGCGTAATAGATGCCCAGCAACACCATTACCGCCAACAGCAACAGGTATCCGCCCCAACCGGGCAGGAGCAAAGCCACGTACACGAGCACCAGGGCCCCGTAGCCGCCCAGCAACACTCGCGCCCGACCGAAACGGTCAGCCAGCCGGCCGCAAGGGATGGCACAGGCCGCGGTGAACAGGGAGGTGCCCACGTAGAGCAGTGGAAAAGTGGAGAGCGGCACATCAAACCGCTGTTGCAGGATGAGGTAAACAAAACTGTCGCTGATGGTGGCCAACCCCAATACTACTGCGGCGAAGACCAGTGCGCGAAATCTGGCCCCGCCCAGCAGTCGGGCAGCGGTCACCAGCGAGACGGGTGTCGATGTTACCCGCCTTTCACCCGGCACCAATCGCGGAACAAACAGCAGGATGGCACCGAGCCCAATAACGGCCACGCCAAAACTGGTGACAAACAACACGTTGAAATCCCCCGACATGGAGGTGAGCACCACGAAGGCGAAAACCGGTCCGAGCATGGCTCCGACGGCATCCATGGCGCGATGCACGCCAAACGCCGTGGCCAGTGCCGGCTCGGAACTGCGCTGCGAAATCAGGGCGTCGCGCGGAGCGGTGCGAATGCCCTTGCCGATGCGGTCCAGGGTGACGACGGCGGCGATCATCCCCCAGGCAGCGCCGACTGCGGGAATCAAAAGGCGACATACCGCGGAAAGGCCGTAACCAAACGCAGCCATTTCCTTGTGCCGGCGCCAGCGGTCAGCCAGCACGCCCCCCGCCACCCGGACCAGCGCGGCAGCACCCTGATAAAGTCCATCCACGACTCCAAACGCAAGCGGGCCCATCCTCAATTGGAGCACGAGATAAATCGGGAGGATGCTGGCGACCATTTCGGAGGAGATGTCGGTCAAAAGGCTGGTCCAGCCCAGTGCCAGAACCGTTCGGCTCACGGCGGGCAGCCAACTCCGGGATCCCGCCCAATGGCCGGCCGCCGCAGGTTGCGTCTCTTCGGAAGCAATGGGCAAGTCGCCCGCACGAGCGGGACGCGAGAAAATCCTGGACCAGTCAAAAGAGTACATTCCGGAGCGGGCGCGGAAACACCACAAACAAAAACCCAATAACAGGTTCAACCGGTCTCAGCAATCTCCAACCTGCCAAGGACAGTGAAATCCGCAGCTAACAGCATGGCGAATGCCACCTGAGGGCGGCCCGACCGGGACTGAGTTGGGACCGGACACAGAAGACGGATGGCCATGCCTCCCAACTTTACTCTTGTCGAGCCATGTTGAGGCAGGCAGCTTTGGCCGTCAGGCGTCGTCCGCCCCTCACACGGTGAGCATTGCATTTGAGAATATGTCTGCGAAAGAGCGGTTCTCTATTTTGCAGGAGCGCCGCTCGGTTACGTTTGCCGCCCATCGGACCACTCTGGGATTTGAGACGGTCGAGAAGGATCTGCCGGGCACGGATGCCACACGCCTTTTCACCACACCCCCGCCGGCGATGATGACCTCAAGCGCCAACATCGGGAAGGTATTCACTTCTGCCGCCGATGATTTAACCGGTCGCTGGCTGCGTTTCCGGCTCCTCACTTACTTTTACGAAGGACAAATCTGGTATCGCAAGCTGGACGACCAGACATTTGAAGTTCAGGTGAAGTTTGAATGACGCTGACCGGCAGCAAGCTTGGCTCGGGGAGCGAGGATGGAAGACAGAGGATGGATCCGAGTTGTGATTCGGCGGCGGGACAGCGACCTGCCCTGCCGGAGTATCGGAGCGAAGACAATGGTCGTGGCTCCCAACTTCGCGCTTGTCGAGCGACGCCGAGGCGGGCATGTTTGAATCGTTCACTCACTGAAATCTCATGAAAACACTGGTCATTCCCGTTCTAGCAGGCATGTTAGCCGTGGTACTTCTTGCCGGCTGCGAGACGCATCTTGGCGGCGGCAGCACCACCAAAATCGAACAGCCCACGCTCGGCCAGCAGTTGATTGATTTACAGAGGGCCAAGGCGGCCGGGGCGATTACCGACGCGGAGTATCAAACCCAAAAAACCAGACTGCTCGACGGCAAATAAAGTCGGGCAGGTACTCCGGCAGCACCTGCCTTGTTGCCGGCAGCCTTACGATTGGGATTCCCAACCCGCCGGCAAGATGCCGACGCTCCCGGAAAATTTATTCCGGCAGCGCCTTTAATGTTTCAACGGTTAACGGTTGCGGACGCGCGCCCAGCCCGGTGCGGACGGATTTCACATCGTCAGCCGTCACCGGACCGGCCTTGTTGCCCCAGGCGCTGCGGATGTAGCTCAGCACGGCAGCCAGGTCGTCATCGGACATAGCCTGCCCAATACCGACCATCCCGCTGCCAAAGGTCATGGTCTCGCCTTTCACAACAATTGGCCCGTTGAGGCCGCTGAGCGGAATGCGGATGAGGCGGTTAAAACCCTTGGCATTGACCCATTCGGAGCCGGCCAACGGCGGCGCCTGGGCGGCTTTACCCAGACCGTCAACCCCGTGGCAAATACCGCAATTTTGTTCGTACTTCTGTTTGCCGAGTGCCAGGACTGCCGCCGCACCGGATTTCGGCTGATACGATTCCAGTTCATCGGCTGAAGCATACGGACCATAGACTTGGGGATTGAACCAGCCTCCGTGGTGATCAAAGTAAACCATGCCCAAAAACAACAACATCAACGTCAACACGATAATCCAGATTGGCACCGTCGAACGCGAAACCGCCGGTTCGGCGTCGGGCGACGGGGAAGTTCTGGATTTCAAATCGTCATTCATGGTCTGGAAACGGCTGACTGGGTAAAGGGCGCATCGTGCAGCGGAACATCCGCGTGCAGGCTCAATAAATAAGCCGCCAATTCCTGCGCTTCCGGTGTCGGCAGCACTTCGTAACCGTCGGGCGGTACGAATCCTTTCGGGAAAATCAAGGCGTCCGGCGAAGGTTCCTTGCCAATTCTTTTGACCTGGAAAAGATAACGGAACGGTGGCATCGCCGAGTCTTTTACTTCGCTCCGGGGAGCGTACAAATGAACCAATTGCCAGTTGGC
>DATJYM010000037.1:0-52937 GCA_035499615.1 Candidatus Acidiferrales bacterium | reverse complement strand
ATCGACAAGAACAACCAGGACCCGAACAACCAGACGGTCGTCGATGACATCAAATGGACGGTAACGATCAATGCGGGAGCCGATGGTTACCGGTTACCGACGGAAGCAGAGTGGGAATATGCTGCCGGTGGAGGTCAGAAGAGCAGCAATTATACTTACAGCGGAGGCGACGAGGTGGATAAGGTTGCCTGGTACTGGAGAAATGCCGGGGACACAAGCTTAACCGGATATTGGTTCTGGTCGGTGATCGAAGCAAACCATGATAAAACACACTCTGTCGGCAACAAGGAACCCAACGAACTGGGGCTTTATGATATGTCCGGCAATGTCAGGGAATGGTGCTGGGACTGGTACGGAGACTTGGATAGTAATGGAACTGGCCCTAAAGAGAGTTCCAGTGAGACGGGCCGGGTTTGGAAGGGCGGCGGTTGGATCGGCGACGCCTTCTGCTGCGCGCCGTCCTTCCGGGGAAACTTCGAAGCGAGTGGCAAGGGGTCCGATCAGGGGCTGCGGGTGTGTCGCCGCCAGTAAACCGGCACGACACCGCCCTGGTGATTTCCGACCGGCTCAGGACGCCGGTGGGGTGTGGACCGGCGGAGTGGTCGTCGGGGCGTTGGCGCCGTTGTCGATTTCCTTTTGCAGATCGTCCACCCGCTTCTGCCAGTTCTCCTCAAATTGGGAGACCACCAGCCCCGCAATCGCATTGTCGGGAACACCCGCAGCCCGCAAATCGCCAATCCAATTCCGCCAATCCCCACCCCGGACTCAAAAACCGGAGGTGGATTCGGCGGGCTGGTAAAACCCCCGTTGGCCCGGGTTGGGACAGCGCTCGCCCTATCGCTCGCAACCGGCAACGGGGGCGGTCCGGGTATCCTTGCGACCAGCATTCCAATAACGGCCGCCAGAACCAGATTGATCAGGAAAGAAAACTTGAGCCAGATTTCGCGGTTTATGACGCGACTATGAGTCCGGGGTATAAAACAATAAAATAAATTATTGCTCGAGGCGCATCCCTAAAAAAGATTGTCGGATGTTGCAAAATACTCATCATCAGCGCATGCAACTCAAGCGCTTTGGCCTTTGTTTTTGGGTTTTTGCCACACTGCTCACTGCCGCGGCTGCTGACACTTCGGCCCTGCCGTTCGTCAGCCCGATGTTCAGCGATAACATGGTGCTCCAGCGCGGAAAAGAGGATCCGATCTGGGGCTGGGCGAAACCCGGGGAAGTCATCCAGGTGGAAATCGCCGGGCATACGGCAAAGGCCGTAACAGACGCCGACGGGCGTTGGCAGGCGGAGATTCAACCGCCGCCACCCGGCGGGCCGTACACGCTTAAAATCACCGGACCGGAGCAGACCGTCGAATTTCATGAAGTTCTGGTGGGTGACGTCTGGTTATGCGGTGGCCAATCCAACATGGAATTGGGCATCGGCCAGGTGAATAATGCCGCGGAAGAAATCAAAGAGGCGAACCATCCGGAAATCCGGCTTTTCCTGGTGAACCACAACGTTTCCTATTCCCCCGCGAACGTTCCGGACGGCACCTGGAAAATTTGCTCGCCGCAAACCATCGGCGACGGCGGCTGGGGCGGATTTTCAGCGGTTGCCTACTTCTTTGGACGCCGACTCCAGCAGGACATCCATGTGCCGGTTGGTTTGATTGAAGATTGCGTCGGTGGCAGCCTGGTCGAGAGTTGGATGAGTCCCAAAACGCTGCACCAAGTAGGCGGCAACGACCAAAAATTGGATGCCATAGCCCGTCTGGGCGCCGAAGGTGCGCCCGCGTACGGCAGTTTTCTCATGCATTGGCTTCATCAATATGACGACGGTCTGAAAGGGCAGACGTGGGCGGCCCCCGACTTGAATGTTTCCGATTGGCAAGCCGTTCAAATTCCCGGTGCCTTCCCGGAAATGGGCTTGGCTGATGTCCCCTGCGTCTGCTGGTTCCGCAAGGAAATCGTTCTGCCCGACCCGTTACCCTCCGGCCAGGCCTCCCTTCACCTCGGATGGGTTGAAAAAATGGATGCCTCTTACATCAATGGTCACCAGGTTGGAATCAGTTCCTGGGTGGAACATAATCGGGATTATGATGTTCCGCGAGAGGACTTAAAGCCCGGCACAAATCTGGTGGCGCTCAGTATTTTCAAGTTGAAATCAAAGGATGGTTTTCTGTCCAAGCCCGACGAGATGCGTCTGGTGGTGGGCGACACGGTGATTCCGCTCGCCGGCGAATGGAAAGGTAAACTCAGTTTCAACGCCCAGCCGCCCCACCCGATGCCGCTGGATTTTGAGAATTATCCAACCATGCCCGCCGTGCTTTATCTGGGAATGATCGACCCGGTGGCTCCGCTGGCCATCAAAGGAGCGATCTGGTACCAGGGCGAGGCAAACTTTACGCAAGCCTACCGGTACCGCACATTACTTCCGGCCATGATTGACAACTGGCGGGAACTGTTTGGCCAGGGCGATCTTCCATTTTACATTGTTGGCCTACCCGCTTTTATGGAACGTCGCAACCAGCCGGGTACCGATGGCTGGGCCGAATTGCGCGAGGCGCAGGCGTTGACTGCTGAAAAAGTCCACGATTGCGCGCTGGCGACGACGGTGGACACGGGCGACGCCGACAATATTCACCCGAAAAACAAGGTCCCGGTGGGTGATCGCCTGGCCTATTGTGCGTTGGCTCAAACCTACGGCGAAAAGATTCCTTATCGGGGACCCACTTATGCCTCCTTGAAGCACCTGCCCGGCGCGTTGAAACTCAACTTCACCCACGCCGACGGCGGATTGGTCGTAAAAGGTGGCAAACTGGGGGAGTTCTCCGTCGCGGGGAAAGATCGCAAATGGCACTGGGCCGAAGCCGGGATCGAAGGTGACTCGGTCGTGGTAACGTCGCCTGAGGTGCCCGAGCCGGTCGCGGCCCGCTACGCGTGGCAGGCCAATCCGCTGGCCACGCTCTACAACGGGGCTGGACTGCCCGCTGTGCCTTTCCGCACGGATGACTGGCCCGAAAGCACCCAGCATTGACTGAAGAGCATGGACGGGGAAATTTTATCCCGGCGTAATCTTCGGATTACCCACTGACGGCATCTTGAGTCGGTTTTCCGTTCAACAACCGCCGGATAGCCAATGGATTCCCGTCCCGGAGCTCCGCCGGCAACAGGGCCGCCGGAAAATCCTGGTAACAAACAGGCCGGGCAAAACGATAAATCGCCGCGGTGCCTACCGACGTAAAACGCACGTCGGTCGTGGCCGGGTAAGGGCCGCCGTGATTCATGGCAGGACAGACTTCGACCCCCGTCGGAAAACCGTTGAGAATCAGCCGGCCCGCTTTGCGTTCGAGCAGCCGCAGCAGTTTGCCCGCCTTTTGAAAATCACCCGGTGTCCCATGCACGGTGGCGGTCAACTGGCCTTCGAGGTGTTGCGCCAGGTCCTCCACTTCCGCGAGGGTTGGCGCGGAAATTAAAATCGAAAACGGTCCGAAAACCTCCCCGGCCAGCTCGGGATTGCTCCGAAACGTCCTGGCGTCGGTGGAGACCAACACGGATTCTGCCTGGGTTTTCCCGGCATCGGAATTCTTCTCCGAGCGGGCGAACAGCTTCACGCCGTTCGTGCGGGAAACACGCGTCAGCCCTTCGTGGTAAGCATCGCAAATCCCGGCGTGCAGCATGGTGACCGGTTCCACGGTCTTCAGCAACTGCGCCAGCGCTTGTTGGAATTGCTCGAACTCCACACCCTGCAAGCCAAACACCAGGCCGGGTTTAGTGCAGAATTGGCCGGCGCCCAGCGTCACCGAATTTTTCAAACCTTCGGCAATCTCAGCCCCCCGCTCCTTTAACGCTTCTGGCAGGATGAAAACCGGGTTCAGGCTGCTCATTTCGGCGAAGACCGGAATGGGGTCCGGTCGCGCCGCCGCCGCGTCAAACAAAGCGCGTCCCGCCGTGCGCGATCCGGTGAAACCGACCGCGCGGGTGAATGGATGTCGTACCAATGCCAGGCCGACGGACTTGCCCAGGCCATGCAACATCGAAAAAACTCCGGCCGGGAGATGGCATGCTTCGACCGCGCGCCGGATGGCAACCGCCGTCAATTCGGACGTGCCCGGATGCCGTTCGTGCGCCTTGACGACGACCGGGTTGCCCGCGGCCAACGCCGAGGCGGTGTCGCCGCCGGCAACCGAATACGCAAACGGAAAATTGCTTGCCCCGAAGACAATCGCCGGCCCAATAGGCACCAGCATTCGGCGCAAATCCGGTCGGGGCGCCGGCTGTCGGTCGGGAATGGCTGTGTCAATGCGGGCATCCACCCACGAGCCTTCGCGGACAACCTGGGCAAAAAGCCTGAGTTGATTGACAGTGCGCGCCCGCTCACCGATCAGGCGGGTCTCCGGGAGACCGGTTTCGAGGTGCGCCCGGGCGATCAGCTCGTCGCCCAGCGCCATAATTTCGTCGGCCATCCGCTCGAGAAAAGCCCCACGTCTTTCGCCCGTGGTTTCGCGGTAACCATCAACGGCGCTCTCGGCCGCGGCCAGGACAGCGTTGACCTCCCCTTCCGTCGCGGCATGGAACGCGGGTTCCAATCGGCGGCGATCGAGCGGGCCTGCCGCATAAAATGTTTCCCCCGAAGCGGGACTGAGTTGATCACCGATAAAATTCCGGCCGTGCAGATTCATGGCGGCGTCAAACTAACACCACCGGGTTGCGGAGCCAGCCGATTCCGGTGATTTCAATGCCGATCTCGTCTCGTTCCTGCAAGCTGAAGGTGTCGGGCGGCACCACGCCAGTTCCCGTCAACAGCACCGCGCCGTGGGGAAAGGACTGGCTGCGGAAAAGAAAGCGGGCCAACTCTTCGAACCGGCGTTTGATCTGGCCGACCCACGTTTCGCCGGCGAACACATTTTCTCCGTTCCGCCGGATTTCAATTTTGATTTTCCATTCGCGCGCCGCCGCCTCGGTCGCATCGACCTGAATCCAGGGACCCAACGCGCAGGAATGGCTGTAAATCTTCGCCTGCGGCAGGTACAGCAGGTTCTCGCCTTCGATATCGCGCGAACTCATGTCGTTGCCGATGGTGTAACCGACGACGGTGCCGCGCGAATTCAGCACCAGTGCCAGTTCCGGTTCCGGCACGTTCCACCGCGCGTCGCCGCGGATGCCTACCGGCTCCCCCGTGGCCACAACTTTTTCCGCCAGGGATTTGAAAAACAGTTCGGGTCGTTCCGCCGCATAGACCCGGTCGTAGGCGGTGGCGCTGAAGTCCGATTCCTCCATGCGCGCCGTCTTGCTGCGCAGATACGTGACACCGGCCGCCCAGATCTCCTGCCGTTCCACCGGAGCGCACAATTGAACTTCCGACAACGCAACGCGCGGCAGGTTTTGTTTCTCAATCCGGTTGAGTCGCGCCGGCGCGTCGCCGCTTTCCAGCAGGGGCTGCAGGTGGGTGATGCCGGCCGGCGTCAAATCCCATAGCGTGAAATCGTCCACAACCAATCCTGTCCGGATCTGGCCTTGCCCGTTTTTAAACCGGCAGATTCTCATAAATGAGACTTCAAAGTTGGCGCAGCGGCTTTCGGCAGAAAGCCGCACTCTTCAATATCCAACGTTGGCGGCGCTCTGCCGAGCCGCCGCTACGTCGCCGAGGGGCGCCCGTTCATGGTGGTTTGTTCCTTTGCCTTCGGCAACAAAAACGCCAGCCCTGCGCAAACCAACATGCCAGCACCGATGAGGTTGAAGGCAATCGCCGTGCTGTGGTATTGGTCCGATAATGCGCCAATGATATACGGCCCGGCGAAACCGCCCAGATTGCCGAAGGCGTTGACGATCCCAAAGACCACGCCGACGGCGTTGCGCGGCAGGGTTTCGCTCGGAATAGCCCAGAACGGCGCCATGGCCGCGAACGGGCCGGGGATGGCCAGACACATGAACGCATACGACAGCCAGAAATGCTGGCTCAGCAAAACACTCAGGATAAGGCTGGTCCCGCTCAGGAGATAAACCGCCGCGACGGGGCCCCGCCGTTCGCGCGTTTTGTCCGAATACCACGAATTCAGAACCATCACGACCGCCGTCATGGCATAGGGCACGGCGAATAAAAATCCGTATTCCAGCGGGCTGAACCCGCGGCCCTTCAGCACGGTGGTGAAGAACGTCATGCAACCGTAAGCCGCGCAATTGTGCAGAAAATAAATCGCAATCATGACCAGCAACGAAGAATGCCGGAGCCGTTCGAGCCAGGAAATCGCCTGCGCCGGTTCCAGTTCGGCGGCTTCGCTTTGCAGAATTGTTTCGAGATGATTTCTCTCCTCGGATGAAATCCATTTGGCTTCGCGCGGATGGTCCCGGATGCAGAACCACCAGATGGGAAGCAAAATAAAGGGCAGCATTCCTTCCAGAATGAGCATCTGCTGCCATCCATATACGCCCAGGAGTTTGCCGGTAATCGGCGCCGAGCCGGCAACAGCAAGCGGCTGGCAAAGCAGCCAGTAGGAATTGGCGCGCGCGCGTTCGGAACGCGAAAACCAGTTCGCCAGCAGGACCAGGGTGGCCGGAAAAACGGCGCTCTCCGCCACGCCCAGGAAAAATCGCATCGCTGCAAACTGCCGGAATGTATGGGAGAATCCGCAGCCCATCGCACAAATGCCCCAGCCAATCAGGCATAAACTGATGACCTTCCGCGCGCTCCAGTGCGACGACAGCCAGCCGCCGGGAATTTGCAGCAGCAAATAGCCATAGAAGAAAATACCCATCGCTTCACCCTTCATCTTATCGTCCATCAGCAGGTCCTTCATCATTTTCGAGATATTCGGGTCCAGCGCGAGGGAGACATTGGTGCGGTCAATGTACGCGATGGTGTACATGAGCAGCGCCACCGGAATGATGCAGAGCCAGCGTTGTTGAACCATAACCTGGAGCGCAGACTTTGTAACAGAGCCGTTCTGGTTTGGCGATATGAAATCCCGTCGCCGCAAGGAATTCCGGCCATAGTCCGTCTGCCATGACCCTGGCGACGGTGGAATGAACGCGGACTGCCTTCGCGGGGTCCCGGCTTTCGCCGACGCTTTCAGTCCGCCGCAAATCTTTTTCGCAAATAATCGAGATGGCTGGCGATGCCCGTCGGTTCGCCGGTGATTTGTCGCATCAGTTCCGTGGACCGGTGACGGAGGCCCTGGCGGTGAATTTTTTCGCGCAGCCATTCCCGCAACGTGCCGTATTCGCCGCGTGCCAGTTCCGCCTCCAGAGCTGGCCGGTCGAGTGCGGCCCGGCGCATGAGTTGCGCCGCGTTCAGGTTGCCCAGCGTATAGGTCGGAAAATACCCCAGCGCTCCTCCGCTCCAGTGAATGTCCTGCAGACAGCCATCGGCATCTTTCAACACTTTCAACCCAAACATTTTCTCGAACTCTTCGTTCCAGCAGGCTGGCACATCCGCAACGGCCAGTTGACGCTCGATGAGTTTCACTTCGATCTCGAATCGGAGGAGGATGTGCAGGTCATACGTCACCTGGTCCGCCTCCACGCGGATGAACGAAGGCGAGACGCGATTTACCGCCGCGGTGATTTGCGCCGGCGAAAACTTCTTCAGTTCGGGGAAATGTTCGCAGGCCGCGGGATGCCAGTGTTCCCAGAACGCCGCGCTGCGGCCCACGTGATTTTCCCAGAGACGAGACTGCGATTCATGGATGCCGAGCGACACGAACTGTCCCCGCGGCGTGCCAAAATGCTCCGGCGGCAGCCCTTGATCGTACAATCCGTGGCCGGCCTCGTGCATAATGCCGTACAGGGACTGCGAAAAATACTGCTCATCGTAGCGCGTGGTAAGGCGGCAGTCACCCGGGCCCAACCCGCTGCAGAACGGATGTGTTGTGGTGTCAATCCGGCCCGCCTCCAAATCAAAACCCATGGCTTCGGCGACCCGGCGGTTGAATGCCTGTTGCGCGGCGACCGGGTAGTTGCCCCGCAGCAAATCCTCCGGCACCGCCGCCGAGCGTTTGGCGGCCGGCCCGAGAATGGTGACGAGAGCCGGCCGCAATTCCGCGAACAATGCGCGCAACTCGCCGGTACGGGCGCCCGGCTCGTATTCCTCGAGCAGGGCGTCGTAAGGCGAATCCTGGTATCCCCAGCAATCGGCCATCTGGCAGTTCAGTTCCAGCACTTTTTTCAGGTGCGGCTTGAACACGCCGAATTCGGAGCGTTTGCGCGCCTCGCGCCAGGCCGCTTCCGCGAGTGAGCAGACGCGCTGGAATTTTTCCACCAGCCGCGCCGGTACTTTGGTCGCCCGATCGTAAAGCCGCCGCCATTCGCGGACGTTTACGGCCTCATCGGACCCGGCCTCGAAGCCGTGCTGTTCGCAGGCGGAAATCAGGTCGCCGACCTTTTTGGCGGTAAACCGGCGATGGGCAAGGCCGCTGAAATGGGCGACCTGTCCGGCCCGGAAGGCCAAGGCCTTGGGCGGCATGAAGGTTCGCTGGTCCCACCAAAGCAGCCCGACCGCGCTGGTGAGCAGGGCGGTTTCACGGGCGCGTTTCGACAATTCCCGATAGGGCCTGAAAGGTTCCGTCATTCGGAAAGCAGTTGAACGGGCCGGCAGCCCGGGCGCAACATAAATCCTCCGTCACATTTTGTCAGGCAAGGTGAAACACCTTCCCCGGCACGCCGAAATGTAAATCGCGGATTCCTTCGATCCGTTCTGCGAAAAGTGGCGCGTGTTGGCTGTGTTCCCTGGTTAGGAGTCGTTTGTTGAATTGCTTTCGGCGTGTCTCCTGACATTTTGTTCCCATCAATTTTATGAGCTCTCGCAATGACGTGTTTGATGCCGCACCGGACATCTATCAGATTCAAACCACAGCTCCCGGACCTACAGGGCAATTGCCGCTCAGCGAAGAAATGCTCCTGGATCAGCCCAGCGGCAATCTCTTCGGACTGACGCAAAATGCCGGCATGGGCTGGAATCCCGCTGAGGCCGGGCGAAAACAGTTTTTGATTCTCAGCACCCAGGGCGGATTACGCGCACCCGACGGCCAACCCATCGCCCTCGGCTATCACACCGGGCATTGGGAAATCGGATTGCTGGTGCGGGCC
Source organism: Candidatus Acidiferrales bacterium (assembly GCA_035499615.1). Lineage (GTDB taxonomy): Bacteria > Verrucomicrobiota > Verrucomicrobiia > Limisphaerales > UBA11358 > UBA11358. The sequence goes on along the minus strand of DATJYM010000037.1, from coordinate 43,865 downwards.
GCCGCGGAGGAATTTCGCAGGTTGCAGACCATCCCTTTTGCGGGCTTCTGTTCCGACCCGTGCGATGGCCGGACCCAGGGAACAACCGGTATGTTCGACAGCCTGCCCTATCGGAATGATGCCGCCGTCATTTTCCGTCGTCTGGCCCGCTCGCTGCCGCTGCGGGCCGGCGTGCTCGGCATTGCCACCTGCGACAAGGGTTTGCCGGCGATGATGATGGCGGTCGCGGGTTTGCGGGAGCTGCCCGGGGTCGTGGTTCCCGGCGGCGTCACGCTGCCGCCGACGACCGGCGAAGATGCCGGTGCGGTGCAAACCCTGGGGACACGCTTTGCACACGGGCAGGTGTCATTGTCCGAAGCCGCTGAACTGGGTTGCCGGGCCTGCGCGTCGCCGGGAGGCGGCTGCCAATTCCTTGGCACGGCGGCCACCTCGCAGGTGGTCAGCGAAGCGCTGGGACTTTCGTTGCCGCATTCGGCGCTCGCACCTTCGGGTCAACCGGTATGGCTGGACATGGCCCGGCGTTCGGCCCGTGCGCTCCATCATCTGGATGAACGTAAACTGGTTACACAACAGATCCTGACTTCGGAGAGCATTCAGAACGCGATGGTCCTGCACGCGGCCTTCGGCGGCTCCACCAATTTGCTGCTCCACATTCCCGCCATCGCTCATGCCGCCGGTTTGCCGCGTCCGACCGTGGAGGATTGGATTTCCGTCAATCGCCGCGTTCCGCGGCTGGTCAGTGTTTTGCCAAACGGCCCGGTGCATCATCCCACGGTCCGGGTGTATCTCGCGGGCGGTGTGCCCGAGGTGATGCTGCATTTGCGCCGTTTGGGCCTGCTGAATGCCGGCACGCTTACCGTCACCGGAAAAACTCTGGGCGAGAATCTGGATGGGTGGGAAAAATCCGAACGGCGACGGCGTTTCCGCAAATTGCTCAAACAACATGACGGCGTGGACGCCGATGAAGTCATTTTCCCGCCGGACAAAGCCCGTGAACGCGGTCTGCGCGGCACCTTGATTTTCCCGCGTGGCAATCTCGCACCGGACGGTTCGGTAGTAAAAGCCACGGCAATTGATCCGTCCGTCATAGGTGCCGACGGCGTGTATCACAAAGAAGGACCGGCCCGGGTTTTCGTGAGCGAAAAAGACGCCATGACGGCCATCAAGGAAAACCGCATTCTCGGGGGCGACATAATTGTGTTGGCCGGTATCGGGCCGATGGGCACCGGCATGGAAGAGACTTATCAGGTCACCGGCGCCTTGAAGCATTTGCGGTTCGGCAAGGATGTCGCGCTGCTGACGGATGCGCGCTTTTCGGGTGTCTCGACCGGCGCCTGCATCGGCCATATTGGTCCCGAAGGCCTGGCCGGCGGACCGATCGGCAAGGTTTTGGATGGCGATTTCATCCGTATCCACATTGATTGCCGGACAATGGAAGGAACCGTTGATCTCGTTGGTGAAGGCCGGCAGCGGTTCACACCGGAAGAAGGCGTCGGAATTTTGAACCGTCGTGCGACGCGACCCGATCTGACGCCAAATGCGGCCTTGCCGGCGGATACGCGCCTTTGGGCAGCGCTGCAACTGGCCAGCGGCGGAACCTGGGGCGGTTGTGTCTATGACCCGGAGCAAATCGTCGCAATTCTCAAGCAAGCCAAATGATGTCAGCGTGACCGCTTACAGGCCGCCCGGATCGGAATTTTCATCGCTTTCAAAAATCGCGCCGTCGAACACAATAATCCGTTGTTTCCGTAAATTGGAAACGCTTTCCAATGGCGGATGGCCGGTGAGAATGAATCGGCTGACAAAGCCCGGTTTTATCTGGCCGAATTTTTCTTTGAAAGCCAGCCGGTTCGAACCCGTTCCCGTCGCAGCGTTGATGACGGCGATCGGCGGCAGCCCGGCACGTTCCATCCATTCCAGTTCGTTCAGAAACCCAATGCCGTGGGCTACGCCAACTGAACCGGCATCGCTGCCGGCAATGATAGGCACGCCCATTTCGTGCGCTTTAGCCAGACTCGCGGCGTGTTGCTCCAGGATGTTTTTCAAGTTGGAAACGACTTCCTCATTCCAGCCCATCACCTCGGCGTGGTCCACCTGTTCCTGAACCGGCGCAAACGTCGGCACCCAGGCGATTTGCCGGTCACGCATTTTGGCCAGTTGATCGGCGCGTACAAAAAATCCGTGCTCGACGGAATCCACGCCGCCGTCAATCGCCCGCTCGATGCCAGCGTCGCCGGAAGCATGGGCGAAGGTCTGTCGGCCGAATGATTTCGCCGCAGCAACCAGCCCACGGACTTCCTCGGTGGTCATCTGCGGCTCGGTGATGACCGCGCCTTTTTTGAAATTGATGATGCCGGTGGGGATTAACTTGATACGGTCAGCCCCGGTTTTGATCCGGGCTTCAACACATTCCCGGAGCGAGGCGAAATCTTCTATCGGTTCGGCCATGAAACCGCCGTAGCGTCCCCGATGATGAATGGCGGCACCGGGACTGTCGACATAAGGCATCAACGGGCGATCGGGGGATGCGTACAACTTGCTCAACGCGAGCCCGACGCCGTCTTTGTCGCCCGCATCGCGGACGGCGATGACGCCCAGGCGTATGAGCTTTTCCAGCCGTGGACGGGCGAGGCGGAACAGGTCTTCCCGTGTTTGTTTCAGATACGCGGCGCGTTTGTCCAGGTTCAATTCGCCGCCTTCGAGGAAAAAATGGGCATGGGCTTCAATCAGTCCCGGCAGCAACGTGTGTCCCGGCAGATGAAAATCCGGCTGGCGCTGGCCGCCCTTGACCAAATCCGCCGGTGGAGAATCCTCACCGACGAACAGGATTTGGTTCCGGTCATAAACGATGTGCACGTTCCGCAACGGTTTCGCGTTGACACCATCCAGCAACGTGCCAACACGCAGCCAGATACGACGTTCCGATGTTGCCGGCGGAATAGATTGGTTGTCAGGAATCATTCGGATCGCTGGGGGCAACCCTCGCCCCATCCCTCGACCCATCCGGCGGGGAGAGGGTGGCCGAAGGCCGGGAGAGAGGATTTCATTGGGCACCGGAAATTTCCATCAATCGTCAACTGTTTGTACCTCACTGCACATGGCCATGATGGCCTCGGCCTGGCGGAATCCTGAGGTCTCGTGCGTTTCGCCATCGCGCGGACGGCCCTGCTCAAGCGCATCACGAAGTCGGACGACCATGGGATGTTCTTTCGGCAGCGGACCGGGGGCTTTTTCGGGATTTGCCAATGCAAAATCCAGGCCGATTTCCATCCCGAGTGTGAGATAGGCTTTTTCCAGCTCCTCGCGGACACCTTTGGGCGTGCCCCAGGCGAAATTGGACAGGCCGACGATGAGATGCACGCCTTTCAAGTCCGGATCGGCGCGGATCAGCCGCATCGCGTCCAGGCCGATGTTCACCAGGCCGTAAGTGTCCGCGCCCACGGGTGCGAGTCCGGGATCAATGATGATTTGATCGTTGCGGCGGCCCGCTTTCGTGGCGAGAAGTTCGACAAAATGCTTCGCTGCCCGATGGGAGTCCCGGGGATCCAGGCATTGCGCCGTTCCGCCGGGCGCGAATGTTTCCGAAGCCATGACGACCGCCAGCGTGTCGTAGTGTTTCACCAATTCGACCATCTCCTCGAGATGTTCGCGCGAGGCTGCCAGTGAGTTAAGAATCGGCGCGCCGCTCTTCTTCCGGTCGTAATGTTTGAGCGCGACCCTGTGATATTCGACGGACGGATTGTCGAAGGCGATGGGTGTTGAGGTCGCCTCCTGGATCGCCGAAATCACGTCCGGTAGAAAATCGAGCATTTCCTGGCGGCGCACCTGGATGCGCTGCGTGCCGTCGAGGTTCAGCGTCAGAAAATCCGCGCCGAGGCCGGCCTGCAACCGGGCGAGTTCCCGGTACCCGCTCGGATCCCGCTCGGTGAAGGCCTTGCGGGCGCGCGCATACGAGTTGTTCATCAGCTCACCGACAATATGAAATTTATGACTCATGAGAAGCCACCTTAACTTTTGGCCCCGGCTGCGCGCGGTGGCCGGGCCGTGTGGTCGCGCCCCAGCCAGTGGTTGGCCCAGGCCGAGGTTCCCCGCAGCCCCTGATTCTGGACGACCGGCGCGTGCTGCAACAAATCCTGCTCCCGGCCGTCGTGTTTCAAACGCTCATAGGCGCGCAACCAGATGCAATCACCGTAGCCGTCCACCTCGCAGCGGCCTTCACGCGTGCCGCCGCACGGACCGTTGCGTTGATTTTTCGCGCATTGCGATTCGGGGCACAAAAACGCGATGTCCGGGAGCGAACAGTCGCCGCAATCCCGGCATTGGAACAACATCGCCTTGCTGGCCTTTTCCAGCAGGCGCAACGGTTTCGGTCCTTGAAAGGAATCGCTCGCGCGCGCGCAAACTTTTGCGCCCCATCCGGCAAAGGCCGTGCCCGCCGCGAACAGGTGCTCATGGCTCCACTTGGACAGATGATAAGTCGCCGTGACGTGCCCGGACCGAGCCGGCGGATGTGAATTTCCGGCGACCGGGTCGGCCAGGCCGGTCGTGGGGTTTTCTCCAAAATAAAAAAATTCGTCGGGGCGCGAGAACCTGATTTCCCGCGCGAATTGTTTCCAGTCGTCGGGCGCAAATTTCCGCTCGATCTCCAGAATCCTTTCAATCGCCTGGTAATTGTGGACGCCGCCAAGATAGACGCCTCGAAATCCGAGTCCGCGATAAATGGCGATTTGCTTCGCAGCCAATTCATGAAAGAACGTCTTGCCGCCGTCCGCGGACCGGCCTTGCTTTTGGCAGAGTTCCAGGAGCGGCGGGGTAACGACGACGCCGGGGATTCTGCCCTCGTGAAAAACAGCCGCCACGCGCGGGCTCAACAGATAAACGTTGCCGATGAGCGGCGTGGTTTTCATCCCATGGGTATCGAGGTAAAGCCGCAGTTCGGAGATTTTACGCGAGTCGAACCCGATCTGGTTGATGATGAACCGCGCGCCGCACCCGACCTTTTTTTCGAGCTTCAGGTATTGCGGCATCACCTCGCCTTCACGCAGTTTGAAATTGGTCGTGACCGCGCCGATCAAAAAATCTGTTTTGGCGAGCCGTTGTTCCTTGCCACCTTCTCCGTTCCGCGGATCCAGCCCCTGGTTCATCTTGTCCAGCATCGAAATCAGGCCGATGGAATCGATATCGAACACAGGCTTGGCGAGGCCGTCATTGCCCGCCACCGGATAGTCGCCGGTCATGGCCAGGATGTTGTGGAAGCCCTCGCTGTTCAGCATCCACGCCTCGCTCTCGAGGCCGTTCCGGTTCAGGTCCTTGCAGGTGAGGTGAATCACCACTTCCTTGCCGGCATAAAGAACCGGCCGGCCCAGGGCCAGTGGCGCAAGTTGGGGATTACCACCGGCGTTGTCGGTGATGGAAATCCAGTCGATCTCGGACGACGCGACGAGTTCGTTGGCGAAGGCGCGGGCTTTTATCGCGCTGCTCCCGGCCATCGAGCCGCGCACCGACACCAGTTCCGTCCCGATAAGGAAACGGGAAGTTTCAAATAATTTTTCGCGCAGTGTTTGCATCGCCCCGCCAGCATAACCCCTCGTTTAATCAGGGAAATTTCGCTTCCAGTTCGAACCTGATGGCCTGGGCGACGTCCTCCGCCGCGCCATCGCGCTCCTGTTCGTCGCTCCATTTCCATTGCGACAGAAAATCGTCCGTGCTGGTCAAGCCCTGGGCTTGCGCCAGCGAATCAATGCGCACGGCAAACCTTTGCGGCAGTTCAATTTTGATCTCGTTGAAATCGTCCCAGGCCTTGATCTGCGAGGGAATGTCCTGCCAGTAGAGGATTTGAAACTTCGATTTGGCGCCCGCCGCCCGCGCCGCCGCCCGCGACTGTTCGCGCTCGGCTTTGACCTCGGCGATGGTCTCAATTTTTGATTTCGCCGTGGGCGCGGCGCCCTTGCCCATGAAATAGAGAAACAAATCCACCGCGCTCGAGGCATCCGCCCCGTAGCCGTCGGCCCCGATTTCATCGGCATACATCTGGCTGATGGGCGCGCCGCCGATGGCAAATTTGATGTGGTTGAGGCCGCGCTCCTTGTAACCGTCAATCACGGTCTTCATGTAGGTCATGGTCGTGGTGAGCAGCGCACTCATGCCAATGATGCCCGGCTTGAATTGCTCCGTCGCAGCCAGAAATTTCTCGATGCTCTGGTCCACGCCGATGTCGTGAACTTCAAACCCCGCGCCTTCGGCCATCATGCACACCAGGTTTTTTCCGATGTCATGCAAATCACCGCGCACGGTGCCCATCAACAGGACGCCCGCCGGTTGCACGCCCGAATCATGCGCGGACAGCAGCGGTTTTAACACCCCCATGCCGGCCTTCATCGCCCGCGCGGCAATGAGCACTTCCGGCACATAGAGGATGTTGTATTTGAAATCCTCGCCGACGACGCTCATTCCGGCGATGAGCCCTTCGGACAAAACTTCCTGAACAGTCCGGCCTTCGGCGAGGGCGTCCCGGGTCATTTGCTCGACCTCCCTGGCCTTGCCCTCGTAAAGGCATTGGTTCATCAACGCATAATCCGGCATGTGATTTTTCTCCTCGTGTCCGGGTGTCCCCTCACGCCGCGGCGTGTCGGGAATTGAACTCTCCCAGCGCCTGCAACATGGCTTCAATGTTTTGCTTCGGCATGCCCGGACTGGTGCCGCCGCCGACGGAAAGGATGATTCCCCGGCCGCCGCTTTTTTCGAGTACATCCAGCGTGGCTTCGCGCACCTCTTCGGGCGTGCCACGCACGCCGACTTCCAGCGGGTTGACGTTGCCCATCAGGCACATCCGGTCGCCGACGCGCTCCTTGACCTCGGCAATGTCCGTCTGCTTGCCCCAGTTCAACACGTTGAACCCGCAATCCGGCAGGTAATCAAGGCACGCCTGAACCTCGGCGTCGTTGTGATAAATCTTCACCCAATCCTTCGGGAACGCGTCGCAGATTTTCTTCAGATACGGATGCGCAAATTCCCGGTAATGCTCCTCATTCACAAAGCCGACGATGTCGTCCAGGATGAAAATGCCCTCGACGGTGTTGCCCATCGCCTTGTGCTGGGCCTTGAGCCAGTCGATGATCAGGTTCGTGCACCGGTCGAGCAGCTTGTGCGCCCATTCGGGTTTTTCCACCAGGTCGATCATGAAATCCGTCGTGCTGCGCACGAAACCCGCCGTGCACATCGGCCCGCGCGATGTGACCAGCGGCAGGATTTCGCCGGTGTCCAGGATTCGCTGCCGGTGCATCCGGATGCGATGGAGGGTCATCGCCATGAACGCGTCGTTTTCCACCTCGTAGTCGGGCCAGTTTGCCAGGTCTTCGATATGATAAAGGGTGTGGTACTCGCTGGGCGTGTTGTCCTGCCAGAACTTGATTTTCGCGCCCAGCGCGGAGGGTTCAGCCGCCATGCCGTACTCCATCCACCACGACGGCACGAAAATGATCTCCGGGAATTCCTTGTGGATCTTCAGATTGGATTGGAACCACAATTCCGGGTCGAGGAAATAATCCATGTGTTTCACGCCGAGATAGCCCGGTATCCACGGACTATCAATAATCATGGCCATCGGGACCTTGTCGAGTTTCTCCAAACGCGCGGCTTTCTTGAAAATCTCCCACTGCTCGGGTCTCATATATTAGATAATGTTTCCATTTAAATACGCATTACTTCAAGCCCGAAAAGACGCTTTGGAGCATTGTCCATGCAAATCATAACATTCTCCATCCTGCGAAGCGTGTCTTCGGTCGGAACGAAATAACGACCGGTTGAATGGTCATGGGGAATCATCGTCTGCGATTTCGGCCGGCAAAATTTCGAGGGTCAAAGAATAATCCTGGTAACCCATCGCCCGCCAGAAGGCGACGGCGGCCGTGTTCTGAACCAGAACGCCAACCGTCAACCGTTTGTGCTTCGGCCAGATCTGAGAGCGTAGAATTTCCACGGCCTGGCGGCCCAGGCCTTGCCGGCGCCGGTGGCGCACCACAAACAGTTGTCGCAAATAAACCTCCTCCGGCTGCTCGCAGCACAAGGCGTAAGCGACCACCGCCCCGCCGTCCTCAAAAATCACCGCCGTGTAGGCGGAGGCCAGCCAGCTTTTCATCCGCTGCTCCAGTTCGGGGACCGTCATCGGATTCCGATGCCCCTCGTCATGAATCAACTGATGATTCAACTCCGCGAGCCGGGCGCAATCCTCCAACGTTGCCCGCCGAAAGTTCAGTTGCATCGGACCATCACTTTGGGATGTCCTCCAGTTTGAGGTCCTGGAGGTTGGTCTGCGTGAGAAAGGAACCGGTGTAACCGGTGACGTGGATGTTGCGCAATTCCACATGGGTCATATTGGCGAGCGCGATGCCCTTCCGGCAGGTGCCGCTGAGGTTCATCAAGGAAAATCCATCCAACGGTTTTGCCGGCGAAATCGAAGCGGCATCCACCAGCGTACCACAGTTTGCCTTTACATCATCGAAACGGTAATTCTTCGCAACCGGAATTCCCTCGTCACCGGGGACCGGTTCGGGATCTTGTATGCCGCTGCTCAAAAGGTTCACGCGCAGAAAACCGCCGGGCGCGGTGGCCACATCCAGATGGGTCGCGGAAATGTCTTCAATGAAAGCGCCGCGGCCAGGCCTGCTTTTAATGTATATGGCGTAGGTTCTCGCCCGCGTGAATTTGCAGTCTTCAATCCGCACGTCCCGGATGCCGCCGGAGGTTTCGCTCCCGATGCCGATGCACGCAAAAAGGCTGTCGGCCAGGGTGCAATGTGAAATCAAGACATCCTCGGTTGGCCGGGCGATGCGGTAGCCTTCCAGGCCGCGCCCGGATTTGAGGGCGATGCAGTCGTCGCCGGTCGCGATGTCGCAAGCTTCAATCCGGACGTGTTGACACGAATCCACGTCGATGCCGTCGCCATTGCCGCCCGTGCTGCGGATGGTGAGATTTTCGACGGCAACGTTTTCGCAGCAGGTCGGATGGATGGACCACATGCTATGATGTTCCGTGGTAAAACCTTTGAACTGAACGTTGGTGCAATTAATCGGCTCGATGACGACGGGGCGGCGCGGCATTTCCCGTCCGCCCAGCGCCGGGTTGCCGGAAATTTTTCCCGGCCCGATAATGGCAATGTGGTCGGCATCATGGGCGAAAATCAGCGCACGATGGCCATCAATCCATTTCCCCTCCCAACGGACTTTCATCACTGGATAATCCGCCAGATCGGGGCTACCCAACAGATGCGCGCCCGAACTCAGCAACAGGGTCGTGTGCGATTTCAGCTCGATGCTGCCGATGAGATAATTTCCGGCGGGCACGACGACTTCGCCACCGCCCGCAGTGGCACAGGCATTCAGCGCCTGCTGAAACGCCGCGGTGTCCTTCGTCGTGCCGTCGCCGGTCGCACCGAAGGCGTGGACATCGAGTGTCGCCGCCCGCACCGCGGTGTACTCCGGATACCCGATCAGGAGGAGGAAAAGCGCAACGAGCCGGATTTGTTTCATGGTGTTACGAGTGTGTTTGTTGGGGAGGCGCCGGATGTTTGCGGCGGGAATTGGTCGAACTGCCGATGATGATCAATCCCGCGCAACTGTTGGTCGGTAAAATCCAGCGCCGCCGTCCAATCGCCCGCCGTCAACGCGTGCCGGTGCGGCTGGTAACTCACACCCACCCGGTCCGGATTTACGCCCAAAAACACGTACACCGGTCGGGCCGCCAGCACGGATTGCCTCACCGCATTGGGAACACAGTTCTGGTCGTCCGTGCCTTCCACCGAAATCCATGGACGCGGCGCGGTCAGGGCGATGTACCAGTACGCTTCGAACGGCAGTTTGTCCATTTGCCCGGTGAATTCCTTGAGCCGCGGCACAAAGTAATACGGAAATTTCCGCGTCATGTCCTCGATGCCTTCCTTGCCGCCGCGGCCCGGGCCGCAGAACCGGTAGGCGCCGGTGCCGGCGCCGCTCGACCCGGCGGGCGCGCCGAGCGCGATGCGATCGTCGAAAGCCGTGGCCACCATCACCAGTTTGCCCAGCCGCGAATGGCCCAGCGCGATGAGCTGATTCGTGTCCGCGAACGGTTGCGTCTCCAGGTAATCCACCACGCGCGACAGGCCCCAGGCCCAGCCGAGCAGCACCCCCCAATCATAACCCGGATACGCGGGGTAAAAGGATGAACTGCGGAAATCGGCGTTGTCCGCACCGCACTGCGTGTAGCGATATGTCACGATTGCGTAACCGCGAGCCAACTGGTTGCTGAAACCTTCGGCCCCGCGTTCCGGCGTGACGGGAGAATTGAAAAGGAATCGCAGGCGCGCCTGTAAATTCGTCGCCGTGGCGGCTGGAGCCGGTAATGGGTTCGTAACGGCAACACCCGGCGTGTTGAAGAACGACGGATTGATGATGGTGGGGAACGGACCGGCGCCTGTCGCCGGCGTGAAAATCGCGATGTCAAATCCCGGATTTCCCGCCGGCCCGAAGTTCAGATGCACCAGCCGGTAGTTCACCGTCCCATTGAGCAGGAGGCCGGATTTGAGGTCCTGCCCGCTCACGTTACCGGGCGGCGGCGGGGCGTGGCCGAGTTCGTAATGCTCCAGAATCGCCTTCATCTCCTCGCGCCGCTGGCGCCATTGCGCGGCCGTCGTCACCTTCGTGCCGTCGTCCATCGTCAGGGCATCCGGCATTTCCTTGCGGATGGGCAAATCGTTCACGGCCGGAAAGGCGGTGGGCGCAGCACGAACGACCGGAGCAACCGTGATCAACGCAACGGCGGAAAAAACCATGGTGCGCCAGGATTTCATATCAGTCTGGAGATGTTAACGGGCGCAGGGTCGCGGCGGAAAAAATCAAAGTAAAGCGAATTTACGGAATCCGACGGGTTTTGCGTGTCAGGTCTTCGGCCAGGACGGCCCAGCGTTCATGGTCCTTCCATTTTCCAGCGACTTTCAGATAGCGACGGGAGAATCCTTCCCGCACAAACCCGCAACTCCGCGCGAACCGGATCGAGGCACGGTTTTTCGGTTGAATATTGGCCTCCAGTCGGTGGAGTTTGAGCTTCTGAAAGGCGTGTTTCAGAACCAACTGCATGCCCTCGCGCATCAGTCCTTTCCCGTCATGGCGGGCAAAGGCGTAATAGCCCACGTACGCCCCTTGCAGCATTCCGCGAGTAATGCTGCCCAGGTTGATGACGCCGACAATTTCGCCCGACCGCCGCAGCACCACCAGAAATCCACGGCACGAATCTGAAGCCGTGCGCCGGACGTAAGCTTCAAAAGCTTTACGCGTCTTGGGCGGCGCAACCCACGAACGATGAAGGGCATGACTCCGCCCGACCGCCACCTGAAACGCCGGCCAGTCCCGAAGGGTCGGTGGCCGGATGGTCACCCGCGTTTTCAAAAGATGGTTTCCTTTCCTCGTGGGTTTCATCCGGGTTTGATTCTGCCTTCGGCGATGGATTCGGTCAGGCCGGTCAAAGCGCGCCTTCCGGCAATTCTCTTTTCCGGTACTCATCAATGTAAACCGTCATCGGCTCGGGCATTACATTGCGGTACAGCCCCATCTTGAAATAAAAGCGGCTGGGGCTGGGATATCCGGTGGCGGCGTCTTCCGGATTGGCGGTGACGCCGTTGTAATCTACAAGTGGTTTGCCGTCGAGCCACGCCTTGACCCGTCCGCTTTCACCCGGCGAAAACCGGACCTGGAATTTGAAGTCCAGCCACCGGCCTCGCAACTCTCCCTTCTCCTGATAAAGGACCGTTTCGTGTTTGCTATTGATGTTTTGCGTGATTTTGAGCGTGCCGGAAATATAACGAATGGCCAGCACCGGGCTGTCATCCGAGCAATTGTCGTTGCCGCCGCAATACTGCTTCCATTGCGCAATGACCAACCGCGTCGGCACGATGGGAAAATTCGTCGGAAAGAACATGCTGAAGGACTGCTCGTAATTGAAACCTTCCTTCGCGGTCAGTTTTCTGGCTTCCAGCAACTCGTCCCGCTCGCTACCCCCATCGCCTTTAAGGCCGGCTTCAAATTTATCTTCGGCGTGAACAACTATTTGGGCCGCGCCGTGGCCGGCCCGGACAATGTTCGTCTGCATCGTCACCGCACCGGGTTCGAATCTCTCCGTTTCCCAAAGCCCGCTAAGGCTGGCCGTTTCAAACCCGTCATAGATGTCCAGTCCGGTCGAGGCTGAAACCGAGGGTTGACCCGGGCAAACCGGCGCGAGTGAAAGCAGGACCCCGACGAGCGACAGCAGCGTGAAGTTCAATTTGGACATGGGTTGCTTGGATTCGAGCGAGAGTAACTCTCTTGTCTCAGCCAGGCAATGACCACCTTGCCCGCCGCGCCTGACACACGATGGACTGTGGCTGGCCGGGAAAGTCAAAACTTGAATTAATTCCCCACCGATTCAAAATGCCGGCATGAAATCATTTACACACTTCCGTCGCACGATTTTGATCGGTGCGATAGGCCTGGCCGGCCTGATGCCTTGTCTGGTAACCCGCGCGGCCGACTCCACCAATGCCGCCGCCGTCACGCCGGCCGATCAGATCACAAACACGGCCGTCATTCCGAAGCTCAATCCGGGTTTCATGCCCCGGCACAAGGACTTCGTCGAAATCGCCAAAAAGGGTGACATCGACGTTTTATTCATGGGCGATTCCATCACCGACTGGTGGCGGAACCCGGGTTGGACGAATAATTTTCCACATGGCCCGAACGGTGCTTACACCGGCAAACCGGTTTTTGACAAATATTTTGGCTCGATGAAGGTCGCCAATTTCGGCATTGCCGGCGACACCACACAAGGCGTCCTGTGGCGACTGCAAAATGGCGAAGGGGAGGGCTACCAACCCAAGGTCATTATGCTCATGATCGGGACCAATAACACGCGACGCAATACCGCGCCCCAAATCGCCGAAGGCGTTGCCGCCGTCGTTCAGGAATTGCGCAAAGATTTTCCCGACGCCAAAATCCTTCTGCTTGGTATTTTCCCGCGAAGCGGGCCAAAAAGCCAGTTTCGGACTGAAATCACCGCTATCAACGCGATTATTTCCGGGCTCAACGACGGCAAACACGTGTTCTACCTGGACATCGGCCCCAAATTTTTGAGTCCGGATGGGACCATACCCAGGGACATCATGAGCGACGGATTGCATCCGACGACCAAGGGTTACGAAATCTGGGCCGAAGCCGTCAAAGGACCGCTGGATAATCTGCTCCAGGGCGGCACGCTGACGGGAAATTAACCCGCAACCTGCTCGCGGAAACGGCGAATGGTCCGGCGTTGGAGAATATATATTGCACCAGCCACCAGATGCGGAATTGCTGCTCGAGTCCACTGCGGAACCAAGGAGGCACTCACAGTAAACCCCAGCGACAAAGAGTGCATCCCGAAACTGACCCAGGTGAACAATCCGTAAACCGAACAAATGGCGCAGGCAATCACCGTCCATTTGAATTTCACCGCCGATCGGCGGGCGAGCCGGCCGAAGAGTAATGCCACGGAAGCAATGGCTGCATAATCCATGAAATGTAACGCCAGGGAGAGATGGCGGAATGTCACCGGATTGTTAACCGCAACCTGGAGTTTCTTTGCATCCCAACTGTAGCCCAGCGCGAATTCCAACGCCAGCTCAAGGGTGAAGAGCAATGCCCACAATACCGGATAGGCGAGCAGCGGCAGAAGACCAAAGGCAACGACATGATGCCGGCCCCACCAGGTGGATCGTCGCAATGACGCCATGAGGTCCTCGGCCAGGAGCACCGGATCCCCGAGCGATGTGTTCGCGCGGGCTTCTGCTTCGGTTTCAGACAATCCTTCCGCCAAAGCGGCTTGTTTCAGGTCTTCGCGATGGTCGGCCACCTCCCGGACCAACCGCCGCACCTGTTTCATGGGGCAACCAAGTTCCACCAGCCGCCGGCGCAAAGGTTCAATGAAATCAGGCATGTTGTTCCTCCATCAGGAGCGCCACCCCGGTGGTCACGCGATTCCACTCGGAGGTCAACTCGTCGAGCCGTTTCCGGCCGCGGGCGGTGAGTTTGTAATAATTGCGGTTCCGACCCTCCACCTCCTGTCGCCGGCTGCTGACCTGCTTTTCCGCCTCCAAGTAATGTAGGTACGGATAGATGCAGCCTTCACCAAAAGCCAATGCCTCGCCGGTCCGGGTCCGGATTTCCTCCACGATCTGGTAGCCGTACATCTCCTGGCGGGCCAGCAGCCGCAGCACCAGCAATTCCGGAACACCGTTCAAAAAACTGGGATTGGTTTTCTTCATCACGCAGATAATACCTATAACCACGAGGCTTGTCAACCTCAAACTGTGAGGCTATGGTACGGTGGGACGAAATCAGGCATTTTGTTCATGCCAGGGAGTTAACGCAAGGTCGCCAAGGCGCAAAGGTAAAAGCAGCGGTAAAAAATATCCCAAAGGGGTTATGGCATTCAGCCCAGCGTTGCCACGAAGGAGTCACAGGTCGATGATTGGTTTGGACGATGACCCAGGGTAGTGGTCGCTGATCCGATAATTTCAACATTTTCTGCAACCTTCCCGGGAGGATTCCTAAGTACAACCACAGAGACGCAAATGGTAGAACACCTTTCGGATCCCGGAAACTCCGGTTTCCCGAAGAGAACGCCTGAACCAACAATTGATGAATTTATGAAAACAACGATCCGTTACCCCTTGGCCATCGCCGTCCTCGCGGCTGGCATCAGCTTGAACGTTCTCGCCGGTCCGCCTCCGGGCCAGGTGGATTTTGGCAAATTCACCCCGCCTGGCGACGATGGCCAATTCGTGGAAATCCAGATCAACAGCAACCTGCTCTCACTCGCCGCCCAGGTGGTCGAAAACCAGCAGCCCGAGACTGCCAAACTGTTGCACAGCGTGCAACTCGTTCATGTGAACGTTGTCGGGCTTACCGACGATAACCGCGCCGAGCTGACAAAACGCGTCCGGCAAATCCGCCACGACCTTGACGCCCGGGGCTGGGATCATAACGTGACGGTGCAGGGAAAGGACGGCAAGGATGTTGGGATTTACACCAAAACGCACGGCGGCGAGGCCCTGGCCGGACTCGTCATCACCGTGATCGATGGGAGGAACCAGGTGGTGCTGATCAACATCGTCGGCGATATCCGGCCCGAACAGGTCGCGGCCTTGGGTGAGAAGCTGGACATTGGACCGCTCAAGGATATCGGCGCCGCCCTGAAAGGTCCGGCTTCCAAAGATGCCGCGCCGAAGGAAGAATCTCCCCAGGAAAAAACTCAGGAAAACTGATTGGAAACGTTACTGGCTGTGCCGGTTTTCAACCTGACCGGCACTGCCCCTCCTCAAAATCTTTCCCTCCGGCACCATGAATCCGACTCCACCTCCGCCGGCAACGCGCAGGTCGTCCCGCCGACTCTGGCTCTGGTGCCTCCTCGCCACGCCTCCGCTGCTGCTCCTGCTGCTGGGTGCAGGCGTAGCCAGTTTCTTTTACCTGGGAGCAGATGCCCGGGCGTTGCGCAATGGATTGATGAGGTCCAGCGGCGTTGAGTGGCGACAGCGGATCGTACTGAATGCAGGCCATCTCACCCTGGGCGCCGTCCGCCTCGGGTTGTCACGCGCCCGGTTGGACCCCGGGGCGCGGGCCGCCCTTCAATCCGTCCGGGCCGCCGAGGTGGGTGTCTATCAGTTGGCCTCGGGAACACCGCCGCCGGATCGCGCGGCCATGCTCACTGCCGCCGACTCGGCCATGACCACCCGCGGTTGGGAGCGCGCGGTGGGGGTGATGGACGGCCATAACCTGGTTGCGGTCTATGTGCCGGGAAAAAATATCTCTGTCCATCGCTTGAAATGCTGCGTGCTGGTGTTTGACGGCAAGGAAATGGTCCTCGTTTCCGTCCAGGGAAATCCGGAACCGCTCCTTAAATACGCGCTCGCTCAACCCGGCCTTGGCGTGCAGTCACCGTGGTTGGCCCGACGTTAAACGGTAAAATCATGCCGGGAACAGGGGAACGATGGGGACAAAGATGCGCACCGGGAGTACTGGCAATTCAAGTGAAGTAGGGATTGATTACACCGTGCTCGGCGTAATCCTTCAGACACACGAGCAGGTGGCCCCAGGTGGTGTTGCAGAAGTAACAATGGGCGCCGCCGCGTTCCCAGCAGCCGTGACAGAATTTCAGCAGCACCTCGCCGTCGGTCTGCGGTTCGAGGACGAATTCCTGCGCCGTGCCGACCCAATCTGGCGCGCTGCCGCCGGTGCATTTCCAGCGCACGAGCGAGGGCGGCGTCAATTGTTCGATGCTCATCTCAAAAACGGTCGAATGGTCAAAGAAACCAAAGACGGCCTTGCCGCCGGGTTTGTCATCCATCTTCACGTCAGTGGTCCACCAGGCCTTGATGCCTTCCTCGGTCGTGATGGCGCGATATATCTTTTCGGTGGCCGCGGCGATGCCGATGCGATGGATGAGGTCGGTAGGCATGATGTCTTTAGCCACAGATGGAACACAGATGAAACACGGATGAAAAGCGCCAAATAAAATTCCAGTTGGAATTTGCAATCGATGTATGCGAAGAGTAGCTCCGAAATTTTTATGAGCCACAAAATTGCCATCATCACCGGAGGATCCCGCGGAATCGGCAAGGCCATCGCTTTGCGCCTGGGCAAGTCAGGCCTCGATTCCATCATCACGTACAAATCGTCGCAGGCCGAGGCCGGCGAAGTCGTAAAACAAATCGCGGCGTCCGGCGCCCGCGCATTGGCTGTGCCGCTGGATGTGTCGGCGCGGGATTCGTACATGAACTTTGCCGCCGTCGCCAAGGCTGCCCTTGAAAAACTCGGCGCGCCGAAATTTGATTTCCTCATCAACAACGCCGGCATCGGCCTGTCGCAGCCCTTTGCCGAAACCACTGAAGCGCAGTTCGACGAGATGACCAACGTCCATTTCAAATCCGTCTTCTTCCTCTCGCAGACGCTGCTGCCGCTTATCAACGACGGCGGGCAAATCGTCAACATCTCCACCGGCACCACCCGGTTTGTCCTGCCGGGCTATTCGATCTACGCTGCGCTCAAGACCGCCGTGGAAGGCTTGACCCGCTACATGGCGAAGGAGCTCGGCCCGCGCAAAATTCGCGTCAACGTCGTGGCGCCGGGCGCGACGGAAACGGATTTCCGTGGCGGTTTCATCCGGAACAATCCGCAATTCAAGAGAATGATGGAAGGAAACATCGCGCTGGGCCGCGTGGGCCAGGCCGACGACATCGCGGGTGTGGTCAACGCGTTGCTGTCCGAAGATTGTTACTGGATCAACGGCCAGCGCATTGAGGCTTCCGGCGGGCAGGTGCTCTAAATCGTATCGGCGGGTAGTTACAAAGATGCTGCATCAAATGTGCTCTCAGAATAGCCACGCGCTTCTAGCTTTTTACGGATTCTTTCGTTCTCTTTTGCTATGCCTGTGTAAAACGCAAAGGTTTTAAGCGAACCTGGAAGATTCTGTTCAAGGATGGAATCGACTTTCAAAGCAGTCACGCCGATTCTAATCGATTTTAGTTCCGTTAAGTTTTCAAGACCCTCCAGTGCTTGCAGTGCTTTGCAGTTAAATAGGCTCAAAGACTGGATTTTTTTGTTCGCCGAAGTAAAGCGAATGCACTTTAGGCGAATTTGGTCTTCTATCTTCAAAGAACGCAATGATGGAATGGCGTCGATAGAATCAACGTCACCAAAACCCATCACACGTATAATCTCTAGTCCCTCAAGGTGCGGGTGATGGATTTCAGAGATATTTGTCCTGCCTCCAAGAATTAAAACAAGGCGTTTTAATGACTTGATATTAGAAACAAAATCAAGTCGTTGTTTTTTGGGGATACTGCTGAGTCCAAGCGATTGAAGCACCGGAAGTCTTGGTAATAAATCGATGTTCCCGGTGTGTTTCTGAATAAATAGCTCTTTCAAATTTTTGCACGATTGTAGTGGTGCGAGGTCAAAATTGGCTTTGAGCGATTCACTAAGTGTCAGTGATTTGAGATTTTGCAGTTGAAGCGAATGCAAAATGTTCGGGTCCACTAGGTTGTAGATCCCGAGAGATAAACAGTGCAGATTTTTCAAAGCGCCAAGGGCTCCTAGGTTAGAAACATCAAACAGACAATCAATTGATAGTGATTGAACTTCCGGCAAATTATTCAGAACTGATGCGTCGAAAGAAGTTCTGTAATGCCCATAAAAGCGGACTTCCAACTTTTCACCGAGCTCGCCACAGAGATTATTTATTTTGTTTAAGAGCTCTGGTGAATAGGGAGATCTATCAAATTGCAGAATGACACGATATCCTTCTGCAATTTTAGCTTCGATTACAGTGCGATCTACGGAACTTGGATTTTGTATCCGGTCCTGCAACACTTTTTACCTTGATGTACTTGCACCACGATCCCGCAAAGCGGGATGCACTTCGCGCGCCAATTCATTTTGTCTTTTGGACTTTGGCCGCCACCTTCAACCGCAGGGCGTTGAGCCGGATGAAGCCGGTCGCGTCGTCCTGGTTGTACGCCTTCGTGGGATCGGCTTCCATCGTGGCGATGTGCGGATTGTACAGGCTCACCGGGCTTTTGCGGCCGGCCACCATGATGTTGCCCTTGTACAGCTTCACCCGCACTGTCCCGGTCACGTTCTGCTGGCTCTCGGTCACCAGGGCTTGCAACGCCAGCCGCTCGGGCGCGAACCAGTAGCCGTAATACACCAGCTCCGCGTACCGCGGAATCAGCGAGTCCCGCAAATGCATGACTTCCCGGTCCATCGTAAGGCTTTCCATCTGCCGGTGCGCAAAGTGCAGAATCGCGCCGCCGGGCGTTTCATAGACGCCACGCGATTTCATGCCCACATACCGGTTTTCCACCATGTCCACCCGGCCCACACCGTGTTTGCCGCCAATCTTGTTCAGCACCTGCATCACGCCCAGCGGAGACAGTTTTTTGCCGTTCACGGCCACGCAATTGCCTTTCTTGAAATCCAGCAGGACAAATTCCGGTTTGTTCGGCGCGTCTTCGGGGAATACCGAAAGCGTGGTGAACGACCCGCGATATTTTTTGTCACTCGCGTCCATCCACGGATCTTCGAGGATGCCCGCCTCGTAGGAAATGTGCAGCAGGTTACGGTCGCTCGAGAACGGTTTCTTCGCGCTGGCCTGGACGGGAATCCGGTGCCGGGCACAGTAATCAATCATCTCCTGCCGGCCGGGAAATTCGCTGCGATACCGCGCGTCCCGCCAAGGTGCGATCACCTGCAGCTCCGGCGCGAGCGTGGCGGCGGTGAGTTCGAACCGCACCTGGTCGTTGCCCTTGCCGGTGGCGCCGTGGGCGATGGCGTCGGCCTTTTCCTTTTTGGCCACGGCGATCATGCCCTTGGCGATGAGTGGCCGGGCGATGCTGGTGCCGAGAAAATACTGGCCTTCGTAAATCGCGCCCGCCTGGATCATCGGATAGATGAAGTCGCGCGCGAATTCCTCCTGCAGATCCGCGATGTAAATTTTGGACGCGCCGGTTTTCTTCGCTTTCGCCTCGAGGCCGCGCAATTCCTCCGCCTGCCCGATGTTCGCGCAAAAGGCGATTATCTCGGCGTCATAGGTTTCCTTGAGCCACGACAACAGGACCGAGGTATCGAGGCCGCCCGAATATGCCAGAACGATTTTCATGAGCGGATATTATCCCGCCAGTACGCGTAAAACGCAAAGGGGAAATGGCGGGTGTTCGGGTGGTGGGGCGAGCGTCCCCGCGAGCCGGATCCAGCTCAAAGCCAAGCGGGCGGCTCGTCAGCCGCCTCGTCCCACACAAACACGAACGGGAAACCTAATTACCGCAACAATCAATTCGGGGCCGCGGGCGCCGTCTGTTGCATCCGCGCGACATCCTGCAACGCCCGGGGATCGGTCAACGCGCTGCCGGACGTGAAGAAAGTGGTCGTGGGACGCGCACTCTGCCATCGCCAGTATTCCTGGTGGCCGTCGGCGAACGCCAGCGTCACGCCGTTCTGATGCAGCCACGACGGAATATTGTACCAGTTATTGACCGTGGGTGAGTATAGAAAATGCCCGTCGTCAATCGTCGCATCGTCTTCCTCCAAAAACGTGAGCAATTTGGACGGAGTCCGGATCTGGCTGTTCTGGGTCAATGGTTTGATGCCGTAATCGGTCGTGTCCTGCGGCGGTCCACCCATGAAGCAACTCAGCGAATAAGTGCGCAGAATCGGGATGCTCGTGCCCAAAACCAGGCTCCGGTCCGCGGGACAACGGTAAACGCGCAGATCTTTGATGTACGGATATATCGTACCACTGGTGATGGTGGCCGGGTTTGTGTCCAGGCCCGCGTTCCCCACGACCCAGGAATTGGTCGGGCTTTCAGGAACGTTCGCCGAGCGAAAATACCAGTCGTTCAGTGCCAGCACGCCGCGGTTGGCGTCGGCGTACATCTGCCAGGCCAGGTCCAGTTGCCTTAGATTATTCAGGCAGAAGGTGCGTTTGGCGTTTTCCCTGGCCAACGACAGCGCCGGCAACAACAGGGCCGCCAGAAGCGCAATGACGGCAATGACCGTCAGCAATTCGATCAACGTAAATGCCGATCGGGCATTCCGTCCCCCGGTAATGCCATTGCTGCCAACCCATTTCATAATGGTTTGTCAACCGGTTCCTGCATCCGGCCTCACGGGGCATCCACGAGTGCCATCCGGACTGTCTGGTTGAATTGTGACGTCATGGTTTGCGCCCGGGTTGTGATTTTAAGCGGCAATTCCTGGTCGTTATCCGCCTCCACGATCATGCCGAGTCCCGGGTCATACCAGAATTCGCCGGTGATTTTGCCTTTTTTGATTTCAACCACCATGCCGTTGGCCGTGGAAATGGATTTGGTAGTAATATCGCCCGCCGCCTCCACGTGCGCACATTGACGGTCGCCATGCTGTTCCCAATTCTTGAAGGTATATTTCAAGTCCACCGTCACCACCCCGATGGAGGCGGACACATCCTCCTTGAACGGCCAGCTGTCGCCGGGGCTTACCGGATGGCCCGGCAGGGCTTCGGCCAGGGAACCATACCGCTTGAGCGTGTCCTCGCTGAACATTTGCTGGAACGCCCCCTGGGTCTGCGGCTGTCCAGTCGCAGCTATGCGTTTCTTCAATTCGTCCACGCCTTCCATTCTTTCCACTTTGCCGTTCGCATCGATAAAATACTGAAGGCGCGCGCCAGTCATTGCGCGCAGTATCGGGGCCGCCGGATTGTTGGCGTCCTGGGCCGGACTCTGCAGGGAATCGAAACTCAACACGCTGGTGCCGTTCTGGGAGACAGTCATCGTTTCGGTCTCGAATTTCATTTCCAGCTGCTGGCCACCGCCAGCCAGTTCCTTGACCGCCGTGAATTCAATACCCTGGGTAAGTTTCATTTCCTGCACCACGGGCTGAGGCTGGTTGGGCACGTCCGTTTTGGTGGATTGCGCCAGTTCAATGCGCATGGGATATTTCCGGCCGGGCGTCCATTTGATCTTCATGTCCACCGGACTATCGGGTGCAACGGAAGCGGCGGTGGCATCGGGGCCGCTCCCGGATGAGGCCGCCGTTTTTTTAGGTTTGGAACAGCCGGTCAAACCCAGGGCGCCGACCACGGCCCCGAGGGCGAGAAGGACCACTAGTTTTTTCATAGGATTAATAATTCGTTCTGCGATTCATCGAATCACCATTTACAGAGGAAAAACCGGCCAAAGGTTGCACATCATTTGCATATTTTAAATCGATTCCCGGATTCATCAAAACATTCATGAACCGGAGGTCAGGAATAATGGTTTTGGATTCATTATGTCCTTGCTCTCATACCTGTCCCCGGTTTGGCCCGGAAGGTGACAAGAAAAACAGAGAATTGGACTGGCGATTCATGGTATCCGCCTCAATAGCACACCTTAAAGCACGGTTTGTCCAGTATTAATTTGCCTTTTCGACCATGAGCAATTCGATGGGCGCGTTGTCGTCCGATTCAGGCATTTGCCTATAAATGTCCGCCGCCGGGGGGATAGGAACAGATTATTTTGCCGGAGTATGCCCCGGTGTTGAGGCCGTACTTTCATCTGACGGGTTTGGAATTCCCCGCGAATGCGCCGCGATGCCGAGCGGCTCGATATGGACCAGCACATCGCTGACGGCGGGGACGGCGGCGCGAACCTTGTCCTTCACGTCGTGGGCAATTTCATGCGAACGCAGCACGGTCATCTGCGGGTCCACCTCCACATGCATGTCCACGAAATATTGATAACCCACCTTGCGCGCAAAGCATTTTTCAACGTGGTCCACACCGGGCGTGGAGGTTGCAATCTGCCGGATCCGGTCAATCACTTCCGGGCCGGGCGCGGTGTCCATGAGTTCGTTGAGCGCCGGACGGAGCAAATGCCAGCCATTCCAGGCGATGACGCACGCCGCCGCAATCGCCGCCACATCATCCGCTGCCTCAAATCCCTTGCCGCCGATGAGCGACACACTGATGCCGATGCCGGCAGCCACGGACGTAATGGCATCGCTACGATGATGCCAGGCGTCGGTTTTAACGGCCGAGCTGTCCACGGCCTGGCCTTCGCGCGAAACGAACCGGAACAGGCCTTCCTTCACGGCCACCACCGCCACCAACACGATGAGCGTGAACGGCGCGGGCGCCAGATGCGGCTTCAGAATTTCGCCGAACGCCGTGATGGTGATCCACAGCGCCGCCCCCAGCAACATGGCGGCCACGATGGCGGAGGCAATGGGTTCGGCCTTGCCATGGCCATACGGATGATCCTCATCCGCCGGCGCGGCTGCCACGACGACGCCGCGCCAGACGACGAGCGAACTGAATACGTCCGCAAAGGATTCAACCGCATCGGCGATAAGCGCGTGCGAATGGCCCACAATGCCCGCAACCAGTTTTACGCCTGAGAACACGAAGTTCACGGCCATACCCGCGAAGGTGGCGCGCAGGCTGCGTTGCAGGCGGTTCGGCGGCACAGGCGGATTATTAACCACGAAACCCACGTAATGACACGAAAGAATTTACGAATAACGATTTACGATTTACACGCCTGTCCCGAAACCCCAGCGACTTCGTAAATCGCAAATTGTAAATCCTAGATCAGGTGGCAGAACATTCCGTCGCGGAGTTTGGGCTCGAACCACGTGCTTTTGGGCGGCATGACCCCGCCCGCATCGCTGATGGCCATCAACGTCTCGACACCCTGCGGAAACATTGAAAAGGCACAGGCAAATTCACCGCTGCCCACCAGCTTTTCCAGCTCCGCCGTGCCGCGGATGCCGCCGACGAACTGGATGCGCTGATTCGTGCGCGGATCCTCGATGCCAAAAACCGGTTCGAGGACCTTTTTTTGCAGCAAGTCCACGTCGAGCAACTCCGGGGCTTCGTGCGTTTCCAACAACTGACGGCGGAAGGCGAGGGTATACCATCGGCCGGCCAGATAAAGACCCAGTTCGTGTTGACGGCCGGGCGCCGCCGCCCCACGAGGGTCAATGGCAAAAATCGTGCCGAGAATTTCCAGCATCTGTTCTGGCGTCCAGCCGTTCAAATCTTTCAACACACGGTTATAGGGCAGGATTTGCACCTGATTGTGCGGAAAAATCACCGCGAGGAACCGCCCACTTTCACCCGCGCCCTGGCGCGTTTGATAGACCCGCGCGGCGGCCGCAGTGCGATGATGACCATCGGCGATGTACAGATTAGGAATCCGGGCAAATTGCTTTTCGACAAACCTGATATCGTGCGGCTCCCGGATGGTCCAGGACACATGCCGCACCCCGTCCCCGGCGGTAAAATCAATCTCCGGCTTGCCGGAGGCCCTTTCCGCGATGAAAGCGTCCAGAGTGTGGACGGCGGGATAGGTCAGGAATACCGGGCTGGTTTGCGCGTTCAGCGTTTCGATGTGCCGCACGCGGTCGTTCTCCTTGTCCACGCGGGTCTGCTCGTGCTTCCGGATGATGCCGCGCTGATATTCCTCGCAACTGGCGACAGCGACGAGGCCGGTTTGGGCATGCGAACCCATGATCTGCCGGTACAGATAAAAGCACGGCTGCGTATCCGGTTGGAGCGCGCCGTCGCGGATGAGTTTCTGGAAGTGTTCATGTCCCCGGGTATAGACTTCCGGCGCATGCACATCTGCTTCCAACGGCAGATCAATCTCCGGTTTGCTGACGTGCAAAAAACTGAGCGGATTGCCGGCGGCGATCGCGCGCGCCTCATCCGACGACATCACGTCGTAGGGCAGTTCGCAGATTCGCGGAGCGAGTTCCGGTCGGGGCCGCACCGCGGCAAAGGGTTTTACCATGGCCATAAGAGCGGCGTGAAGATATGGGCAATCGGGATTTGCCGCACGCCGAAATTGAATCCGGCTAACCCGATTAATTCTTTTGCGGGCCGGATAGCGTGACGCTCTGTCCGATGGCCGGCATTTTAAAGGCAGGAGCGGAAAGTGTCCGCCAGTCGAACCAAAGCCAGCGGAAATCGGGCGAATCCAGCGAGGTGTTGAACCGGAAAGCAACACAGGAAGGCAAACCCGCCGCATCCGATTCCAGGACTTCCACCGTGAGACCGTTGAGGTCAATCCGGTCGCCCTTTTTGCAATGGGGTGCGCCCAGGAGCAAGTTGCAAGTGCTGAAGGCATAGGCGGCATGGATGGGGCCGACGTCATCACACGAAAAAATGTCCGACCCCTGGGATCGAATTACAAGGGTTTTGTCATCGGTCCGCTGGACATGAAAGCTGGTGCAAGCCGGCACCAGTGCCCGCACGGTGCGCGGCAGCCGCTGGTGGAAATACGCCTTGTAAGAAGGCACATAGGCCGACACGAGTGGACAGGGGTAGTTTATGACGATCACATTTTCGTTCTCGATGCCTGGCCAATCACGAGGGCACTGGCTTACCTGAGCAAAAAGAAAAGAAGTGGTTTTAACCGTTATGACTCTTTCGACGATGGCCCCCGGAACATGTGCCAAAAGCAGCAGCCCGCAGGCAATCCATGCCGGGATCCGGTAAGCCAATCCTTCCGGCAATGGACGGGTGAGCAGGGCGGCAATGAAACTGGCGATCAATCCATAAACTCCCACGGCCACAAAACCAAAGTTTTTGGACAAAGGCACCAGCGATGATTCGGGGATGGCGGCCAGCAGCATGGCGGTGAACCAGAATGCGGCCATTTTGTCACGGCGCGCCCAGGGGAGCATAATCACCAAAGCGGCCACCGCGAACGCGCCATAAAGCGCAATGATCATCGGATGCAGCGAAGGCTTGATCACAAACAAAAGTTCCGGCGGCACGCCGGTAAGCTGGCCTCCGAGCACAACCACCATCCGGGGAAACAATTCCTGCACAAATCGAAACGGCTGGTTCAGAGGGTCAATGTAAAAAGGACCCTCATGGGACAAACCGTAGCCGGAGAGAATGTAGACGGTCCTCCATACAATGAGGACCAGAAGCGCAGGCAAGACGGTCACCGCCCGGCTTCGAAAGGAACCCGGCTCGAGGACCAGGGCATAAGCGAGAATGAAGGCAAATATTGAAGCTCCGCCTTCCTCCGAGAATAGGGAAAGTGCCAGGAATAACGCCGACAGGACCATTGCAGAACGGGACCTGGCAGATCGCCACTGATGATGTTCGTAAAGGCACAGCAGGCCAAAGAAAAGCGCCATGATGAAGCCCCGGTTGGCGACGAACATCACCGGGAAGTAGGTGTAGCCATCCAGCAGGAACAAAAGCGCCGCCAGTCCGGCGGGCCACGCAACCCCCATCAGCTTCCGATAGACAATCGTGAGGAGAAAAACGGTGACAGCGAACCACGCGATGTTATGAGCGTGCATCAGTGCGGGCGAATCGGGAAAGAGCCGGTAATCGAGCCAATGCGTGAACGCGGCGACTGGACGACAAAGACTCAAATGTAAATCGACCGGCGTCCACCACGGCAGCGTGCCGTAGTTCTTCATCAAAGCCAGGCATTGTTGATCCCGGCTGAGGCCGAAAAGTTCACAAATAACCGTCGAGAAACTGCCGGAATCCGCGGGGTTGCCCGTCTCATGCATTCGCAGCGGCAACTGGCTGGGCCGGAGTTCGACTGAGCGCTGCATCAGGTCGTCTGCCACCAAGCCGGTCTTCAAAGCGGGCAACATCACCAGCATGGCCCCGATGGCGAGGAACATCGGAAGTGAACGATGCTCAAGAAATCTCCTGGGAAAGGCCCAGACTTTCTTGCCTGTATGGTCTGTTTTCATCCGGTGTCCTCAGGCCAATTTGACAAACCTGCCCGACTGTCTGAATCGCCGGTCGAAACGTAAAACTCACGTTTGCCGGCGGGCGTCTTATGGGGAAGCCTTGGCGTTCCAGATGGCCAGGGTATCCGCCGAACCCTGACTGCGAACGCCATTGTCCGTAAGGATGTCGTCGGTGGCCGCGAGCATTGCTGAACGGGGAAACACCAGCGTTTCACTGTCACGATCGTAAAAGGCGACCGTAATCGATTCGCCTTTGGCCTCCCGCAAAAGCCCCACGAGCTGGATCAAATTTTTGACGGGGATGCCGTTGACGGCCTTGACCACTTCGCAAAATGGGGAGGAATAACCCTCGGTCAGTTTGTGCGGAAAGAAAGGCGACGGTATCACCACCAGTTCTTCGCCGGGAAACGCCGGTTTGTCATCAAATCGCGTGACCAACGGACTGTTTCGGGCAATGAACCAGCTCATATACCGGGCGCCCCGGTTGCTGCCGGTAAGGGCATGGACGAATTGATCGGTGGCCGTGGAAAAGACCAGCGGGCCGTAAATGAAATAAGACGGGTAAGCCTCTCCCAAATTGGGTGTAACCATGGGACACTCCGGCGATACAGGAAGTTCCAGCCGGACCTGCTTCCCGGCGCGCACCACGGTCAATGGCAGCTCGCCGTCTCTGGCGGTTTTTTGGACCAAATATTGAAAACGGACCCGCAAATTGTCGCCGATCTTGATCATCCCCTGGTCATCCACCGGCGTGTCGCCAATCCTGGTGATGACGTCCCACTCCTTCAACGGATAAGCGGGGTCGGTACTGTTCGGCCGGTGCACGACCATGCCATGGACCGATTTGTCGAGTTTGAGAAAGGAACGCAAGGCGGGATTTTCCAGCGTTTGCAGCTCATCATACATGGCGGGCTTGCCATCGTAATGGCCATCCGCGATGTCCTTGAGAAACAACTCGATTTCCTCGCCGGGGATGATGTAACCGATGTTTTCCGCCTCGGTCAGGTGGCTGAAAGCCAGGCCGATCATTTTATCCCCGACCACGGCCGGTCCGCCGCTGTTGCCGGGATTGATGGCGGCATCAATCTGAATTCGCAGGCCGGAAACCGGATAGTTGTAGCCGGTAAACTCCGTGCGCGACACAATGCCCTTGGTGATGGAAAGACTCGTGCCGCCTTCGGGAAAACCGTAGACCATGACCGCATCCTTGATGTCCGGCAGCATTTTGGCCCGCGCCAACGGCGGGTGCGTGTCGAAGAAAGTCGGGTCGTCCAGTTTAAGCACCGCGAGGTCAATGCCCGGCGCTATAAACTCGACGGTTGCGGAAATTTTATCGCCGGCCTGATTGGCCTGCACCTGCACCTGGCTGGCGTAAAGCACCACATGCGCGCACGTGAGAATCCGTTTGCCTTCAATGACGACACCGCTGCCGGTGATGTCGCTCGGCGATTCCTTCGCCCAGGGCCGGTAAAAATCAGGATAGCGCACGGTGGAAAACACCTTGACGACCGAGTTCGCCACCGTGTCGGTTCCGGCTGTCGCCGGCGCACCGGCGGGAGTGGCTGCCATATCCGCCGCGACCGCGGGGCTGGCGACGGTGAGCATGATAGAATTGAAAGCCAGCAGCAGAGCGACAACGGGCTGACGACAGGTTGAATCCAGATGCATGCGGGCAAAGACAACGGCAATTGTCCCCGAAAGCCAAGTCCAATTTCCGGCGTTACGCCCGGGCAGGACAAGCCATCCTTCCATAAATAATGCTTGCCATCCGGCATTTTGTGACTATGCTTCGGCTCCCTTAATTGAACAGAATTTTATGGCACGCATTTGTGAATTGACCGGCAAACGCCCGATGAAGGGCAGCATCATCTGGCGCAGTGGCAAACCCAAGAAACTGGGCGGCATCGGCACGCATATCACCGCCATCACCAAGCGCCGGTTTCTGCCGAATTTGCAGCGCGTGAAGGCGCAATTGCCAAACGGCGAAGTGCGCTATATTCGCGTCTCCGCCGCCGCCATCAAAAAAGGCCTCGTGCTCAAGGCGCCCAAACGGACCTGGAAGAAGCCCGAAGCGACCAAGGCCTGACCCGCCACCGGAATCGTTGCCGTTCTGAAGCCGACGATGATCCGGCAAGTGAGCACGGGTTAAGGCCGAAATTGTAATCATGCGGCTTTGTTCACCTTTGAAACTGGTATGCACCGCACTGGCAGTGCTCTTGCTCGTTTCCTTTTCTGCCCACGCGGACGGCGCGTCGTCCAAACAATTCCTGGTTTATTTCGGCACTTATACCGGCGCCAAGAGCAAGGGCATTTACGTTTCCCGTTTTGATTCCGCCACGGGAAAATTGAGCGAGCCGACCCTGGCTGCGCAAACGGTCAATCCCTCGTACGTGGCCGTTGCGCCCGACGACCGGTTCCTGTTTGCGGTGAACGAGACGGAACAATTCAACGGCCGGGCCGGCGGCGCCGTGTCGGCATTCAAACTGGACGCGGCCACGGGCAAGTTGGATTTCCTGGACCAAGAGCCTTCCGGCGGCACCGATCCCTGCCACATCGCGGCTGATCCCGGCGGCCGATATGTGTTCGTGGCCAATTACAGCAGCGGCAGCGTCGCCGCCTTCCCGGTCGAGCCCAATGGCTCGCTGGATCCCGCGTCCTCGGTCATTCAACACCACGGTTCCAGCGTCAACCGTGAACGGCAGGCCGGGCCGCACGCCCATTGCGTCGCCGTGGACGCCGCCAATCATCGGTTGTTCGTCTGTGATCTTGGCCTGGACAAGGTGATGATTTACCGGTTCAACGAAACCAACGGCTTGCTCGCGCCGGACGAAATTCCATCAGCCGGATTGAAGCCCGGCTCCGGGCCGCGTCATATCACGTTCAGCCCGGATGGACGGTTTGCCTACGTCATCAGTGAAATGGGCGGCACGTTGACGGCTTTCGCCTACAACCCGGAACACGGCGCGTTGAACGAAATCCAAACCGTTTCCACATTGCCCAAGAACTTTCGTGGGAAAAACACAGCCGCCGAGGTGGCCCTCTTGCCTTCCGGCAAATTCCTCTACGCTTCGAACCGTGGGGACGACAGCATCGCCGTGTTCGGCGTGGATGAATCGAGCGGCCGGCTTCAATTCGTAGACCGTCAATCCAGCCGCGGCAAAACCCCGCGCTGTTTTGCCATGGATCCCACCGGCCAATACCTGATCGCCGCCAATCAGAACTCCGATAGCGTCGTCGTCTTCCGCATCGACGCCCAAACCGGCAAGCTGACCTGGACCGGCCAGACGATTGAAGTTGGCAAGCCGGTAAGCGTCAACTTTGTTCCCCTGGAATCTGCAAAGCGGTGACGGCGCGAAAGTCTGTTTCCGCCTGTTTATTTCTCAGCCAGCCCCGCTTCGCGTTTGATTTTGTCCACATCGGCCTTTTCCACAAAAGCGACCAGGTCATGCCAAACCGGATTGAACCCAAAACCGCCATTTTCCATTTCGGCGATGGCCTCCGGTTTGGACCAGCCGCAGACGACGATGCGATACATCGCACACATCACGCCGGTTCGGTCCGCTCCGCGTTCACAGTGAACGAAGGCCGGTAAATTGTTGGTGTCGGCCACCACCTTGAGGAAGCGCACCACTTCTTCCTCGTTACCGTGCCATGGCTCGGTTTCAAACCGCATGCTTTTCAAGCCGGTCCCGGCCGTCTTGTCCTGGTCTGAATGCCAAGCGCGCAGGTTGATGACCGTCCGGATGCCCATGGCCTTCAACTGCGCCATGCCTTCGGCCGTCGGCTGCGCCCCGCGATAAAGGTTCGTGGTGACCTGAAAACAATTTCTGACGCCCGCCACCTCGATCTGCTGTGCCCAATGCGCCGGGCGATTAGCGGACTCTTGGGCCGCGGCGGCCACCGCGATCGTCAACAGACCGGCGGTTACGCCCACGAGGGAAAGGTTGGTACGGCGGTTTTTCATTTCCCCTTGAACCGCTGCATGGTAGCGCGTTTGAGTTCACGGGCGGACTCGCGCTGCTTCAAATCCTCGCGCTTGTCGAACTGCTGCTTTCCTTTGCCGATGGCGAGCGCGACTTTCACCTTGCCGTTCTTCCAGTAAAAGGCCAGGGGCACGAGGGCGTGGCCCTTCACCGCGGCGAGGCCGAATAACTTTCGGATTTCCGACCGGTGCAGGAGCAGTTTGCGCGGCGCCTTGGGCTGATGATTTTGCAAATTGCCGTGCGAGTATTCGTCAATGTGCGCGTTGTAAAGCCAGACTTCGTCCTTCTCCACCCGCGCAAAGGCGTCGGTGATCTGTCCCTTGCCCGCGCGCAGTGATTTGACCTCCGTGCCGTGCAACACGATGCCCGCCTCAAACGTTTCGAGGATGTGATAATCGCGCCGCGCCTTGTGGTTGGTCACGATGTCGGCCATGACCAATTTTAGATTTACGATGGGCGATTTACGAGGCGAATTTGAAATGACAGGCGATTCGCAAATCGTCAATCGCCCATCGTAAAGAGGCTAGCGTTTCCGGCGTTTCTTGGCCTGCGGCCGGACCAATTCGACTGGTTCGGGCAGTTCCCAGCCGATTTTTTCCTCGAGGATTTCCCGGAGCGCAATGTCGCCCACACTCAGGTTCGCGACGTTGGCCACCAGCGGCCGGCTCAGCCCGCCGCCGCCGGAATTGAGCTGGCGTACGCGGCGCGAGATCAGGTTGACCAGCACGTTTGGGTTGCCGACCTTTTCGGCGGCCTTCTTGCAGAGTTCAGCGTTCACAATTTCAGGTCGAAAAGAGCGGAAGATTATACCGACCCTACCCCTTTGGGCAATAAGAAACTTGCCGATTTTGCAAAAAAGAATTTGATGCTCTTTTGCAGGCAAATTGCATGAAATGGAGCGAAAGATAAAGACGCGCACATTGGGAACGCAGGGCTTGGCGGTTTCCTCTCTGGGTCCGGGCCGTATGGACATGTCGGGATTTTGCAGCACCCCCAACGGCCGGGAATCCATCACCACCCTCCATCGCGCGCCCGACCTGGGCGCGACGTTTCTCGACACGGCTGACGTGTACGGGCCTTGGAGCGAAGTGCTTCGTCACTTCCCTATTTTGGGCATTGACGAAGCAATGCGCTCCAGCTTGAGGCAGAAAACCCGTTGCTTGCCGCGGCACATTTTTTTCCTAAAATATCGGCGCATGTCCGCAAAGTCCCAATTCGACTTGAATAACTTTCTCGCCACGCGCACCGAGGCCGTCAATCGGGCGCTCGACAAATTTCTGCCGTCCGAAAAAACCAAGCCGGCGACCATCCACAAGGCAATGCGCTACTCGCTGTTTGCCGGAGGCAAGCGGATGCGTCCGGCGTTGTGCCTGGCTGCCGCCGAGGCTTGCGGCGGCAAGGCTGCCGATGCCCTGCCGCTTGCCTGCGCCGTCGAATGCATCCACACCTATTCGCTCATCCATGACGATTTACCGGCGATGGACAACGACGATTTCCGTCGCGGTAAACCGACCAATCACAAGGTCTTCGGCGACGGCATTGCCGTGCTGGCCGGCGACGCGCTGTTGACACAGGCGTTTGAAATCGGAGCGCAGGCCAAAGGCTGGCCGCGTTATCCGCACCGGACCATTATTCTGGAACTCGCCAAGGCGTCCGGTTCGCTGCAACTCGTCGCCGGGCAGGTGGCGGATTTGGAAGGGGAAGGTAAAAAAATCTCCGCCAGCGAACTCCGCTACATCCACGAGCGTAAAACCTCCGCGCTGCTATGCTGCTCCGTCCGGCTCGGCGGCATGAGCGCCAATTGCACGCCCACGCAACTCAAGGCGCTGACGGATTTCGGTTATCACGTCGGGCTCGCGTTTCAGGTGATTGACGACATCCTGGACGTGACGCAAACCAGCGAGCAACTCGGCAAAACGGCGGGCAAGGACACCGCGGCGCAAAAGGCGACCTATCCGGCGATTGTCGGCCTGGAAAAATCCCGGAAGATTGCGGAGCAACTCACGGCCAAGGCCTTCGCCGCATTGAAGCTGTTCAAAGGCCGCGCCGTTGCGCTCGAAGCCTTGGCGGAATTTCTGTTGAAGCGGGATAAATAATTTGAGGAATAGCAACATCTAGCGGATCACCAGCTGAGCTACAATCCGGCAGCGGCGGCAAAAGGGTCCCGGGAACTGTCTTCGTGCCAGTCATACTCCGCGCGGCTGGCAATCTCCAAACTCTTTTCCCGACCGCACAGTCTGGCGATCACAGCCAGTGCCATGTCCATTCCTGCACTGACGCCCGACGACGTGAAATACTTGCCATCCTCCAGCCAGCGCGCTTTCGCAATCCAGTTCACCCTCGGCGCATTGGTTTTCACAAGTTGAAACACCCGTTTGTTCGTTGTGGCCTTGCACCCATCCAGCAAACCGGTCTTGGCCAGCAATAAGCTCCCTGTGCACACAGTGGTCACAATTCGTGATGCCTCGGCCAATCGCTTCAATTCGGCAAGGAATTGTGCATCGGTCATTTTCTTGCGGGTCCCCATTCCGCCTGGAATAAGCAGCACGTCAAATCCGCCGGAAGCCGACATCGTCGCGTCGGCCAGGCCGCTCGGGCCGGCAGCACTTTTCACCGCGCCGGCTTTCTCCGCCACCACGGTAATCCCGGCTTCGCCCTCCAAAAGACCGAACATTTCGAGCGGTCCATAGAAATCGAGCAGTTCAAACCCTTCGAAAAGCACGGCGCCCACCCGGATTGGCGATGATGTATTCATCAGCAGTCGGCCAATTCGCCGGTTAAAACCTCGTCAGCTTTTCCAATTCCTTCACGCGGCGGTCAATGTGGGCGCGTTTGGTTTTGGTGGTCTGCGTCAGGCCAAAGCCCTCGCAGCAGAACGACGCCACGACGCTGCCGTGAATCATCGCGCGGCGGAAATTATCGTCCACCGAACCGCGCGCCGTCGCGAGCCAGCCCATCATGCCGCCCACAAACGAGTCGCCCGCGCCGGTCGGATCCACGACCCTGGACAGCGGATACGCCGGGCAGATGAAATAGCCGCGCGGTCCGGACAGAATCGAACCATGCGAGCCTTTTTTGATAATGACGTATTTCGGCCCCAGCCTGTGGATTTTCTTCAACGCGTTGAAGACATTGTCCTCCTTGGTCAACTGGTGAGCCTCGCTGTCGTTGAGCACAAAGCCGTCCAGGCGCTTGAGGAGCTTCAGCAAATCCGGCAGTGCGATGTTCAGCCACAGGTCCATCGTGTCGGCCACGACGAATTTCGGACGTCGCATCTGGTCGAGCACGTGGTGCTGGAGGGCTGGCGCGATGTTCGCCAGCAGGACGAATCGGGCATCCCGGTGCGATTCCGGCAATGTGGGCGTGAAAGTCTCAAACACACCCAGCTCGGTCAGCAGCGTGCGCCGGTTGTTCATGTTCTCTTCGTATTCGCCCGACCAATGAAACGTTTTGCCGGGCAAAACCTGGAGGCCCGCGAGGTCAATTTTGTGCCGGCGATAAAGCTCGAGGTATTTCTTCGGAAAATCCTCGCCGACGACGCCCACCAGTTTCACCGGACTGAAAAAGCTGGCGGCGACGGCGGCGTGGCTGGCCGAGCCACCCAGCAGGCGGGGGTTTTCGGCCCTGGGGGTTTTGATGGAATCCAGCGCGGTGGAACCGACGATTAATACGCTCATGAGAATTTTGAATTGCGAATTCCGAGTTGCGAGTTTTCAGCGCCGTCCTCTGCCTTTTTGAATCAGCTCGATTTCATAGCCTTCGGGCGCGTCAATGAAGGCGAAGGTCGTGCCGCTCGAACTGGTTGTCGGGCCGTCGGAATATTTCAAACCGTGTTTGGCCAGGTGTTCTGCAAATTCGTCGAGGCTGTCCACCTCGAACGCCAGATGCGTGAGATCGGGCTGGACCTGTACGGAACTGCTGCCGGGGAAATGGCAGATTTCGATCTCCTCGTCGCTTTCCGGCGCCTTGAGAAAAACCAGTTCCGAGCCGCGCGGCGATTTATGCCGCTTGATTTCCTGGAGGCCGAGGATTTCGCGGTAGAATTTCACCGTGCGTTCCAGATCATTCACACGGTAGCGCGTATGCAGCAGTTTTGTCACCTTGCTCATGGGCAAAATTTAATAAGTCCAAAACCCAAAGTCCACCCCGACAATCGGTCGGGTTCATGTCCAAAGCCACCAGCCGCATTCGTTTTTCGGAGCGCGGCTGTCCCAGCCGCAGCTATGGCAAACTCAGGGGGCGCCCGGTCTGTTCCACCGTGCCCGGGCGGCGCCGGAGACAGATGCATTCCGGCGTTTGTTTGAATTTGAGCTTTAGACTTTGGGCTTTAAACCTTAGGATCTGATGTATGGGCAAACGCCGTGAAGCGCGCGAACGCGCCGTTCAGTTTTTGTTTCAGCACGACCTGAATCCGCCCGAGGATTTGGGCCGGGCGCTGGAGGAATTCTGGCAGACGCAGCGGGCCGCGGCCATCGCCGAGGAAAAAGGCCCGGCGACCTGGGGCCAGCCCCATGAATTGCCGCCGCCGACTGTCGAGGAGGCCGAGACGCGCCTGTTCGCCGACCCGCTCATCCGCGGCGTGCTCGAACACCGCGACGCGATCGACGAGCGGATCAAAAGCCACGCCAAAAACTGGGAATTCCACCGCATCGCGACCGTGGATCGCAACATTATGCGGCTGGCCATCTACGAGATGCTTTACCGCGACGACATTCCGCCCGTCGTCAGCATCAACGAGGCGGTGGACGTCGCGAAAAAATTCTCCACCCAGGACAGCGGCAAGTTCGTCAACGGGATTTTGGACAAGATCAAAGGTGAATTGATGAGGCCGGCCCGAATCGTGGAATGAAATTCGCGGATCTCCATCTGCACACTTATTTCTCCGACGGAACGTTTTCGCCGGAGGAACTGGTCGGTCACGGCCACCGGCTCGGTTTCGCCGCGCTGGCCCTGACGGACCACGATTCGGTGGAGGGTTGTACGCGCATGGTCGCGGCGTGTGAGGCGGCAGGGATTGATTTCATCCCCGGGACCGAACTCACCGCCGAGCACAACGACACCGAAATTCATCTGCTCGGCTATTGCCTGGACACGGAGAACCAGAAGTTGCTTTCCGACATCGCCAAATTTCAGGCCGTGCGGCAGAGCCGCATCCATGAAATGGTCGCCCGGCTGAATGGTTTGAATGTGCCTCTGAAAGTCGAATCGGTCTTCGCCCTGGCCAATTGCAAATCGCCCGGCCGGCCGCACGTCGCCCGGGCGCTGGTGAAGGCCGGGCTGGTGGGCAGCCTGGACGAAGCCTTCGAGCGTTTCCTGAAAAAGAACCGGCCCGCCTGGGTGCCCAAGGCCAAAATGTCCGCGCTCGAAGCCATCGAACTCGTGCATCTGGCCGGCGGACTCGCCGTCATGGCGCATCCGGGATTGAACCGGACCGATGACGTGATCCCGGTTTTGGTCGAGGCGGGCCTGGATGGCATCGAATGTTTTCACACGAAACACTCGACCATCACCTCCGAGCGTTATCTGGAAATGGCCGACAAATATCATCTGCTCATCACGGGCGGCTCCGATTGTCATGGTTTCAGCAAGGGCAAACCGCTGATCGGCACCGTCAAACTGCCCTACGAACACGTCCAAAAGCTCAAGTCCAGGGCCGAAAGTCGAAAGTCGAAGGCCGGAACGGCTGCAACTCCGGCTCCTGACGCTCGTCTCTCGACTCTCGACAAATGAACCTCTTCGCCAAGTTCCGGGCCGGCCTGCAAAAGACGCACAACAAGCTGGCGCATGAAATCAAACGCATCGTCACCCGCTCGCCCAAACTCGATGCCGATACGCTCGAGGAACTGGAAGCCGCGCTGATCGCCGCCGACCTCGGCCTGGTCATCACCGCGCAAATTGTGGATGCGGTAAAAAAGGCCTACGAATCGCAGGGTAGCGCGGGACTGGATGTGTTCGCCATCGCACAACAGGAAGTGGTAAAGAGTCTTGGCTCGAACAAACCCGATTTGATCAAAACACCGCACGGGCCGACCGTGGTTTCCATCGTCGGCGTGAATGGCACCGGCAAGACGACCACGTCCGCGAAGCTGGCGCATCTGGTTCAATCGCAAAAAAAGACCGCGTTGCTGGCCGCGTGCGACACCTTCCGCGCCGCCGCCATCGAACAAATCAAATTATGGGGACAAACGCTGAAGGTGGAAGTCATCGCTGGCGCCTACGGCGCGGACGCGGCGTCCGTGGCGCATGATGCCGTCACCGCCGCCCAATCGCGCAAGACGGATTACCTTTTCATTGACACGGCTGGCCGTTTGCACACCAAACACAACCTGATGCAGGAATTGCAAAAGCTGCATCGCGTCATCGGCAAGCAACTGCCCGGCGCACCGCACGAAGTCCTGCTGGTGCTCGACGCGACCACCGGCATGAATGCGTTGAACCAGGCGCGCGAATTCAACAAGGCCGTGCCGCTGACCGGCCTTGTGGTGACCAAGCTCGACGGCACGAGCAAAGGTGGCATGGTCGTGGCCATCCAGAAGGAACTCGGCCTGCCCGTTAAGTTCATTGGCCTCGGCGAGCAGGCGGACGATTTGCAGCCCTTCGACGCCAAACAGTTTGCGCAGGCGTTGTTTGAGGAATAGCGGCGTCTCGGCAGAGCGCCGCATTTCTCCAATTTTCAGATGGTGGCCTTCTGCCGAAAGCCGCTACAGCCGGAGCGTGATTTCCTCGACGAACGCCAGCCAAGTCCGCAGATTGTTCTGCCATGAACACGAATCCCATATCAGCGCTCACCGCGATCATCGTTACGGTTTTGATTACGTTCACCGGACCGGCTTACGCGGAGGGCACGAACGCCGTCTTCCGTGTCGTCAGCACCGCCGACGAACCGATGGTGCCCGGCAAATTTGCGCCGACCTGGGATTCGCTGAAGCAATACCAATGTCCGGAATGGTTCCGCGATGCGAAGTTCGGCATCTGGGCACACTGGGGGCCGCAATGCGAGCCCGAGGATGGCGACTGGTACGCGCGGCTGATGTATTTTACCAACACCCCGCAATACCGGTTTCATCTCCAGCATTACGGTTCGCCGAAGGATTTTGGATTCAAGGACGTCATCCATGAATGGAAGGCCGAGAATTGGGACCCGGACAAACTGCTGGCACTCTACAAGCGCGCCGGGGCGCAATACTTCATGGCTCTGGCGAATCACCACGACAATTTTGACAACTGGGATTCCAAGTATCAGCCGTGGAATTCCGTGAACGTCGGGCCGCACAAGGATATCATCGGCGGCTGGGCCAAGGCGGCGCGCAAATTCGGCCTGTATTTCGGCGTGAGTGTCCATGCGTCGCACGCCTGGACCTGGTATGAACCGGCGCAGGATTTCGACGGCAAACTCACCAAGGCCGACGGCCAGGGGAAATGGTGGGACGGCCTGGACCCGCAGGATTTATATGCGCAAAACCACACGCCCAGCCCGGGGTATCAAAGATTCGAATCGCTGTTCAACCGCTGGGACTGGAATAACGGCGCGAGCATCCCGGATGAGGCTTATTGCGACAAGTATTACAACCGCACCATGGACCTTATCCAAAAGTATCATCCCGACCTGATTTACTTCGACGACACGGCGCTGCCGTTGTGGCCGATCAGCGACGCGGGCCTGAAGCTGGCTGCGAATTTCTACAACCTCAACAATCAGTGGCACGGGACCAATGATGACGGTGTGTTGTTCGGGAAGGTCCTGACCCCCGACCAGCGCCAGTGCATGGTCTGGGACATCGAGCGCGGGGAGGCGAACGAAATCGAGCCGCTGCCCTGGCAGACGGACACCTGCCTGGGCAACTGGCATTATGACCGGAAAATCTACGAACGGCACGGTTACAAGACCACCCGGACCGTCATCCAGACCCTGGCGGATGTCGTGAGCAAGAACGGCAATCTGTTGCTCAGCGTTCCCGTGCGCGGTGACGGAACCATTGACGATGAGGAATGGCAAATCGTCGAAGGCATCGCCGATTGGATGGACGTGAACCGGGAATGCATCTTCGACACGCACCCGTGGAAGATTTTTGGTGAAGGCCCGGCGTCGGCGGGCGCGAAGTTAAGAGCGCAGGGTTTCAATGAAGGCAAGGGCAAACCGTTCACGGCGGAGGACTTCCGGTTTACGGTGAAAGGCAACACGCTTTACGCCATCGAACTGGGCTGGCCGAGCAATGGCGTGCGAATCCCTTCGCTCGGCAAATCAGCCAAACTGCTCGATGGAAAAATTCACAAAATCGAACTGCTGGGCAGCCGTGAAAAAATCAAATGGCAACAGACCGCCGACGCGCTGGTTATTTCCCAACCAAAACACGAGCCGAACGATTTCGCCGTGGTTTATAAGATCACGGTCAAGTGAGTCCGCCAGTTGCGCAGCGGCGTCCCGGTAGGGCGCCGCACTTCCCCCGTTTTTCGGATGGCGGCTTTCTGCCGAAAGCCGCTACGATGCGCGCGATGTCCGATGCCCATTTCCTGCGTGTTGCGCTACGCCTCGCCCGACGCGGGTTCGGCCTGACGTCGCCCAATCCAATGGTGGGCGCGGTGTTGGTAAAGGGCGGAAAGATCATCGGGCGTGGCTGGCATCGGCGCGCGGGCCTGCCGCATGCAGAAATCGAGGCGCTTCAAGATGCGCAAAAGCACAGACATAATCCCGGGGGCGCGACCCTTTACGTGACGCTTGAACCATGCAGCACGCACGGACGCACGCCGCCCTGCACGGACGCCATCATCGCCGCCGGCATCAAACGGGTGCTCATCGGCACAACGGACCCGAATCCAAAGCATTCCGGCCGGGTTTTTAAAATTCTCCGGCGGGCCGGCATCACCGTAACGCGGTGGGGCGAGGCTGCTGACGAGCCGAAGCCGCTGCCGGCAAAGACCGGCTCGCGAGGACGCTCGCCCCACCAAAACCTGGCCGGCGAATGCGCGCAACTGAACGAAGCGTTCAACCATTGGATAGTTCATCGCACACCCTTGGTTACAGTTAAGGCCGCGATGACGCTCGATGGCAAAATCGCGACGGCCAACGGCGAATCAAAATGGATTACCGGCGAAAAGGCGCGCATTTTCGGAATGAAACTGCGGCAAGACAGCGATGCGATTCTGGTCGGAATCAACACGATTCTGGCGGATGATCCGGCGCTAACCGCGCGAAGGCAGAGGCCGGAGGACAGAGGGCAGAGGGGGAGGCCGATTCGGAGAATTATTCTGGATTCGCTGGCCAGGACACCATTGCAGGCCAAAGTGGTCAGGGATAAATTCGCCGCCCTGACGACCATTGTCGTGAGCAAGCAGGCGCCTAAAAACCGCGTGGCGGCGCTGGCCAAACGCGTGAAGGTCATCGCCGCACCGACGATTGCGCTGGGGCGAGCGTCCTCGCGAGCCGGCTCGTCGGCAGCCCCGCCCCACCAGCAAATCAATTTACGCTGGCTGCTCAAAAAACTGGGCGCGGAAAATGTCACCCACCTGCTGGTGGAAGGTGGCGGCGAGGTAAATGCATCGTTCCTGCTTGGCGGATTGGCTCAACGCACGGCATTTTTCTATGCGCCGAAGATTCTGGGCGGACGCGATTCACTCAAAGCTGTGGCGGGTGCCGGCGCCGGGAGTCTCACGGAGGCCCTGCAACTACGCGACGTCCGATGGAAGCGGCTTGGCCCGGACTTGCTGCTGACGGCGCGGGTCATTCCGTAGCGGCACCTCGGCAGAGTGCCGCCATTTTGGATCAAGTTTGCGGCGCTCTTCCGGGACGCCGCTGCCGAACAAAGGCGGCTCGACAGCATCTCGCGGCGGCTCTAAGTTTTCCCGAATGTTTACCGGTATTGTCGAAGAAGCGGGAACCGTTGAGCGCATCAGGCCTGCGGCGAATTCCATCGAACTGACTGTGCGCGCCAACGTGGCGGGTCGCGGCTTGAAAGTCAGCGGCAGCCTGGCGGTGAACGGCTGTTGTTTGACAGCCGTCAAAGTCTCTGCGCGCGGCAAATCCAAACTCGTCCAATTCGATTTGCTCCGGGAAACGTGGCGGCTTACCAATCTCCAATTTGCCCGGCCGGGTTCGCTCGTGAACCTGGAGCGGCCCCTGCGCGCCGACGGCGAGTTGGGCGGGCACTTCGTCACCGGCCACATTGATGGCCTGGGAAAAATCGTCCGCTGGGAACGGGCCGGTCAGGACCACGTGCTGGATATCGCCGCGCCGGCGGCGGTGATGCGTTATGTCGTTCACAAAGGTTCGATGGCCGTGGACGGCATCAGCCTGACGGTGGCGGCAGTTCAGAAACAAAGTTTCCGCATCTGGATCATTCCCCACACGTTTAAAGTCACGGCGTTGCGCGAACGGAAAGTCGGCGACGCGGTGAATCTGGAGGCGGATTTGCTGGGTAAATACGCGGAGAAGTTTATTTCCGCGCACCGCCCCAAACAGGCCGGCGAACGCAAACAATCCACGATTGGCAAACGTTTTATCAGTTGACCGCTGCCGCCATTGTGTTTGAAATCCGCCCGTGAATGGATTGCGCCGCCATCCGCTCCGCGTCATTACCCGACTGGCCCGACTGGCCGTGGCGATCACCATTTCCCTGCTGGATTATTTGTTCCGTTGCGCGTTTCGCCGGCCGGACGCCAAATTGGCCGCCCGTGCCGCGTGGCTGCACCGCGCCTCCGGACGCACGTTGCGTTTTTTTCGGATCAAAACACAAGCAACCGGCCCCGTGCCGGTGGGGGGATTGCTCATCAGCAACCACCTCAGCTATCTCGACATTCTGGTGCTCTCGTCCCTTACGCCCGCAGTATTTGTTTCCAAGCACGACGTCAAATTCTGGCCGGTCTTCGGCCAGTTTGCCGTCCTGGGCGGAACGGTGTTCGTTGATCGCGCCCGGCGATTTCAGGTCGGCCGGGTAAACGAAGAAATCACGGGAGCGCTCAACCAGGGCGCGCTGGTGGTTTTGTTTCCGGAAGGAACCAGCTCGAACGGGCAGACGCTCCTGCCGTTCAAATCATCCCTGCTGGAACCGGCCACCGACCTGGGGTGGCCGCTGGCCATCGACTGGATACATTACGAAATTGACGACGGCGACGCGGGCGAGGAAGTTTGCTACTGGGGCAACCACACATTTTTTCCGCATATGTTGAATTTGTTGAGCAAACGTCAGATTCAGGTGACCGTCCGGTTCGGGCAATTTCCGGAACGCAACGGCGACCGCAAGGAATTGGCGCAGCGGCTGCGTGCGGAGATTCTGGGCTTAAAAGACGGGTTGGGCGCCTCCCCGTAATCGTAATGCCATCGCGCCAGGTTCCGGGGGGGACCCGCCGCGCGCCAATTTTTAAGCTTGCACGAAAAGACAGCAGAGTTAAACCTGTTGCCGATGAAAAAAGTCATCTACCTGATCGCGCTCGCAATGCTTTCCGGGTGTGCCAGCGTCAAAACCGTGTCCGTGAAAGTGACGGAGCCGCGCCCGGCGATTCCGGTCGGCGAGGTTCAACTGATGTTGTCAGCGCCGACCAACGCGGTCCTGCTGGCCGGCCTTTACGCTGAGAGCTGCTGCTCATCGAAGGAGGAAGCGAACGCCGCGCAAGCCGATTTGAAGAAGGAAGCCGCCGCCATTGGGGCAAACGCGCTGGTGATTCAAAGATGGGAGCCGACCATCGACTATTCCAGCGTGGATCATCACTTCCGCATCGAGGCCAACGCCTACTTTGTGCCATAACCGGGGGCCGCAACTCCGGTTGCGTGAGTCGGTGGCATTCTTAACCCCTCACGGCGGTAACGGCGCTTTCCCGGGCGGACCAGTCCAGCCATTCACTCAACGTGATCAATGTCCAGATGGTGCGGCCGTGATCGGCTTCCCGCCGGCAATGCTCGGACAACAGTTCCAGAGCCGCGGCGTTGCGGATGCCGACGCAGCCCAGTTGTTGATTGTTCAGCGCAGCCTCGGCCCAATCCCGCAACGGGCCGCGCAGCCAGCGGCTGAGGGGCACGGACAAACCACGTTTGCGTCGGTGCACGATGGTTTTGGGCAGATAGCGCAACGCGTAGCGTTTCAGAAAAACCTTGGTGGTAAACCGGCGCACCCGTTCCGCCACCGGCAGCGTCGCCGCAAAGGTCATGACCGCCTCATCCAGGAAAGGCGCGCGCAACTCCAACGCGGAACTCATGCTGGCCCGGTCCGCCTTGGTGAGCAGTCCTTCGGCCAATGAACCTTCAAAGTCCCAGCGCTGCACCCGGTCAAGCAACGCACCCTCGCCCGGATCATTGCCCCGGGGCAACGACGGCGGCACCCCGAGTCGGGCTAGGATTTCCGGAGTGATATTGGAGGTCCAGAGCTGATGCCGGGCCATACCCTCCATTTCCGCCCCCCGAACAAAGCGTTTGAGCAGGTAAAGAACACTGACTTTTTTTTCGTCCGGCGGACGCGACTCGATGAAACGGCGAAAAGCTTTGCGGGCCCAGGCGGGAAGCCGTTGATAGCGCTCCGCGAAATTCGCTCCCAGATACGTGGGATATCCGCCGAAAAGTTCATCCGCTCCCTCACCCACGAGCGCCAAACGCACCTCCTCGGCCGCCCGTTTGGCCAATAGCGCCGTGGGCAGCCAGGCCGGATCGGCCAGCGGTTCCCCAACCTTCCGGATCAGCGACGACAACTCGCTGCGGAAGTCTCCCGGGCGGACCCAGACGGGCACCGGTTCCATTTTCAGCAACCGCGCCACCTCCCCGGCGAACTCGCCTTCGTCGAAAGATTCTTCCTCAAAGCGCAAGGTGTAAGCTTTCAACGGCCTTTCAGGATGCACCGAACGGGTGACCGCCGAAACCAGCGAGGAATCAACCCCGCCACTCAGGAAAACCGCGAAGTCCACGTCCACGTTGCTTTGTCGCCGCACCGCTTCGCGGAACACCGTGTCGAATTCGTCCAGGGAAGTTTTTTTCTTGGGCGACTCCACATTGTTCCAGCGCCAATATCTTGAATGCCGGACGCCGCGGGCATCGATCTGGACCACCCCGCCCGGCGGGACTTTCTGGATATGGGCGAACGGCGTGTCGGGTGAAGCAAAATAACCGAACCGCGAGTATCGCTGCAAGGCCCCCTGGTCCAATGGCGCCGAACATTTCCCGCCGGAGACGATGCCGGCGATTTCCGTGGCAAAAACTGTTTCCCCATCCGTCCGGGTGAAAAAAAGCGGCCGTTCACCCGCCCGGTCGCGCGCCAGCAGCAACAGTTGCTTCCGCGGGTCCCACAATGCGATGGCAAAAGCGCCGGCCAGCCGGCTGACGAAAGCGTCGCCGAACTCGAGATACAAGCCGGGGATGACCGCGACATCGGTGGCCTGCCGCACCGGCCGGCCATGTCCGGCCAGCCAGTCGCGCAAGGCATGGTGATTGTCAATCTCGCCGTTGCAGACCGCCACGACGCCGCTTTCCTCGTCCAACAGAGGCTGGCTGCCGTCCTGAAGGCCACGGATCGCCAGACGCGTCGCCCCCAACACCGCATGGTCTGAAGCGGCGATGCCCGAATCGTCCGGCCCGCGATGCGAAAGCGCCTGCAGCATGG
The DNA here is from genome assembly GCA_035499615.1 of Candidatus Acidiferrales bacterium. Taxonomy (GTDB): domain Bacteria; phylum Verrucomicrobiota; class Verrucomicrobiia; order Limisphaerales; family UBA11358; genus UBA11358. The sequence goes on along the minus strand of DATJYM010000037.1, from coordinate 26 downwards.
CGTTGGCCCGGAGCCGTACGGACTCC
>DATJYM010000036.1:0-4187 GCA_035499615.1 Candidatus Acidiferrales bacterium | reverse complement strand
AGGGCACGTGGAGGAAGCCGAAATTTATCGCGGCTACTCCGTAATCAATCTCGACGCGAAAGGTTTTCATTACAGCCTCGTTTCGGATGCGGAAGGCAAGGAATTGACCACCCTTGCGGATTTGATTTCACCGTGAGGTCACAACTATGAACCCAACGAAACCCGTTAAAGATTTTTTTCTCATCAAGCCAGACGACCTCCATTGGCGGCCATCGAATCTGATGAAAATCCCGAACGCGGATTATCTGGAACGCACCGGCAGCGAAAACCTGGGTGCGCGGCTCTGGCGGTTGCCCCCCAAAAGCGCGAACACACTGCACAAACATATCCGGCAGGAGGAATTTTATTTCGTGCTGGAAGGCACGGGCCGGATGTGCGTGGGCGGGGCGACGTTGACCGTGCCCAAATACGGGGGTGTGCTGGTCGGGCCGGACGCGTTGCGCCAGGTCTTCAACGACACGGATGCCGAGGTGCTCTGGCTCATCGTCGGCGCGCCGGAAGAACTGGAATTTCTGCAAGGGTCCAAGTCCGCCGGCGTGGACCTCAAACTCATCTACCCGACGGACCCGACGCAATTGCCCGGAGAACTTGCCGGCGTGCAATGGCCGCCGGCGAAATGAGATCCCATGGCGAATCAGGGAATTGACGGTGGCCGGCCGGCAACCCCCGCCTTGCCCCCGGCGGCATGGCTGATTTGCCGGCGCAGGCATTCCGGCGAACTTACCGCGCGTGACCGTTGAAACTTGAAAACACTAAATTGCGAAGCCGTTTTTGGCGCTTGACATGCAACCAAAAGGTTGCATAATATCGGTGTGATGGATGCAGTATTCAAGGCGCTGGCCGACCCGAGCCGGCGGAAGCTGCTCGACCAGTTGCGCCGGAACAACGGACAGACATTGGGCGGGCTGGTTGAACATCTCGACATGACGCGGCAGGCGGTGACCAAACACCTGGGGTTGCTGGAAAGGGCAAATCTGGTGTCGGTGGTCTGGCGCGGGCGCGAGAAACTGCATTATCTGAATCCGGTGCCGCTGCACGAGATCTACGAGCGTTGGATTGGCAAATACGAAGGTCACCGCCTCCAGGCGTTGAGCGATTTGAAGCAAGGTCTCGAACAAAACCAAAACAAGAAAGGATGACAACATGAAAAAGCCGAAGTTGGTTTACACCTCGTTTATTCGTTCAACGCCCAAAGAGACGTGGAACGCCATCACCAAACCGGAATTCACCCGTCAATATTGGGGTGGGATGACGAACGTGTCTGATTGGAAGAAAGGTTCAAAATGGGAACACCACAATCCGGAGAGCGAGGTTTGGATCACGGGCAGGGTGGTGGAAAGCATTCCGCCCAGACGTCTGGTGCTGACCTGGGCCGACCCGGATGATCTCAAGGACAAATCGCGCGTCACATTTGAGATCGCGTCCGTGGAAGACATGGTCTGCCTCACGGTGACCCATGACCGGTTCAAGGATGGTTCAACGATGGCAGGCAAGGTTTCCGCGGGCTGGCCGCGAGTGCTTTCGAGCTTGAAGACCTTTCTGGAAACCGGGAAAGGCCTGAACATCTTTTGTAAGGGTTGATCTGCCGAATTGAAACGAGAAAGGGTGACATCGTAACCGATGATTCGATAACAACCAGACAACCAACAGGAAAGGAAAGTCATGAGCACAAATGCAACCCGGCCCGAACCGGGAAATCCGCGGCTCAAACACAAGGTCGTATCGCGAGACAAATGGCTGGCCGCCCGGCTTGAGCTGCTGAAGGAGGAAAAGGAACTGACCCGGCGCAGCGACGAGCTGGCGCGCCGGCGGCAGGAATTGCCGTGGGTCCGGGTGGACAAGAAGTATCAGTTCGAGACCGACGGAGGAAGCGCTTCACTGGCGGACCTTTTTTGCGGCCGCTCGCAGCTGCTCATCTACCATTTCATGTTTGGTCCCGATTACACGGCGGGGTGTCCGTCCTGCTCCGCGATTGCCGACGGGTTCGACGGATTTGCCATTCATCTGGCGAACCACGATGTGACACTGGGAGCCGTGTCACGGGCGCCGTTCGCGAAGCTGCAGGCATACCGGCGGCGGATGGGGTGGAGGTTTCCTTGGGCTTCCTCTTTCGGCACCGATTTTAATTTCGACTTCAATGTCTCGTTCACGGCGGAGCAACGGCGCAAAGGCGGCGGCGAATACAACTACGAGCGTGGCGGCTTTGCGATGGACACGGCGTCGGTGCCGGAACCTGTTGCCCAGTTTGCGGCCGCCTGCGGAACGGACGCGCGCACGTACTTGAGCGATTTGCCGGGCATGAGCGCGTTCGTGCTCGAGGATGGCGTGGTCTATCACACTTATTCCACCTTTGCGCGCGGGCTGGACGGCCTCTGGGGCATGTACCAATGGCTCGACCGCGCTCCCCTGGGGCGCAACGAGACGGGCATCTGGTGGCGTCGCCACGACGAATACGAATCACGTCAAAGCCCCGCCTCATGCTGCCACACATAGCCGTCACGGGCATGAACAACCTGGCATGCTGCAAAATCCGGACGCAAACCGGCGACAACACCCGCCGGCCCGCGTCGCGTTGGCGGCGTGGCGGCCAGATTGCCGGCTGGCTGGTTCCGGGCGCCACGCTGGTCTTGCTTCCAAAATGCCCCGTGTGTGTGGCGGCCTATGTGGCGTTGTTCAGCGGCGTCGGCATCTCGATTGCGGCCGCCGCCCGCCTGCGGACGTCACTGTTGGTTTTATGTTTGACTGTGTTGCTCTGGCTGGTGCTGAAACTTCTGGGCCGCGTGGTTTTCCGAACAAGGCGTTCACAGTGGCGAAAGCGCAATCTCCGCCGGCAAATCAGCCGGCTGACTTCATGATCACAGGTACAGACTCGCGGGGTTCAGCGTGTTCCAAAATCTCAGACCTTTCACCCCGCCGGCCCGAAGGTTTGCTCATGAAACTTCGCGCCACCCGCTGACGACTGCCGCCAGCAGTTTACTTTACAGCGATCAGGGCAAGGTTGACAGAGGCGGGCAAGTTGTGTGCGACCGGCGGTTTAAATCCGGCTTGCGACAACATGTCGGCGATTTCCGCGAAGGTATAAGCATCGCCTGCGGGAGTGGTGGCCAGCATGACGAGGCTGAATCTGGCCGGTTGCGGGGGAGTCACGCGGTCGGAATTGGGGACGAATTCCACAATCGCAACCCGTCCGCCGGGGCGTAACGCGGCATGTGCTCTTTTCAAGAACCGGATGCAATCCGCGACATTGAAGTGATGCAGGAAATTGGGAACGAGAACCACATCGTAGTCAGTTCCCAGTTCCACGTCGAACGCGCTGCCGGCCAGGGTGCTGAAGCGGTCAACGAAGCCGGCGGTGCGGGCGTTTTCCAGGGTATATTTCAATACCGGTTCCCAGTCCAGGGCGACAAGTTGGGCCCGTGGGTTCTTTCGTGCGAAGGCAAAGCCCCAGACGCCATGGCTTGCCGCAACGTCGAGCACCTTGGCGGGACGGTTGGCGTCGAGCGGAATCAACCCGGCCAGCCCCTCGGCCGCAGGAAACATGAGGCCGCCCATGGCGTGGGCAAACGTCAACCACATGGGATGTTCCGGGGAGGTGCTTCCCTGCCGCGATTCCGCCGTGCCGCCTTTGCGCACCGCGGCGGTAAGATGTTTGAACGCGCTCGTGAGTGGGTCGGAGAGAAGAAATTCCATGGCGCCACCGGCATAGGCGGGTGATCTACGGTTGAGAAAAACCGCACTGTCCGGCGTGAGATTGTAGTGGTTGCCGGTTTTGCCCAGGAATCCAATCACAGTCAGATAATCACAAAGGATGCGGATGCCGCGTTCGGCGGCGTGACAGCGGGCCGCGACTTCGGCCGCCGTCAGCGGCTTGTCAGCCAGGATGGTAAACAGATCCAGATCCACGGCGGCATTGAGCGCCGCCGTCTTTTGATAAGCGGTGAGCGTGTCAAAAAACAGGTCCGGTGAAGGCGGGGATTGGCTTTGCATGGCCTTGATTTACTGCATGGCGTCAGCCCGCGCAATCCCGATAAATGGACGCGTCCTGTTTGATCAACCGCCATGCCTGGTGAAAAACTGCAACCTTTCCCAGCCTCAGTTCGGACTGTGTTCACAAGCGGCATCCCGGAATCGGCCGCGAATGAAGTAACATTACCGCCGGCATTGACGTCTTAGCAGGCATGAAAAGA
>DATJYM010000035.1:0-23537 GCA_035499615.1 Candidatus Acidiferrales bacterium | reverse complement strand
CCGATGACCATCAACGCCGACGGCAGCTTCCGCCAGCCGGACAAATCCAGCGGCGGGAGTTGGTTGGGTTCTTTGGGTGGATTCATGGTCGCTATTTTAAAGCTGTGCGCTCCGCCAGCGGCAGGTCATTGGTCGAACCGAGCCAGCTCAATTGCAAAGCCCGCACATAGGCGATGATGGCCCAGCGATCCCGGATAGACACCGTCGGCCCATACGCGCCCATCAAGCCTTTGCCGTGGGTGATGGTGTTGAAAATCTCGCCATCGGCCATTTCCACAATGCGTTTGTCATGCAGATTGGCCACGGCGGGCATGACTCCGAGTTTCTTAGTAATGCCATTGCCGTCACCCAGCGCGCCATGGCACGGCGTGCAGTAAATTTCGAACTGCTCGCGGCCATGCCGCAGGAGAGCCGGCGTGATCGGCAGCGGATTGGTCGCCACAAAATTTGTCGTGCCGGTGATAAGCCCGGTGTTGACCGGCGCGTCTTCGTAAGGATAAACCGGACCGTTGACGGTCTGTAGCGGCCAGCTGCGCGCCACGGTGCCCGCTGGCGGCAACTGGGACGTGTGGTCGTCGGCAAAATAGGCGTCCGCCGCCTCGGGACGCAATTTAAACTGGCGGTCCATGTCCGGAATAATGTCAATAGGCGGCTTGCGCGACAGATGCCCGCGCAACCCGGCAATGCCGAACACCACGGCGATGACTGTCAGGAAGATGAGCAGAAAGTAGCGCATTATTCCATAGCCAGCTCGATGTGCGTGCTGCCGGCGGACTCCAGCAACGCACGGGTTTTGGTTTCGGAAAATTTCGGGTCGGCCGTCTCAATCACGAGGAAAAACTTGTCGCGCGACACCATGGCAAAGCGTTTATTCTTGAACAAGGGATGGTACAGGCGCGGGAACCGGTTTAAGGCCACCATGCCCACAAACGCGCCGACGGCCGACGCCAGCACCAGCAGGATGTAGGACGGCACCAGCGCCTGCGGCGGACTAAACATCGGCTTGCCGCCGACGAGAATCGGGTAAGCGAAATCGTTCATGTACCAGATCATCAACATGCACCCGATGAACGCGCTGCCGCCAAACACCAGCGCGAACCAGCCGACCAGCGAATTCTTGAAACCCATCACCTTGTCCAAGCCGTGGACGGGGAACGGCGAGAACACGTCCCAACGACGGAAACCGGCGTCACGCACCTTTTCCGCCGCGCGTAGAACCGCTGCGGGTGAATCGAATTCCGCAATCAGGCCGTACGAGGTCACGTTCATGGCTGGCTTCCTTTCGCGCCGCCGAGCGGATGATGCGGGTCGGCCTGTGGCGTGATGGCCTTGACCTCCGAAATGGCAATCATCGGCAGGAATCGCACGAACAAAAGGTACATCGTGAAAAAGACGCCCAAGGTGCCGGTGTAGGTGCCGATGTCCACCCACGTCGGATAAAATGGGTGCCAGTTGGACGGCAGGAAATCCTGATACAAAGAGCCGACGATGATGACGAACCGCTCAAACCACATGCCGATGTTAATCAGGACGGCGATGATGAAAATCAGTTTTAGATTCTGGCGGACCTTTTTGATCCAGAACAATTGCGGCAGCAGCGCGTTGACCCCAATCATGATCCAGCCGCCGAACCAGTAGTAATGGCCGAACAACCGGTGGCCGAACACCCAGGAGTCGTAGGGACTGCCGGAATACCACGCGATAAAATATTCCATCACGTAGATGTAACCCATGACGCAACCCATCATGAGCGTCATTTTGCATACCCGGTCAATGTGCCGCAGGGTGATGATGTCCTCGAGATGGCACCATTTGCGCAGCGGAATCAGCAGCACCAGCACCATGCCAAACCCGCAAAAGACCGCGCCCGCCACGAAGTAGAATGGGAAAATCGTCTCGTGCCAGCCGGCGAGCTGCGACGTGGCAAAGTCCATGCCGACGATGGAACTCACGGTGAACACCAGCAGCGTCGCCAGGCCGGAAAGAACCAGATAAGCCTTTTCATAATGGTGCCATTGCCGGGCCGAGCCGGTCCAGCCCAGCGCGAACAGCCCGTACAGGAATTTCCGCACCCGGGTCTTTGCCCGGTCGCGCAGCAACGCGAGGTCGGGAATCAACCCCATGTACCAGAATAGCGAAGAAACGATGAGGTAGGTATTGACGGCAAACACGTCCCACATGAGCGGCGAACGGAATTGCGGCCACATGCCGGTGGTGAGGGGAATCGGAAACAGCCACCAGGCAAACCAGACGCGCCCGACGTGGACAGCAGGATAGAGTCCCGCGCACATGACCGCGAAAACAGTCATGGCTTCCGCCGCGCGTCCGATGGCCGCCCGCCAATGTTGCCGCGTCAGGAACAGCATGGCCGAAATCAACGTGCCGGCGTGCGCGACGCCGACCCACCACACAAAATTGATGATGTCCCAGCCCCACGCCACCGGCACATTGTTGCCCCAGACGCCAACGCCGGTGGAAATCAGATACGTTAACATGGACGGCAACACCACCGCCGCACAGAACGCCGCGGGAAGAAACAAAATCCACCACCACAACGGCGTCTTCCCCTCCGGCATCGCGGTGAGATGGTCGGTCAGTCCGCCGAGGCCACGCTGGTAGGGCGCCTGCGGTCCGCGCCGCAATTCCATCGGCGCCACGAGCGCTTTCAGTTGGTTCGTGGATTCAACCATTAACTGTGCCCTTTCTCAATGGCATGGAATTCGCCACCGTGCTTTTCATATTCCCCGGTGCTGTAAGGCTGATGAAAATCAGGCATCGCCGGGTTGGGGTTGCGGATGCGCGCCAGATAGGTCGTCCGTGGCTTCGTCAGCAAATCGCCCAGCACGGCGTAATTGCGGCTGGAACCCTTCCATCGGCTGACGGTACTGTCCGGATCGCTGATGTCGCCAAACGCAATCGCCTGTGCCGGGCACGCCTGCTGGCACGCGGTCTTGGGGATCGTGCCTTCGGCTTCTTTCAAGCGCACGTTGCCCGAGGGACCGGCCTTGACCTTTTGCGCAATTTCCGCGCCCTGGATGCGCTGGATGCAATAAGTGCATTTTTCCATCACGCCGCGCTGCCGCACGGTCACGTCCGGGTTTTTGGCCATCTTGAGCAAATCCCATTCATCCTTCGGACGCATGTTGCTCGTGTTCGGATTCTTCCACCAGCTCAACAAATCCCATTGTCCGTTTGTCTTGTGCAGGAGCGGCGTTGGGTAAAACGGCCCTTTTAAATCGGCCAGGGGACGCTTGTTGAAATCAAGATAATTGAAACGGCGGACTTTGTAGGGACAATTGTTCGAGCAATAGCGCGTCCCAATGCAACGGTTATAAACCATCACGTTCAGGCCTTCCTGGTCGTGCATCGTCGCGTTAACGGGGCAGACATTTTCGCACGGCGCGGCCTCGCACATCTGACAGAGCATCGGCTGGTTCACCGCCTGCACGTCGTCAATCCACTGCTCGAATTGTTGCTCATTGTCCTTGAGGAAGGAGTCCGCTTCCGTTTCCTTGGCCGGGTTGGCGGTGTAATAACGGTCAATCCGCATCCAGTGCATCTCACGGCTGCGCAGGACCTGGTCCTTGCCGACAATCGGAATATTGTTCTCGCTCTGGCAGGCGACCACGCACGTGGCGCAGCCGACGCATGCCGTCAAATCCACTGTCAAACCCCATTGCTGCAACGCCTTCTTCGCCGCCTGGTCCAGCGGATTGGGATACAGCGGCGCGACCACGGGCGGCTCTTTCTCGTGCATATCCGGGGCAAACCCCGGGTTCTTTTTAAATTCGTCCAGGTTCGCCTCACGGACGGCGGGCCGGCCTTCCATGGACCAATGATTCTGCGTACAGGCAAGCACATGCGTCTGGCCCGTCTTCCGAATCGTTGCCCCAGTCTCGATGTATTTGCCCGCAAATATTTTATACGCGTTGAACCCGACGCCTGTGCCGATGCGCCCTGCCCTTTCGCGCCCGTAACCGAGCGCCAGGCCAAGCGAATAATCCGCCATCCCGGGCTGCACCCAAATCGGACCGGTGACGTTGCGGTCGTTCAGCGTGATTTCCACCAGGTCGCCGTTTAGCACACCGAGTTCACTGGCGGTCTTGCGGCTGATGAGCACGGCATTGTCCCAGACCATCTTGCTGATGGGGTCGGGTAATTCCTGCATCCACCCGTTGTTGGCATAACGGCCATCGTCCATCTTCGCGTCGCGATAGAAAATGACTTCGAGGTTGGCTGCGGACGGCGCGGCGACATTCCTGATTCCAGGCGCGGCACAGTTGATGGCTGGCACCACGATTTTGGGCGCAGAACCTGCCAAAAATCCGTTAAACAAGAATCCCTTCCACACCTCTGCCGAATTGTTGAAAGTCGTGCGGACAATGTCGTAAGAATTTATCTGCGCTTCGCCGGCAATGCGTGCAAGAAATTCCAGTTCTGTTAATCCACCGAACAACGGCTCAATCAAGGGTTGAATGGGCACCAGTGTTCCGTCGGTTGTGGTCGCGTCGCCCCACGATTCCAGATAATGCGCCGCCGGGAAATGCCAATCGTTGACGGATTCTAAAAATGTTTCGTCTTCGTAATAACCGAGTCGCAACAGATTGTAAGTTCTGCCTTTGTAGTTTATTCCAATGAGATTGAAATCTTCCTGCTTTGCGGGATTTGGAGCGTTGTATGCCGGATTGCCGCCTAAAATCACCAAATCTCGGACATTCTTTGCTTCAATCGCTTCATTCAAATTTGCTACTGAACCGCCACTTTGGTCCGACGCGGGAATCAACGTCACGGTATGGCCGATCGCACCAAGCGCGGAATTAATGGCGTGCGCCAGCAAATGAACTTCCAGCGGCTGCCGTTGGCCGGCAACCACTAGTGAATGATGTCCATTCGCCTTCAGATCCTTTGCGCATTCGGAAATCCAACCAGGATCGACGCCTTCGGGAATCGCCGCGGCCGGACCGGAAACCTGCGCCAGAATGGCCGCCGCCACCTGTCCGACCAAACACGCCGGAATTCGCAGTCGATGATCCGCATTTATCCCGTTCAGAGTGAAAAGGCTCTCAACCTGATACAGGCGATTCATCGAATCGTTGGGTCCGGCGAGACGCCGGACTTGCGCGAAACGGCGGATGTTGTCATACGCATTTTCCTCCGAGCCGATGAAATCACAGTCCAAGGAGAGAATCACGCGGGCAAAATCATACCGGAAAACCGGGCGCACCGGCTGTCCGAACGCCTGTGTCGCCGCGCGCTGATGAATGCCGGAATCAATCGCGTCGTAGGTAAACCATTGCGATTTTGGAAATTTCTGCGCAATGATTTTTTGCAGGCGCGCCCGTGAGGGCGACGTGCTGCTTTCCGCCAGGAATGCCAGCCCCTGGCCCTGGTTGGCCTTGAATTTCTTCGACAAATCGTCGAGGGCTTGCAACGCCTCGTCACGCGGAACCGTCTTGCCGTCTTTGGCGAACCGTTGGGCCCGGTCGGGGTCGTAGAGGTTCAGAATCGAAGCCTGGACGTAGCGGTCGGTGCCGCCGTTGCCGCCGGGATACAGCGCGTTGCCCTCGATTTTAATGGGCCGGCCATCGTAGGATTTGACGACCAGCGGAACCGCGCCGGTGCGCGTCGGCATGGCCGTGGCAAAATATTCCGGCGTGCCATAGTTGTAACCGTCTTCCGGCGCCTTGGAAAAGGGCACGAGTTCCTCTTCCGGCCGCCGGCAGCCGGCCGCCATGAACCCCAAACCTGCCAGGGCGAACGACGCGGACATGATTTTGACGAAATGCCGCCGCGAAACCGGGTCGCTGAACTCGCTGGCACCCTGTGGAAACTCGCGGTGCAACCATTCCTTGAACTCCGGCGTATCGGCCAATTCATCCAGGCTGCGCCAATAATGGCGGCCCGGCATCACACCGGGAGTTGAAGATGTGGAATTCGGGTTCATTCGCAATCGACCAGCAAAAATGTCTGTGTCGCCAATTTATGATTTACGATTGATGTTTGATGATTGAAGGAAAACCGGGCACGACACCCTCTACGGGGCGCCAATCGTAAATCATAAATCATAAATTTTAAATTCATCGGTGGCAGGCTGAACAGTTGTCGAGTGATTGTACGCGCCAGTCGTGGACAAACTTGACGCCATTGGTCGCCTGCATCTCCGCGGCAACGTCGGCGTTGGTGTTCCATTGCCAGCCAAGGTCCGTGACTTTGCTTTCAGGCCGGATGAACGCCGCCGGGTCGCGGTGACAGTTCAAACAGAAGGCCATGGTGAGCGATTTGGCATGGTGCACCTCGTCCATCTCGTCCACCCGCCCATGGCATTCCACGCAACTGATGCCGCGGCGGACGTGAACGGAATGATTGAAATACACGTAATCGGGGAGCCGGTGGATTTGCACCCAGTGAATGGGCACGCCGTTGGTGGCGCTGTCGCGAACCAGGGCCAGCCGGGGGTCGTCCTTGAGCACCTGATTGTGGCAATTCATGCAGGTGGAGGCGGACGGGATATTGGAGAACCAGGATTTTTCCACGGTGGTATGGCAGTAACGACAGTCAATGCCCAGTTGTTGCGCGTGGACTGCGTGTGAAAACGGCACCGGCTGGATCGGCTCGTAGCCCACGCGCGAGTATTTGGGCGTGAAATAATAAGTAACACCAGCCGTGACGGCACCGCCCGCCAGCACAAGGCCGGCAGTAATCAGAAAAGGCAACTGGTTCGTCCACTTCGGAAAAATCGCTGGCATTTCGAAACGACCCGTCGGTTAATCAAATTTTGTCCTTCGCTCCGCAAACATTGGGCGTGATGTTTAGCGGTTGACGGGCTCGCCTGCAAGAAAAGTTTGTGAAAAATTTCACGTTGTTAAAAGAACCGGGCATTTTTGGGGTGCGCCGGCACTCGGCGCGTCAAAAACCGCGCTGACCAGCTGGCGCGAAATCAGAGGATGCTCCATTGACGCGCTCCCGCCTGACCCGCATCATCTTTTAATGGAAAGTGATACGCACCGCCCGGCGCGAGTTTTGATTCTTTATTATAGCAAAGATGGTCATACGAAAATGATGGCAAACCTCGTCGGCGAAGGCGCCGCCGGCGTTTCTCCGACCGAAGTTCGACTCAAGAACGTCAGCGAAGCGTCCGCTGACGACCTGGTCTGGTGTGACGGGATCGCGGTCGGTTCCCCCACGCATATGGGTACGATTGCCTGGGAGATGAAGCAATGGTGGGATGTGACGGCGGCGCCGCTTTGGCCTAAAACGGAGGGCAAAATCGGTTGCGCGTTCACCTCCTCGGGTGGAAACGCCGGTGGCGGCGAGTTGACCTGCCTGGCGCTTCAAATCGTGCTCATGAATTACGGAATTTTCGTGTTTGGAGTTCCCGATTACGTTGCGCCGGGTGAAACCTTGCATTACGGCGCGGTTTGTGCCGGACGCCCGAGCAAAGCCAGTGACCGCGAGGCCTGCCATCGCTTGGGACGTCGCCTCGCTGAATGGGTGCAAACCTTCATCTGTGGGCGCCCCGAACATGATCCTCGAAAAGCCACCTACCCCAGATTTCCAGACGTATAAACGGAAAAAGGACGCCAATCCCGGTGGGGCGAGCGTCCTCGCGAGCCGAATTCGTTTAAAATAAAGTGTCCTCGGCTCGCGAGGACGCTCACCCCACCAAAGGATATAGCCCGGCTTATTCTTTTTACTTCAACGACGTTTTCTGCGTCGGCGTGCGCAGCGGATAGAGACCCGGGCAGCAACCGAATGTTTCGTGAAAGGCCTGGCTGAAATGACTCAGACTCGAATAACCGACTTCCAGCGCGGCTTCGGTGACATTGAATTTGCCCGAGCGCAACAGCTCCGCGGCCCGCTCCATGCGCAACTGGCGCAGATATTGCGGAATCGTCATGCCGGTCGCCGTCGAAAACGTCCGGCTCAAGTGAAACGGACTGCAACCCACGGCCCGGCCGATTTCTTCAAGGCTCGGCGGGTCCACCAGCCGGTCGCGCAGCAAGGCAACTACCTTTTCGACACGCTCCGCGGAAAGACGCTGCTGTCGCTGGCAAAACAACTCGTGCTCACCTGGCGCCAGGAAAAACAATTCCGCCGCCAGCTCGAGCGCCTTGGTCTGGTACCATAGCTTCTGCGCGGCGGCGAGCACGGGCGCGTCACGCAGGCTCCCCAGCAATTGCTGCTGACGGCTCGTCAGGCGCATGGGTGTCATCACGGCGGATTTTTCCGATTGTCCGGCGACCACCTCCCGGACCAGCGGATGCAAGGATGGTACAAAATCACCCAGGTTTTCCCGCAAAAATTGGAAGGACATTTCCACGGTCAAAAACTGGTGTCGCTGTTCCGCCTGGCGCGAAGCGCGCAACGGCTGTTCCCCGCGCCGGTAAAAGCCGACGGTCAGTGGCGTGAACGCAGCCTGTTGGCCGTTGAAAGCAACGCTGCCATGGCCGGCCAGATTCAGGCAGACTTCGACGCTGCCCGGGTGAAAACTTTTGCCCCAGTCGAATTCCGCGTGCGTCGCGAAGTCGTGCCATTCAAAGCTCACACCCGCGCCGCGCACGCTGCCATGCAAATGCCGCCAGCCGTTGCCAATGGCAGTCCACGCCGGGCGTTCGGTAAATGCGGCCGGTACGGTGAATTCCGTGGGATCGCGGACATCGACAGGTTGCTTGACCGGTTTAGGCACGGTCATAATGTGCCATTTTTAGCGCCGCGAGCAAATATCTTGTCATAGTGCCGACAATATGGGGTTTGCGCCGGTGCCGGAACCCGCGCCTCGGGACTGCTCGCCCTCATGCCGCATTCTTCGTCTGTCGCTGCCGAGATGAAATCTGAATGACGCCCAGAGCCGGCACAAGGTTGGTTCGACGATTTCCTTGAACGAGCTGTGCGATTAACGGTCGAACTTCCAATGAACTTGGCAATCTTCCGATCCCGTGCCCGTCGTTGGTGGCAGCAGGAAATCCGTCCTCTGCTGATTCTGGCGCTGGTGCTCTTTTCAATCCGCTCGTCACTCGCCGACTGGAATGATGTGCCGTCCGGCTCCATGCAACCGACGATTCTGGTCGGTGACCGTGTTTTCGTCAATAAACTGGCGTATGACCTCAAGGTGCCGTTCACCACCTGGCATCTGGCCCAGTGGTCGAACCCGCAGCGCGGAGACATTGTGGTTTTTTACTCGCCCCGAGACGGCATGCGCCTGGTCAAACGAGTGATTGGTCTGCCCGGCGACACGGTTGAATTGCGGAACGAACAACTTATTATCAACGGCCGGCCGGTTGATTATGCTCCCGTGTCCTCCGGAATATCGGCTCTGTTGCCCGAAGGCGAACGCGAGCACAGCCTCTTGGCCACCGAAGAATTATCCGCTCATCCCCATGCGGTGATGGCGATACCGGGCATTCCGGCCAAACGCACTTTCGGCCCGGTCCAGGTTTCCGAAGGCCATTACTTCATGATGGGTGACAATCGCGACAACAGTTTCGACTCCCGTTATTTCGGCGTGGTGGCACGGAAGGAAATCATGGGCAAAGCGACGGCGGTGGTGATGTCCCTCGATCGAAGCCATTACTGGCTCCCGCGCGAGCACCGTTTCTTCAGTCCGTTGGATAGCGAGGTTTCTCAGTAAAGCTAAATACTGATGCTCTCAGATGTCATCATGAGCCAAACCCCCGATTGGGGCGGTTCAAAATCTGGCCAGAACGACCTGCCGAGTCGCCCGACCGTTCCCACGATATTTCCAGCGAAATCCTTCGCGAATTTTGACGCCCCCCTCATGAGCTCTGAGCAGAAACAGAATACCATTTGCGATTCGGTTTTTCTGAAGTAACAGCATCAACCAGCAGTTTAAAATTGTCAGCTGCATGCTTTTTGGGTTCGACCATTTCCAGCTGTAATAAATATGAAGACCCTGCTGTAATTGCCGGGCGATAGCAAAGCGAGGTCGTGACGACGTTCGAAGACGATCCCCTTTCGTTCAAATAAGGCGTGGCGAGGGTGAAATCGAACAGATTGGCCTCAGATTCGAAATGAGATTAAGCTTGGGGCGCAATGAACGGATTTCGAATCTTTGTGGATTTCGCGGTGACACCGGAGGTTTTGGAATTGTTACAGGCGGGAACTTGTGGCCATCAACTCGTTTTTCCGAAGACGCCGGTGTCATCCGTGCTGGCCAGAGCGGAACGGGACCCGCAGTTCACCACGGTGGACATCGCCTTTGGCCAGCCGGAACCCGGAGCGATTGCGGAGGCCGGTCAGTTGAAATGGATTCATATCAGCACGTCGGGAATCACACGTTATGACAACCCGCAGTTTCGCGCGCTGATGGCCGAACGTAAAATCCCGGTGACCAACAGCGCGAGCGTCTACAACGAGGCATGTGCCGTCCATGCCCTGAGCTTCATGTTGGCGCAGGCCCGCAAGTTGCCCCAGGCGCTCCGGTGCCGAACCGGCAACGGCTCGAAGGCGTGGCTGGAGATTCGTGGTTCCTCCGGGACGCTCCGCGGTGAAACAGTCCTGATTTTGGGTTACGGCGCGATTGGCAAACGGCTGGCCGAATTGCTCCGCCCTTTCGACATGAATATGATGGCCTATCGACGAAAGCCCCGCGGCGACGAGGGTGTACCGGTGATTACAGAGGAGCAACTGGCAGAAGCGCTGGCTCAGGCCGATCACATCGTCAACATCCTTCCGGACAGCGCGGCAACGCGGCATTTCTTTGATGCCGCCCGCTTTGCGATGATTAAACCGGGCGCAATTTTCTACAACATCGGTCGCGGCACGACGGTCAATCAGGACGCCCTGTTGGAAGCCTTGCGCTCGGGGCACTTCGCAGCGGCCTGGCTGGATGTGACCGAACCGGAACCGCTGCCACCGGAGCACCCGCTGAGAGCGGAGCCGAATTGCTTTATTACCCCACACGTCGCGGGCGGTCATGCCGGTGAAACCAAAACGCTGGTCCGGCATTTTCTCAAGAACTTTGACCGGTTCGTTCGCGGCGAACCGCTGCTGGACCGCGTGATGTAGCCGCGGTTGTCAAGACGCGGATAAACGGCCCGTACTTTCACAAGCGCGACGACGGGCCGGTTTTTGAATTTTTTAAGTTTGCGCCACCTCTCCCCGTGCCCTCTCCCCCGTTTCGCGGCGGAGAGGGAGTTGACCGCCTCATTTGAGCAGGCCGCCTGCGTTGAAATATAATCCCGCAATTATACGATTTCTGTGGACAGGCTGATGGAATCGGTTCTTAATCGGTGCGTCTCCGGCAGTTCGTTAGCCGGAACGGTTCCTCATCTTTCCGGCGCTGCTCGTGTGAGCGAGCGCTGCAAATCCAGTCATGGTGCGTCATTGACCGGTCTTTCCGATTTTCGACGCGCCAGGGCAACAACCAAAAAACTCGCCCGCGAAACGCGGGTGGCGCGAACATGAAAGATCGAGTTGTCGGCGTTCCCAATTGTCTTCGCAGCTTCCACACGTTTGGCGGGTCAACGACCCTGACCCATCATGAATGCCATCATTGCCAAACTGTTAAACCGCGCGTGCGGCCTCGCCGATGTTGAACCCGTCATCGCTCTGTTCCTGGGCGCCGCCCTGCTCGCCGTTTTTCTCAACGCCCTGTTTCAAACCAAAAACCCCGCCGAATCCGGCGGCAGTCCGGGTCTTCTCTGGACCTTGTATGGAAACATTACGCGCCTGTTTTGGGCGGCAGTCCTCGTGGCGCTGCTTATCGGAACCATCTCCGTTCTGCGCTCGTATCTGCGGCAGGCGGTAAACGATTTTTCGCGCACCCACGGCCGGATTACCCAGGCCAATTACAACGCCGTCCAGACCATCTGGGGCTCGGAACAGGTCCAGGGCGAATTGAACGTGGACATTTATCATAACGAGGAAGTCACCGAACGCATCGAGTCCGAGGACCCGTCGAAGCCTGCCCTGCTCCGCAAAAGGATGCAACACGTCTCCCTCAGCGGCAATCCCTTCATTGCCGCGCGGCATGAAATCACGCTCCGGCAAAATCCACGCAAGAAGGGCTCGGCCTTTTATGGCGGGTACGAGACCGATTGCAGTTTCAACTGGCAGTTGCGCAATCCGGCCAGCTCCAATCAACTTTGCACACTCACCTTTCCCCTGCCCGCGTCCGACGCCATCTACGACGGGTTGGCAGCGACGCTAGACGGCAAGGACGTCCTGCCGCAGGTGGAAATCCGGGATTCGAGTCTGGTCCTCAAACGCGAGGTGCAGCCGGGTGAGGTGATGAATTTCCACATAGCGTTCAAAAGCCGCGGATTGTCGTCCTGGTATTTCCAGGTGCGCGAGGCACGCGAGATTCGTGACTTCAGGCTGGTCCTGAACCTGCCGGATCTGCCGAAATCAAAATTAAATTATCCCGACGGCTGCATGACGCCAACGGATATCGCGATGACCAAGGACCAGCAGGGAACGACTTTGACGTACCGGCTCGATCACGCGCTCAATGACAAGGGCATGGGCATTTCCCTGCCACAATTGCCGCAGCCAGGCGAAACCACCCGTGCCGTATTGGGCGGGGTCGGCGACGCCTGGCAGCTGGTTTTCAGCGTCCTGGCGCTTTCATTCACGCTGGCTCGGACGCGCCACGCTGTGCTGCTGACGGTCCTGTTTTCCACGGCCACCGCCCTGGGTTATGGCCTGCTTGCCGATTTCAGCGATTTGCTGTTTGGATTCTGGTTCACGGCAATTTTTGTCCTGTTGCCTTATTTCCTGTTGCTTGCAAAACTTCTCGTGAGCGCTGCGCCGCAAATCGGCCGCTGGCTTGCCGCCCTGTTTCTCCTGTTGGGTATCCTTTATCCGTGCCTCGCGGGATTGGACGGCGACCAACAATCATTGTACCTGAACCTTTGTGCGCTGGCATTCCTGTCATTTGCGGCGTGGCTGCTCGTAAAACAATTGATGAAGGAAAAAATTTCCGCACAAGCCGCAGCCGTCGTTGATCCAGTGGCTTGATTTATTAAGAGAAAGCACCAGCCGCTCCCCGGGAAGGAGGAGCGGCGTTAAATTGTTCCGGACAGTGACGAAACAATGCCCGCCGAATCGGCAGCCGCGTTGGTGAAAGTGCGGACAATGCGCCGCACATTCGCAAGCGCGGCTACCACGTTATTTCTTTTTCGCCTTTTTGGCGGCCTCTTCTTCCAATGCGGCCTGGGCGGCAGCCAAACGGGCGACAGGCACGCGGAAAGGCGAGCAACTCACATAACTGAGTCCCAACCGATGACAGAACTTCACTGAATCCGGGTCGCCACCATGCTCCCCACAGATGCCGAGCTTGATTTCCGGCCGGGTCTTGCGGCCTTTCTCGACGGCCATCTGCATCAACTGACCCGTGCCCGGCTGATCAATCGAGGCGAATGGGTTTTTCTTGATGATTTCCAATTCCGTGTAGGGCGGCAGGAACGAACCCGAATCGTCGCGGCTCATGCCGAGACAGGTCTGAGTCAGGTCGTTGGTACCGAAGCTGAAGAACTGCGCCGTCTGCGCAATCTCGTCGGCCGTCAGCGCGCCCCGCGGCACTTCAATCATCGTGCCGACGAGGTAGTCGAGCTTTACCCCTTTTTCCTTCATCACTTCCTGCGCCACGCGATGGACGACTTCCACCTGCAAATCCAATTCCTTTTTGAAACCAACCAGCGGAATCATCACTTCCGGTTTCACTTTGATGCCGGATTTCTGCACCTCGGCGGCCGCCTCAAACACCGCCCGTGATTGCATTTCAGAAATTTCCGAGTGGACAATGCCGAGCCGGCAGCCGCGGAAACCGAGCATCGGATTGAACTCGTGCAATTCCTTGACGCGCTGTTTGATTTTTTCCACGGGCACGCCCATTTTGGCGGCCAGATCCTGCTGCGCCTTGTCTTCGTGCGGCAGGAACTCATGCAACGGCGGGTCGAGAAACCGAATCGTCGCCGGCAGGCCTTTCATTTCCTTGAAAATACCAACGAAATCCTGCTTCTGGTACGGCAAAATTTTGGCCAGCGCCTTCTTCCGGTCTTCCAAATTGTCCGCCAGAATCATTTCGCGCATGGCGTCGATGCGATTCCCTTCAAAGAACATGTGCTCGGTGCGGCACAAACCAATGCCGGTGGCGCCGAAGGCCAGCGCGTTGGCCGTCTGTTCCGGCGTATCGGCGTTGGTGCGGACCTGAAGTTTCGTGACCTTGGAGCACCAGTCCATCAGCTTCTGGAACATCTGGTAGGTCATACTCTCCTTGCCCTCGAGTGATTTCTCGACCAGGACCTGCACGATTTCCGAAGCCGCCGTTTTGATTGCCCCCGGATACACTTCGCCGGCGGTGCCGCTGATGGACAAATAATCGCCTTCCTTGTAAGTCGTCCCGGCCACTGTCATCGTTTTGGCCTGATAATCAATCTGCAGCGCGCCGGCACCGCAGACACACACCTTGCCCATCTGCCGCGCGACCAGCGCCGCGTGCGAACTCACACCGCCCTTTGCCGTTAAAATGCCTTCGGCGGCAATCATTCCACGCAAATCTTCCGGTGAAGTTTCATTTCGGACCAACAGAACTTTTTCGCCTTTGGCGGCGGCATCCGCCCGGTCGGCGTTGAGATACATTTTACCGGAGGCCGCACCGGGTCCGGCGGGCAGGCCTTTGGCAATGCACTTGGCCGCCTTGACCGCCTTGCGATCAAACACCGGCGCGAGGACCTGATCCAGCTGATCGGCGGGCACACGGCGGATGGCCGTCTTCCAGTCAATCAGTTTCTCCTTCTCCATCTCGATGGCAAACCGGACGGCGGCCAGGCCGGTGCGCTTGCCATTGCGGGTCTGGAGCATGAACAATTTACCGTCCTGGATGGTGAACTCAAAATCCTGCACGTCCTTGAAATGGGACTCCAATGTCTTCCGTACCTGCTCCAACTCGGCAAACGCCTGGGGCAGATGCTTCTTAAGCTGGAGCACGGGCTCGGGTGTGCGCACCCCGGCCACAACATCTTCGCCCTGGGCGTTGATGAGAAATTCGCCGTAGAAAATCTTTTCTCCGGTCGCCGGATCACGTGTGAAGGCCACCCCGGAGCCGGAGTTATCGCCGGTGTTGCCATAGACCATGGCCTGGACATTGACGGCGGTTCCCCATTCGGACGGGATGCCGTATTTGCGGCGATAGACGATGGCGCGGTCGTTCATCCAGGAACCAAACACGGCGCCCACGGCGCCCCAAAGCTGCTTCCACGGGTCCTGCGGAAACTCACCACCGGTCCGCTCTTTGATGAGCGCCTTGAACCGTTTGACCAATTCCTTCAAATCAGCCACCGAAAGTTTCGTATCCTCCACGTCATCCTCGTGGCGATCGTGTTTGAGCTTGTGGATAACCACTTCAAATGGTTCATGGTCTTCACCGGCACGTTTTTGCACGCCCATGACCACGTCGCCGTACATCTGAATGAACCGGCGGTAACAATCCCAGGCGAACCGTTCGTTCTTTGTCGCCTTCACCAGCGCGAGCACGGTTTCATCGTTGAGCCCCAGATTCAGTATGGTGTCCATCATGCCAGGCATGGAATCGCGCGCACCGGAACGGACGGAAACCAGCAGAGGCATCGCGGCCTTGTCGCCGAATTTCGTGCCGATGATCTTTTCGATGAAAGCGACGCCGGCCTGGACCTGGCCGGCCAGAATTTTTGGATAAGTTCGCTTGTTGGCGTAATAATAGGTGCAGACTTCGGTGGTAATGGTAAAGCCCGGGGGCACCGGCAGGCCGATGCGGCTCATCTCGGCCAGGTTGGCCCCTTTGCCCCCCAGCAACGGCTTCATGGAGCCGTCGCCGTCCGCCTTCTTGTTCCCGAATAAATAAACGTACTTCGCTGCTTTCGACATACAATCAATGGTTGATGGTTGCGCTTTATCAGCCGGAAAAAACCCCAAAACGAGCGGCGAATTTAACAAAGACAATTGCCATGTCAACGTTCGACTCCCACACATCGCCCCGGCCGGTCTCGCGCAAAAACCGGCAAATGCCGGGTTTGCCGGCTAAGGACGTACAGGCCCAAATAACTTTAAAGATATATATCATCGTATCATGATATGATGATTATTTATTTGCGTTAGGAGGCACTTTCCGTTAGTTTGTGGCTGATTATTCATTTAGAGACCAATGCCGGACCGCATCGAACATCTGGAACGCCTGTTGCGCGAACGCATCGTCATCCTGGACGGCGCGATGGGCACGATGATCCAGCAACGCAAGCTGGATGAGGTGGCTTTCCGTGGTGAACGGTTCAAAGACCGTCGCGGGAAGGACCTCCAGGGCTGCATCGATTTGCTCAACCTCACCCAGCCGCGAATCGTTGAAGATATCCACTACCAGTACCTTGAGGCGGGCGCGGACATCATCGAGACGAATACGTTCAACTCGCAATCCGTCTCGCTGGCGGATTACGGGCTGGAATCGCTGGCCTATGAATTGTCGAAGGCCGGCAGCGAATGTGCACGATTCGCGGTGGATAAATACGAAAAAGCGCACCCGGGCCGGGTCTGCCTGATCGCGGGCGCCATCGGGCCGACCACCAAAACGTCATCCATTTCGACCGACGTAAACAATCCCGGCGCACGCGGTGCGACGTTCGACGAGCTGGTCAGGGCTTACAGTGAGCAGGTCCGGGGGTTGCTCGACGGCGGCGCGGACTTGCTGCTGGTGGAAACCATCTTCGACACGTTGAACGCGAAGGCGGCATTTTTTGCCATTCAACAGGTCTTGGAGGAACGGGGAATTGAAGCGGCGGCCTGCGACCGTGGCTCTAATCTCAAAAATGATACGGCGGTCATAGACCGCCGCCACAGGATTCCCATTCTTGCTTCCGTCACCTTCATTCAAGCCGGCAGCAATCGTGGCGTGACCGGCCAGACCGTTGAAGCCTTCTGGAATTCGATTTCCAACATTCCCCTGCTCTCCGTTGGCATGAATTGCGCCCTCGGTCCGAAGGAATTACGCCCGCTCATCGAGGAACTTTCGGGTCTGGCGCCGATTTATGTCAGTGCCCATCCCAACGCCGGTCTGCCCAACCCTTTGTTGCCCACCGGCTTTCCCGAAACCCCGGAAACGTTTGCGCCGCAGTTGAGGGAATGGGCCCGGAACGGCTGGCTGAACATCGTCGGCGGCTGCTGCGGCACCACACCCGCGCATATCAAGGCGATTGCCGAAGCGGTAAAGGGCTTGCCGCCGCGCGTGCCGCCGCCAGTTGAACCTTACCTGCGATTGAGCGGACTGGATGCGCTCACAGTCCGCCCGGATTCCAATTTCCTCAACATCGGCGAGCGCACCAATGTGGCCGGTTCGCCGAAGTTTGCCCAACTCATCAAGGCGGGCGACTTCGAAGCGGCGCTGGCCATCGCGCGCCAACAGGTCGAGAACGGTGCGCAAGTGATCGACATCTGCATGGATGAAGGGATGATCGATGGCGTGGCGGCGATGACGCGCTTTCTCAACCTTGTCGCCTCCGAACCGGATATCTGCAAGGTGCCAGTGATGGTGGACTCGTCGAAATGGGAGGTTATCGAGGCCGGTTTGAAATGCCTTCAGGGCAAAGGCATCGTCAATTCCATTTCACTCAAGGAAGGCGAGGAAAAGTTTCTGCACCAGGCCAAACTGGTCCACCGTTACGGTGCAGCCGTGGTGGTGATGGCATTTGATGAACGCGGCCAGGCCGACACGTTCGAACGTCGCATCGCTGTTTGCCAGCGTGCTTACAGTCTGCTCGTGGAGAAGACCGGCTTCCCGCCGCAGGACATCATTTTCGATCCGAACGTGCTTACCGTCGGGACCGGCATGGAAGAACACGCCCATTTCGCCGTGGATTTCATTCGGGCGACAAAATGGATCAAGGAAAACCTCTCGCGAGCGAAGGTCAGCGGCGGCATCAGCAATGTTTCCTTTTCATTTCGCGGCAACAATGTCGTGCGGGAGGCAATGCACTCGGCCTTTTTATACCACGCCGTCAAGGCCGGACTCGACATGGGCATCGTCAATGCCGGTCAACTCGCCGTCTACGACGAGGTACCAAAGGATCTGCTGGAACGTGTCGAAGATGTCTTACTGAACCGTCGGCCGGATGCGACCGAGCGGCTCATCAAATTTGCCGAATCGGTGAAAAAACGCGACGAAACGGCAATCGTCGAGGACGAATGGCGTAAAAGCGCTATCGAACAACGGCTCGAGCATGCGTTGGTGAAGGGCATCGTGGATTACATTGACCAGGACGTTGAGGAGGCGCGCCGGAAATATGGCCGGCCACTGGCAGTCATTGAAGGACCGCTCATGGCCGGCATGAACGTGGTGGGCGATTTATTCGGCTCCGGCAAAATGTTCCTGCCCCAGGTGGTAAAATCAGCCCGGGTGATGAAAAAGGCCGTCGCCTATCTGCTGCCGTATCTGGAGGCAGAAAAGCTATCTGCCGGCGGCGTTCACAAAAACGCCGGCAAGATCCTCCTCGCGACCGTGAAGGGCGACGTCCACGACATCGGCAAGAACATTGTCGGGGTTGTTCTGGCCTGCAACAACTACGAGGTCATTGACCTTGGCGTGATGACGCCGTGCGAGAAAATCATCGCCACGGCGCT
Source organism: Candidatus Acidiferrales bacterium (assembly GCA_035499615.1). Lineage (GTDB taxonomy): Bacteria > Verrucomicrobiota > Verrucomicrobiia > Limisphaerales > UBA11358 > UBA11358. The sequence continues at coordinate 4,934 of DATJYM010000035.1, read as the reverse complement.
GGAACAGCACGTGGACATCATCGGCCTCAGCGGTCTGATCACGCCATCACTGGACGAAATGGCGCACGTGGCGCGCGAGCTGGATCGGCGAGGGTTGAAACTGCCATTGTTGATTGGCGGCGCGACGACAAGCAAGGCGCATACGGCGGTGAAAATCGCGCCCGGTTACCGCGAACCGGTGGTCCACGTCCTGGACGCCTCGCGCGCGGTGCCGGTAGTCGGCAGCCTGATCAGTACCGAACAAAAACCTGGATTCGTTAAACAGGTCCGGGAAGAGTACGAGCGTGTCCGGTCTCAACACGCCGGGCAGCGGGCGAAACTGGTTTCCCTCGAAGCCGCCCGCGCCAACGCGACGCAACTTAAGTTTGACGATTTGCCAAAACCGGAATTTATCGGTGTGCAGATTTTGAACTCGCCTGTAGCCGCCGACGTGAGCAGGCGGATCGACGAAACGCGCGACGCATCCGCCTCGTTACCTCGGCGCCTGCAAGTCACGTTGGAAGACCTCGTGCCGTTCATTGATTGGACGCCGTTTTTCCATACGTGGGAATTACGCGGCGTTTATCCGAAGATTTTGCAGCACGAGAAACACGGCGAGGAGGCGCGCAAGCTGTTTGCCGACGCGCAGAAACTCCTGGAGCAAATTGTTTCGGCAAAGCTGTTGCAGCCCCGCGGCGTTTATGGTTTGTTTCCGGCCAGCCGGGACGGTGATGACGTGGAACTCTACACCGGAGAGAGCCGAAGCAGCGTGCTGACCAGATTTCACTTTCTGCGCCAGCAAATTGAAAAAACGGACGGCACGCCGAGCTGGTGTCTGGCGGACTTTATTGCCCCCAAGTCCGGACGCGAGCCGGGAGTCGAGAGTCGGGTGCCAGGCGGAGGCAGTCCTGCCCTCGACCATCTTGGCGCGTTTGCCGTCACCAGCGGCCACGGCTTGAAGGAACTGGTGGAAAAATTCAAGGCCGATCACGATGATTACAGCGCCATCATGGCGGAGGCCCTCGCGGATCGCCTGGCTGAGGCCTTCGCGGAATTTCTGCACAAACATGTCCGCGCGGAATGGGGCTACGGCCGGAACGAAAAGCTCAATGGCGAAGAGTTAATCGCCGAAAAATACCGTGGCATCCGGCCGGCGGCGGGTTATCCGGCGTGTCCCGATCATACCGAAAAAATGATTCTTTGGAATTTGCTGGAGGTGGAGAAGAACGCCGGCATCCAGCTGACGGAAAGCTGTGCAATGTGGCCGGCCAGCTCGGTAAGCGGACTTTATTTCGCACACCCCGAATCCAGATATTTCGCCGTGGGCAAACTCGATCGTGATCAGGTGCTCGATTATCATCTGCGCAAAGGCATGGCCTTGCAGGAAGTCGAGCGGTGGTTGGGCCCGTGGTTGAATTACGAGCCGCAAGCCATGGGGACGGATTCAAATATCCCCTGCGCTTGCGGTTGTGGCATTGGACTCAGGGGTTGAAAAAACCCTCGACGGGCAGCTGAATTCGACGTAGAAACATGCAGATTCAGCCAAAGGCCAGTTATGGCAACTTTACCGCAGTCAGTCAAAATGATGCCGGTGGATGCGGACTTGTTCGAATCTGTCGGTTACCTGCCGAAAACCCGGCAGTTATACGTCAAGTTCCGGAATTCACCTCCGTTGTGCTTCGACAATGTACCGGGTTTTCGTTACGAAAGCCTGCTGACGGCGCCGCGCAAGGACGCGTATTACCGGACGTTCATCAAGGACCGATTCCTGACCAAACCCGTGGAAATGGCGTAGGTTTGAGGCAAAGCCAGACTTGTTTTCTATGGAATCCGGCCTAAATTGAAGTCATGAAGCAGGACGTTGTGCCAGTTCAGATTCGCGGAATTATCCCGGCCAACAGCGGCTGTGCACTTTTTGTCGGCAACGACCAGAAGGTTTTTGTCATCAACGTCGAGCCGCAAATGGGAGCGGTCATTGGTATGTTCCTGCGCCAGACCCCCAAGGAACGCCCGCTGACCCACGATCTCATCAACCGGATGTTTCAAGGTTTCGGCATCACGGTGGAACGCGTGGTCATCACGGATTTAAAAAATTCAACCTACTTCGCGCGGTTGATTCTGCAACAACAAAACGAACTGGCCCGGAAAATCGTGGAGCTCGACGCGCGCCCCAGCGATTGTCTGGCCCTGGCTGCCGCCCAGAAAAAACCAATCTTCGTGGCCGCCTCCCTCTTCGAGCAGGTCGAAGACATGAGCGAAGTATTGAACAAAATCAACGAAACCGGGAGCGAGGCGGAATAAAATGCCCGGCGCCCAAGTCCCATCACCGTCTCTCATTTGCGGTGACGACGAGTTTGCCGTGAAGCAGCGGGCCCGGCAACTTTACCAGCAGTGGTGCGATGAAATCGGAGGTCAGGACCATGAAATCGTCGAAGCCACGGTTGCCAATAGCGGCGAGGCGGTTGTGGCCATTGCCCGGTTGCGTGAAGCGCTGCAGACCCTGCCCTTCTTCGGCACCGGCAAGGCCATCTGGTTGCGGGACTGCAATTTTCTAGGCGAGGAACGGATGGCGTCCACGCAGCTGGTCACTGAATCACTCGCGGATCTGGCGGAGGAATTAAAGGCTTTTGCGTGGACGCGGAACACTGGCATCCGGCTGCTCATCAGCGCCGGCAAGGTGGACAAGCGCAAAACGTTTTTCAAGACGCTCGACAAGATTGGCTCGGTTGAAATCCTCGCGGGGTGGTCGACGGATGATCGCGATTGGGCGGACCGGGCGGAACTCGCGGCCCGGACAGCGGTACGCGACCGAAAGAAAGACATTTCCGAAGAAGCCGTGGCGGAACTGGTCAGTCGGGTCGGCCCCCATCCGCGCCAGCTGGACAATGAGGTTGAGAAGGTTTGTTTGTTTGTGGGCAACCGAAGCCGGATCGAGGCGGAGGATGTCGATGCAGTTTGCGTGCGCAACAAACTGGCCCGGGCCTTCGCGTTGGGCGACGCCCTGGGGGACCGTGATTTGCCTCGCCTGCTGCGCCGGCTGGACGAGGAGCTTTGGGAGGTGAAATTTGACTCCCACAAATCGGAGATTGGCCTGTTATACGGGCTGATTGCCAAGGTACGCGCGATGTTGTTGCTGAAGGAAATGCTCCGGGAAGGCTGGATCAAGCCGGAGCTGGATTACAATCGTTTCAAGGCGCAACTCCAGCGCGTTCCCGCGGAGCGGCTGCCGGGGGACCGACGTTTCAATCCCCTGGCTATAAACCCGTATGTGTTGTACAAGGCGCTGCCGCAGGTAAAGCGATATTCCGAAGCCGAGTTGATACGGGGCATGGATTTATTGTTGCGCTGCAACCAGCGATTGGTATCCAGCGGACTTGATGATACGCTGGTACTGCAGCAGACCCTGGTGCAGATTATAACTCCTCAAACGGCTTCGGCCTGAAAGGATTTTTGGACTATGACCATTCCGTCGGCGAAAATGTTGGTTCTGGCGTGCAAAGACTTTGTCTGCGTGAAAATTGTGGGGCGCGCGAACTTTACCTACGGTCCGGACTTCAAAACCTTGCTGACGGAACTGGCCCGGAAAGGCTGCGATCGTATTATCATTGACCTTTCCGAATGCGCGCTGATGGACAGCACGTTCCTCGGTATTTTGGCCGGTTTCGGCATAAAGCTGAGCCCGGCGGGTGCGCCCCACCACCACGGCATTGAACTGCTGAACCCCAACTCACGGATTGCGGACCTTCTTGAAAATCTGGGGGCGTTACATCTGTTTAAAGTCACCACGGGAACATTGGAACTACCCCATGACGTTCAGATCCAAACGCCGGATGCGGTGAACCCGACGCGCCAGCAAATCACACGAACCTGTCTCGAAGCGCACCAGTCGCTGGCGGCCGCAAATCACGATAACGCAGTGCGTTTCAAGGATGTGACGCGTTTTTTGGCGGAAGACTTGAAGAGCCGGGAAAATTCCCCGTAACACGGCACATGGTTTGCTGTCTTGTCCGTTGATTGTCAACCACAAGCCTTGTTTGCTTTATGAAAATGATCCGGATATTTTTGACTCTGTTAACCTTGGTCCTGCTATCTTTGCTGCCGACCCTGGGTCGCGCACAGAACGATGGCGGGGACGCAACCCCTCCCGATGACGGTCAGGATGGCGGCGCCTTTGATACGAAGACCAATGTGCCGCTCAAGGATTTGATGTTAAAGGGCGATCAGATCACCAACACTGTCGGCATTGTCCTGAAGAAAATATCGCCAACCCTTTGGGCCGGCATGTATGAAGTGACGCAACAGTCTTACACCAAAGCGATGGGTAATAATCCCAGTGCCTTTCAAGGCAACGCTCGTCCAGTGGATTCAGTAACCTGGTATGATGCCATGTCCTTCTGTTCCAAACTCACCGAGCAGGAACAAAAGGCTGATCAGCTGCCCAAAGGTTTTGCCTATAACCTGCCGACCCAGGCTCAATGGGAACAGCTGGTGGGAAACGCTTCACTGAGCGACGCGGTGATGAGTTTGAATATGCAGCGACGGTCCTCCACGGAAACGGTGGGCAGTCTGGGGCCGAATAATTATGGGCTCTACGACATGCGCGGCAACGTCAAGGAGTGGTGCCTGGATCCGCAGGACAAACCTTATCGTGTTTTGCGCGGCGGCGCCTGGGACACATACATTGATATCAATGCGCGCCTTGAATTTCGTGAATACTCGGCCCCGGACAAAACGAAGAACGACTATGGCTTTCGCGTGGTATTGGAAGCGAATTGACTGAGTTTGATTTCCACAAAACAATGCCGCGGCGCCCCTTGGGGCGCCGCTGGCGTTTTGGAAAGGCCAGGATTGCGACCTGCGGCGACCGCAAACCGCCAGTCCATTAAAATCAGACTGGCGCCGGCGCCGGCGTTCCGAGCCCGGGCAGTTTTGGCGGCACGGGTTTGGGCGGTGTT
>DATJYM010000034.1:0-8240 GCA_035499615.1 Candidatus Acidiferrales bacterium | reverse complement strand
CCGGGAGCGTATAATCGAATTCGGGTTTAATACCCGAAGCTTCGGTGGTAACAGGCGCAACGTTCGTTGGATTATCAATCGAGTTGTTTGCGTCCGGCGCGGCAGCGAGCGTGGTCGCCGTACCTGTGGGTTCCAGGGAAGCCGCTCCTTGGATATTGAGGCGAAGCGGTTGGGGTGCCGGCTGGGGATTTACCAGTTTAATCAGGATTGCCCCGCTCCTGCTGTCCTTCGTCACCGAATAGTGGAGCGTGGTATCGTCGAGCGAGGCCTTGAGAATTTCATCACCCACGTTCCGGCTGAACATCTTGAAGGCAAAGTAGCTGGGCGAGCCGTAGCTGCGGAGGCCGTCATAGCCGATGAAATCCGGCCGCCATTGCCTGGCACCGGGATCCACCCTGACAAACAACGGCGCGTAGCACTGCATTTTCACGAGGTCCGAATTCCGTTCCATCGCTGTCATCCAGGCCGCATCGGCCAGCGCGGCGGTCATGTTGGCGGTGGGCGGTTCCTTCGCGGACCGGCCGTTCCAGGGGGGAAATGAAGTGTCGTAAGCGGCCCATTCGCCGACGAAGATTTCCGGGCCTTTGCGGTCGTAATTATCAAAATGCGCCGGATCTTTCAGAAACGTCTGGGCCGAACGGTAGTAATGCTCATCCAACATGTCGGGCTGACGGCTGTGAACACGTTTCGCTGCCGGTTGTTCGGTACCGACGGTGGAAATGCACTTGAGCTGGGGATATTTCGCTTTGATGGCGTCAAAAAATTGCGCGAAACGCTGGTCGTAGGAACCGGATCGGTCAAACCAATCCTCGTTGCCAAGCTCAACGTAGTGCAAAGCAAACGGTTCCGGATGACCGTCTTTCGCCCGCTCAGCCCCCCATTTGGTGGCTACTGAACCGGTAACGTATTCAATTTCGTCCAGCGCATCCTGCACATAAGGTTCCAGATCAGGGCCGGGATTTACATGCTGGCCACCGAGTGAATATCCGGTATAAACCGCCAGTACGGGCTCGGCATCCATGTCTTCGCACCAGCGAAGAAACTCCAGTAATCCCATGCCGTCGCTGGAACGGTATCCCCACGGACAACTATGGCCGGGCCGCTGATCCAGCGGGCCAATAGTTTTCTTCCAATCAAACCGGGTCGCGATGGTGTCGCCTTCCAGATAATTCCCACCGGGAAACCGCAGAAAGCGGGGATTCAAATCCACCAACATTTGCATCAAGTCTTTGCGAAAACCGTTCGGTTGGTTCTTCCATGTTGGCGGAAACAAGGAAACCAGATCAAACCAGACGGTGCCCGGACTATCCAGGGTCAGGACGTAGCGCGTCCTGGCCGTCGGTTTCTCCTTGCCGGTTTTCAAGGTAATCTCGTATTGCTTCCAATCCTGCGTCAACCCGGACACTTCGCCCTTTGCGTAAACCGTATTGCCATCGTCGCTCTGAATGGAGACGATGACGGATCCCTTGAAACCCGGCGCGGCCTTCGCGTAAAATGACGCGTGATAACGAGCCGCCGGCTGGACAGGAATTCCCCAATAACCATCGTTGGCAATGCCGGCGGGATGACGTTTGGAAGCCTTGCTCACGTCCACACGCAGGCTGACCGGCAGGTCGGTGTTGAGTGGCTGGGCAGAATCAAGCGCCATGCTTACGGCTGAATGCTCGTCCAGCACGACCGACCAATGCGCCGGTGCATTCGGGCTGTCCAGAAATGCCCGATTCCGGACCAGTTCGGCGTAGAGCCCGCCATCGTAGCTATGGTTGATCTCCTCGGTCATCAGCCCGTAAAGGATGGGACTGACCGGGGCGGCAGGTTGTCCGGCTTCGATGGTGAGCGTGGGATTCGCTGCCGCAGCCGAGGCGACGGCGCAGACCAAAAGCACAATAACGGTTTGTTTAGTCATGTAACTTGCATACCAGCCAGCCGGAACAAAACCGGCTGTCGGGTTGAGACGGCGTATCATTTCCAACGTTTCAATCAAGAAAATTTTTTGATGGCCGGAGATTAAACCCGACACCGCGAACGGTGACCACGTCAACGGAACGCCTTCGGGCTGGTACGCCGCGGCGGCGGCCCTTCAAGAATTATTTATGGATTTGCGGCGGATTTTTGCGAAACTGGTGTCCTGATGAATCCGTTAATCAAACTTTTGCTCGAAGGCGGCGGCTTAAGCACGGGGCAGATGGCGCAGGTGCTCAATCTCTCGGAGGCCGAGGTCAACCGCCAGCTGGATCAACTCAAAAAGGACCGGCTCCTGCTGGGCTGGCGGCCGGTTTTGAATCTGGCGGAGGAGGAGGCCGGTGTCGTGCGGGCCGTCATCGAAGTGCGCATCACGCCCGAGCGCGGCGGTGGCTTCAACCGGCTGGCCGAGCGCATCAGCCGGTTCGACGAGGTCGAGTCGTGCTATCTCATGTCCGGCGGTTACGACCTGCTGGTGTTTGTGAATGGGTCCAGCCTGCAAAAAGTGGCGGGGTTCGTTTCGGAAAAATTGTCCACGCTTGAAGGCGTGTTGTCCACCGCCACTCATTTCCTGCTGCGTACCTACAAGGAACAGGGGTTTCTCCTGGACGTGAAGGTCGCGGAAAATGACCGGCTGAAGATTACCCCCTGAACCAATTCCGAATTCCGAGTTCCGAATTTCCCATGGACCCCACCCGCTTCATCGCCCGCCACGTCGTGAACCTGCCACGTTCGGGTATCCGCGACTTTTTTGAAGTGGTTTCAAAGATGCAGGACGTGATTTCGCTGGGGATCGGCGAACCCGATTTTGACACGCCCTGGCATATTCGGGAGGCGGCCATTTACGCGCTCGAAAAGGGCAAGACGCATTACACCTCGAACCTCGGCCTGATCGAACTGCGCCGGGCCATCAACCGGTACGTCGAAAAGAACTTCGGCATCAGTTACCGGCCTGAGGAAGAAATCCTCGTCACCGTCGGCGTTTCCGAGGCGCTCGACATCGCGTTCCGCGCGCTGGTGAATCCGGGCGACAAGGTGATGTTCCACCAGCCTTGTTATGTCAGTTATCATCCGAGCATTACGCTGACGCATGGGGAGGCCGTGCCGGTACCGACCTATGCGAAGGACAATTTTGCATTGACGGCCGAGGCGCTGGCCGCCGCCTGGCAGCCGGACAGCAAACTGCTGATGTTAAATCTGCCGTGCAATCCCACCGGCGGCACATGCGACCAGCGGCAGATCGAGGCGATCGCGAAATTTTGCGTCGAGAAGGATCTGGTCGTGTTGAGCGACGAGATTTATTCCGAACTGACGTATGAGGGCAGCCACACCAGCATTGCGAGCCTGCCGGGCATGAAGGAGCGGACAGTTTTCCTGCATGGTTTTTCCAAGGCGTTTGCCATGACGGGCTGGCGGATCGGTTACGCGTGCGGGCCGGCGACGTTGATTGAGGCGATGATGAAAGTGCACCAATATTCAATGATGTGCGCGTCCATAATCAGCCAGGAGGCCGCCATCGAGGCGCTGTTGCGCGGCGAGGATGGTATGAAGGCGATGCGCGAGCAATATCAGCGACGTCGGGATTTCATCGTACGACGGTTCAACGAAATCGGCCTGAAATGTCATCTGCCACGCGGATCATTTTACGCGTTTCCGTGCGTGGAAAAGACGGGCCTCAAGGAAACGGATTTTGCCATGGGTTTGCTGCAGGCCGAGCACGTGGCCATGGTCCCAGGAACCGCGTTCGGCGCCAACGGCACCGGCTTTTGCCGCGCGTGCTTTGCCACCGGGTACGACCAGCTCATCGAAGCCGCCGACCGGATTGAACGTCACGTGCAGAAACTCGCCGCAAAACGTTGAGAGTTTCCTCAGTTCCCTTGGCAAAAACCCGAGAACAGCAACTGAGCGGCGGGTTGAAAAAACCATCACATCGGTTCAATCTAAACCGGTCATGCAGCGATTTTCAATCATCGCCGCGAATTGCTTATGGCTGGCACTGCTGCTCATCGGCCTGCCGGCGGCAACGGATGCGGAATGGGGTGACTGGCAAATCGCCTCCCTTTCCACAGGGCGCCAGCTGTTATTTTGGGGGCTGGCCATCGGGGTGGGCGGAAATATTCTGGCCGGACTGACCCTCGTGAAAGGCCGCAAAGGGAAGATTCTCTGTTGGGAATGGGCGGCAATCTTTATCGGATTACTCCTGGTTGGCCGGGGATTCACCCGCGGCTATTTCAATTTCAACTGGTTGAAACAGGTGTTGCTCTGGTTGCAAAATCACATTTGATTCCGGCGGAGCGGCCATTTTGGTTCGGACTTCAACAAAGCCCGTCCCTATGAAATCAATGGGTGGCATTTCTCCTGCTGATAAAATGCGGAATGCGAATCATCCTGGGGTGCTATTGCGCCATCGAAATGACTAAAAATGGTGAGTCTTGCCGGCGCTTCAGCATTGCAAAGCAGGACAAAAACGGTTATCTATGACTTTATGCTGAAGGAAAAACCACTGACGGAAAACGGGGAACGTTCCGGTTCAAACCTGGTTTTTGTAGTTGGAGTTCTTCGCTCCGGCACTTCATTGCTGTATGCTTTGTTGAACCTGCATCCGCAGGTGGCTTTGATGTATGAGTGTGATGTCTGGAATTTTCCGGAAGCATTTTGCGGAATCCGGTTCAAGCGCGATTGGCTGCAGCGACAGGAATTTTATAACCAGGCGCTTTCCCGTCATCGGCTGATCTTTGGCGGCAGCCTGCGCGGACTCGAAAACGTCAGCGCCCCCGAGGATTTGTATCGCGTTTTCAGTGAAGGCAAAGACAAGCCGCTTTTTGGAGAGAAATCGCCGTTTTATTGCGCGCACCTCCAGCGGCTCGTCCGGCGTTATCCGGGATGCCGCTTTATTCTGCTTTGGCGCGACCCGGTTGAAATTTATCAAAGTGTGCTCCGGGCGGGGCGCAAAGAGCGTTTCTTTCGACGTCGTGGCATTCTGAGCCGGCTTATTTTTTATCGGGAACAAATGATTCGACAAGCTGCCGAGCTTGAGCGCGCCGGTGCCGGGCTTTGTCATGTCACCTACGCCGATCTGATGGACGATACCGAGGAGACCTGCCGACGAATTTGCCGGTTTTTGGAAATCGAATTCGACGAGAAGATGCTCGACCTCGCGAGTGCGGATTTGACTGCCGTCTATCCCGGACCGGAGCACAATCATTTGCGCAGCGGCCGGATTGAGCGCCAGCAATTTGCAGGCAAAACAAAAAATGAAGACGTGAATCCGGCGGCCCTCAAAAGACTGCAACGATTTGACGCCCGTTGGCGCCGACTGCAAGGCCAATGGCTCAGCAATCAAACCGACGTCGCCGTTGAATCGGAACCCTCCGTTTTGGAACATCTTTACTGCAAAATGACAGGCATGTTCTTTCAAGCGGTGGATGACGGAAAACGCGCGCTTTTTGAATTTCTGCCGCTGGCGTGGCTGCGCACTTACCGCCTGACCAAAAAATGGCTCCTGGCGCGCCACGCCGAATTGCCTGTCGAGCGGCGCTCGTTTGGCGAACAATTCAGCGCCCACTGGATCACCATCCTGGCGAGCGCGGCGGTCATGGCGATGGTGGCGTACGTGGACATCATTACCGGGCCGGACGTTACCTTGCTGCCCTTTTATCTGATTCCGTGTGCGGCGCTGACGCTGGTCGTCAATTACCGCTGGGGAACTTTTGCCACGGCGATCTTCATGGTGATTTGGAGCGCAATTCAAGCGAATCAAAATCCGAATTTGAATCTGGAACATTGGAAGACGCTTGTGTGGGACGCGGGGATGAGAGGTTTCATGTTCCAAATAATTCTGCTGCTCCTCGACCGCATTCGCAACGAGGCGGCCCAGACTGGCGAAAGCGCCTAATTTCACTTCCCAATTCGCCCAGTCCGCCTAATAATGACGCCATGTTAGCCAGGGTCTGTTCCGCGGCTCTCAATGGCATTGAGGCGTATCCGGTCGAAGTTGAGGTCAACGCTGGTTGGGGTGACACCCTGATTGTTATTGTCGGTCTGCCGGACACCGCAGTAAAGGAATCCCGGGACCGTGTCACGACCGCCCTGGCCAATTCCGGCTTCAAATTTCCGATGGGCCGCACCACCATCAATCTCGCACCCGCGGATGTAAAAAAGGAAGGTCCCAGTTTCGATTTGCCCATTGCCTTGGGGATGCTGGCCGCCAGTGAACAGGTGGAAACCGACCAGCTCGACAATTTTGTCATCGTGGGTGAACTCGCGTTGACTGGCGCGGTGCGTCCCTGCAAGGGAGTTTTGCCGGTGGCCATTCATGCGCGGGCAGACGGGAAGACGGGCGTGCTGGTGCCGGCGGAAAATGCCGCCGAAGCCGCCGTGGTTTCCGGTCTGCAAGTCATTCCGATTCAAAACCTGCGTGAAGCCGCCGGTTTTCTCGACGGAGAAATCAAAATTACGCCGGCGAAAGTGGACATTGCCAGGATTTTTGATCAGCCGCCGGACGACGAACTGGATTTTGCCGAGGTCAAAGGCCAGGAAAACGTAAAGCGCGCACTGGAAATCGCCGCTGCCGGAGGGCACAACGCCTTGCTGATCGGCCCGCCGGGCACTGGAAAGTCCATGCTGGCCAAACGGCTGCCGACGATATTGCCACCGTTGACGCTGGACGAAGCCCTCGAAACGACGAAGATTCACAGCATCGTCGGTTTGCTGACGCCGGGCCAGGCGCTGGTGACGAGGCGTCCCTTTCGGGCTCCGCATCATACCGCCAGTGACGCCGGTTTGCTGGGCGGCAACGTCATTCCGACGCCGGGCGAAATTTCGCTCGCGCACAACGGCGTGTTATTTCTGGATGAACTGCCGGAGTTCAAGCGCAGCGTGCTCGAAACGATGCGCCAGCCGCTGGAAGAAGGCCGCGTTACCATCTCACGTGCCGCGGGGACAATGACCTTTCCTTCGCAACTGATGCTGGTGGCGGCCATGAACCCGACGCCGGACGGAAAAATGCCCGGCGAGTCTCGCAGTTCCCCGCGGGAAATTCAAAATTATCTCGGCCGCATTTCAGGACCTTTGCTGGATCGCATTGACCTGCACGTCGAGGTGCCGCCGGTGAAATTTCGCGAAATTGCCGGCGAACGCACGGGCGAAACTTCGTCTCAAGTCCGCGAACGGGTCGTCGCCGCGCGTCTGCGCCAGCACGACCGGTTCCGGCACAAGCCCAAAATCACCTGCAACGCACGGATGGGCCCGCGCGAATTGAAACAATGCTGCGAGTTGGATGAGGCGACGAAGGAGCTGCTCAAAAATGCGATGGCCGATTTGAATTTGAGCGCCCGCGCGTATGATCGAATTTTGAAAGTAGCGCGGACCATCGCGGATCTGGCCGGTGCAGACAAAATTCTCAGCGACCATATCTCGGAGGCGATTCAATACCGCTCGCTGGACCGGCAGTTGTGGGCTTAAAGGTGGTTTATCCTCTGATCGGACGCCACTGATTCAAGCGGAGGGTTAACATTCATTTTTCCGGTTCCACGGGGGCGGCGATTTCGGGTCGGGCTGGCAGGCGATTGACGAGGGCGAGCATGGTCACTCCCGATGCAGCCTGACGCTCGGCTTCCTCAATCCGGGCGAATTCGCCATAAACTTCAGTGCGCACAGGACCGTCGCGTAACGACAGTTCCTGTCCGCTGCCCGCGCGCATGGCATACAGAACATGATAAGCCGTGATGGCCTCCAGCGGCCGGGCGGGGGTGTACGCGGGCTCGGCGCCGGCGACCTCGGTGACCAGCCGTGCGGTCAGGAGGGTTTGGAGAATCTGTTGGACCAGCCGGGTGGGAATGTCGAGTTCGAAGGAAATTTCCTGAAGCGTGACGGGGGGTTGGATACGTTGAAAACGCTGGCCGATGCATGTCATCAACCGCAGGGCGATCAATTCGCGCCCGCGTTGGTTCACATTCTCGACCAGTTTGTCCTGCAAATAGGCCCGACGGTTTTGGAAGGCGTAGGCCACCTGCGCGCCGAACAGCAGAATGAGCCAGGAAAAATACAAACCCGCCATGAACACCGGGATGAGACCGAGACTGCCGTAAATTTTGCTGTTGGTGACGACGCGCGAGACGTAGAGAAAGCCGAAAACATTATTCAGGTGCCAAAGCGAACCTCCGACGATGCCGCCAATCAGGGCGGCACTGAAATTCACTTTGGTGTTCGGCACCAGCAGATAAACCAGAGTAAAGGCCAGCCAAAGGACGATGAGCGGCAACAGGTTAAAAATAAGC
>DATJYM010000033.1:0-2186 GCA_035499615.1 Candidatus Acidiferrales bacterium | reverse complement strand
TTTTCCGCGCTCAACAACTCGTTCATCACGTCGGGGGCGACAATTTTCGAAAAGACGGATTTGACGCGGCGCTGTTCCCGTTGTTCAAACACGACCCGGTAAGTAACGAGGCACACGTGCTCAACCAGCATGGCCCCGGCGATGGGGAACACCAGGGGCAGCCAGTAGCGGTACTGGATAAAGGCGAAAAACGCGGCGGCGATGTAGGCCAGCATCACCAATAAAACCGCCGCGCTGGCGGAAACGGCGCGCAACTGCCAGGTCAGAAAAGCCGTCAGCGCGCCGAGCAGAACGATGAGCACGATTTCTGTCGGCAGCGAAGCGCGCCGGATAAAACGGCCGGTGATGACGGAATTGGCGACGTTCCAATGAACGCCCGCCAGCAGGGTGTGCTGGTCCAGCGGCGTGGCGCCTTCGTCAGTAAGGTTATTGCCCTGGATCACGAAGGCGACGACGGCCAGCTTGCCGCGAAAGTCATCGCGCAAGCCATTGGTTTCACCGCTCAGCCGCAGCTTGTCCTGCCAGAGCAGGCGTTCAATCGGCGCACGCATCATGCGGAGATCGTTGGGCGTGAGTCGCCAATCAACGTATAAACAACCGCTGGCATCCACCGGCAGGATGCGTTCGATGCCATTCGCACCGCGCAACGTGATGCGACCGTGTGGCAAATCCACGCGGGCATGATCCAAATCCAGCTTCAAATCCCGCGCCGCGATGACGATGCCCATGTGCCAGACCCGCTGGTCGGTGTAGGCCCTGGCCTTTGGCGCCATCCCGGGCGGCAACTTGTCGCCGAGGAAATCAGCGAGTTCAAACTCATTTTCGGCGTCCACCGGCACTTCAATGACGTTGGTGGTGCCGGTTTGCGGCAAAATAATTTTGCCGGGCGCGAACCGCGCCTGGGTCAAGTCCACGCCCAATTCGGGGTCGGCCTGGAGTTTCTCAAAAAGCGGGTGCCAGCGGCGGATCGTGCAAAAGGCCTGAATGCGCCGGAAATTGCCGTCGGAATCCTTGACCGACGAAATATCACCCAGGGCGAACGCGTTGGTGGCGAAGAGCTCCGGCAAAACGGTCTCCGGCGTGGTGGCCAGGATCGTATTGTCTGCCCGGCGCATTTGCAGGGCAAAGAAGTCGTCGGATTCCATCAAGCCGCCGTTGGCCATCTCTACCGGCGGATGGTCGCGGCGCAAGTCGCCGAACAGCACGTCAAAGGCGACGGCCTGGGCACCTTGTGCGGCAAGTTCCTCGACGAGCCGGCCATAAACCTGACGCGGCCACTCCAGGCCATAGCTGTAGCCAAGCCGGCCGCTTTTGACCGCGACCAGACTGGACTCCTCCACGGTGACAAACGCCAGGTTGGTGGCGCTTGGCGAAGGAAATCTCTCGGCCGCGCGGACCCGGAGGTCGTAGGTCATCCGCTCCATTCGTTCGAAGAAGTCCAATTGCAGCAGGCGGACATCGCATACCAGCAGCAGAACGGCGACGGCCAGAAGCACCGGCGTGCGTTTGAGCGGCTTGAAGTTCACCGCGCCCAATTAAGCAAAAAGCCAGAGCAACTCAAGGCTGCTCTGGCTGCAATTATGACAAGGACGGTCTAAAAAACGCTGCCCGTCGCTGCGAACTATCCCCCGGTCACAAAGCCAGCATGACCGGTGGCGGGTGAAATGAAGCACTCTGTCCGGTCATACGTGAATGAAACGGACTCCACGTAAGCGGTACCCAATGCCTTGACGATGTTCTGGAACAGGCTGAGCAACTCCGGCGGCAGAGGGGTAATCTGGCCAGTCTGCGGAGTGAATTGGCTGCCCTCGTCCACCTGATACGTCGCCGGGGTGCCATTGGACCCGACGATGGATACCAGCAAGGCGCTCTTGTGGTCGGAAGGTTCCATCGGATCTTTGAGGACCGCGCACCAGCCGCTCGCGTCAATCACGACCACACAACCGCGCACGCCGGCAATGCCATTGGGAATTTTGATCAGGTATTGAGACGCGGCGGAAACCTTCTTGACATTGGCGAAAATGCGGCCCTGTTTCAAATCCAGTTCCGTGTCGCTGACGGCATCCACCCCGGTATCCCCGACGGTCAATTTATCTATTGCGAGCACAGTGTCACCGGTCAAGCGAATCATGTTCTGTTGGACCCGCGGATTGAAACCAATCATACCCCGAACGTTCGGGTCGGGC
>DATJYM010000032.1:0-37166 GCA_035499615.1 Candidatus Acidiferrales bacterium | reverse complement strand
CAAGAGGAAAACTGAAAGAAGTCCCAGGCTGCTCGTGGTTAAAGAAACCATATGGGAAATCCCAATTTAAATCGCAGCGAATGAAGCCGATTGCAAAAATATTGGGAAAAGGTGTTTTTAAGGTCGCTTCACTCCTCTGGCTCTCAGCAATCTGCTGCTCATTGCGCGTCTGTTTCGCGCAGGATTGTGCGCTGCCCACGAACTTCGAATGGACGTCAACGGGCCCGCTCGCTACGCCACAGCACGGCTGGGTCGCGATCAAGGACTTCAGTTGCGTCAACTACAACGGTGAGTTCATTGTCTACATGTCAACGGTCAACAGCTCGGGGAACTACGGCGGGGGCATGATGACCTTCACCAATTGGTACCAGATGGCCAGCGCCACTCAGTACGTGATGCCTCTGGCGACCGTTGCGCCGACGCTGATCTATTTCGCCCCGAAGAACATCTGGGTTCTCATGTACGAGTGGGGCCCATGGAGTTTCAGTTACCTGACCTCGTCCGACCCCACGAACCCGAAAGGCTGGTCGGGCCCATACGAGCTCTACCAGGGAAGCTCAATCGACGAGACGGTAATCTGCGACAGCACGAATGCCTATCTCTTCTTCGCGAATGACAACGGCAGCATCTACCGGGCAACAATGCCAATCGGCAATTTCCCCGGCACCTTCACCAACGCTATAACCATCATGACCGACACCCAGAACAACCTGTTCGAGGCGGTGCAGGTCTACACGGTGCAGGCAACGACTCCCCAGTACCTGATGATCGTCGAGTGCATCGGCGCCACCGGAAACAGGTATTTCCGATCCTTTACCGCGACCAATCTCGGGGGTTCGTGGACTCCGCTGGCCGCGACCGAGAGCAATCCCTTCGCCGGCAAGGCCAACGTCAGTTTCAGCAACGGCCACGCTTGGACGGCCGACATCAGCCACGGTGATATTGTTCGCAACAATCCCGACCAGACGCAGACTATCAACCCATGCAATATGCAATTTCTTTACCAGGGGGACGTCCCCACGTACGGCCTCCCCTACAACCTGCTCCCGTGGCAACCGGGGTTGCTCACGTTGGGCTCTAATACTCCACCCTATTTTCCTCCCTCCATTCAGTTGGCGATACCTGCCACGGCGAGCGAAGGCGACGGCGTGCTCGCCGGCCAGGGGAACATCGCGCTCTCTTCGAGCTCCAGCAACAATCTGACTGTCACTTTGACCTCCAGCAACACCAACAAGGTCATGGTGCCTTCCAGCCTGGTGATACCCGCCGGGCTAAGTAACGCAGTTTTTGATCTGACGATTGTGAACGACCCGCTGCTGGACGGGAACCAAAGCGTCAACATCGCCGCCGCCGCCACCAATTATTCCACGGGCCAGGCGACAATCCTGGTTTACAGTACCAACACCGCGACTTTGACCGTCACGCTTCCTGCGACGACGACCAAGAATGCCGGGACATTGGTCAACGCCGGTCAGGTCGGCGTTTCTTCCGCCGTGGCGATTGATTACCCCGTTACCCTGACTTCCAGCGATCCAACTAAGCTGACTGTTCCGGCCACCATCAGCATTCCTGCGGGCCAGACGTCGGCGGTGTTCAACCTGAATATCGTGGATGACACTATCATTGATGGACCCCAAACCGTCGGCGTGACCGCGTCGGTGCCCAATTGGACCTCCGGGTCGGATTCCATCACCATCCTGGATGTCAATCCTTTGCCCGATCATTTCACCTGGAACGCCATCCCGTCGCCGCAATGGGTCGGTGGACCCTTTCATGTCAGCATCACCGCGCAGGACGCTTCAAACAACGCCGTGGACTTCCGTCTACCGGTCACGTTGTCGGCTTTCATCCCCGGCAGTATTGTGGGGACCAACACGTTGTTGAATTCTCCCCCCACGGATCAATCCGCCACCGACCCCCCCGACTACCCCGACTACACCCTGGGCTACTTGTTCACTGTGGACACGAATTCGTATATCACTCACGTCCGCAGCTATTTTGGAGACAAGGTTTCCATCTGGAATCACAGCGGCCAACTCCTCGCCGCGCAGGCGGTCGTCAGCGTTCCGGGAGCCTGGGTGGACACCCCATTGTCCTCGCCGCTGTTCATTCCGGCAGGTACCTACCTGGTCGCGGCGCATGAATATCAGGCTGAATACTTTTGGAGCGATAATCTCCCGAACACCTTTGCGAACGGAACCATCAATGAAACCTTTTGGGATTCCGGGGACGTTTTTCCACAAACCGCGGATCCTTTCACGCAATGGTACTACGTGGACATGCGATACGGGACCGATTTGTTTCCCGCCACCATCAATCCAACAGTGGCCACAACCTTCACCAACGGCACATGGTCGGGCACCATGGTGGTGCTGCAGGCTGCCACCAATGTAATGCTCGAGGCCGTTGCCGGCCCCGGAAGTTTCGGCGCGAGCACCGCGTTTAACGTGCTGGCCGCGCCGAAACTGGCGATCAGCGCGCTGAGCAAAAGTGCGGTCGTGTTGTCGTGGCCGGCGAGCGCCCCGGGCTTCAATCTGGTGCAGTCGGCCACACTGTCCAACTGGACCAATGATCCAGTGTCCCCCGTCGTCGTCAGCAATCGCTATGTTGTCACTAACGCGCTTGGGACAGGTGACGTCTATTACCGCTTGCGAAATCCGTAAAACTTTCGGCGGTGCGGCATGGGTGTGGCAACCGTTGGCCACAACTTCGGGTCTCAATCGTGACGGCCGCAGATAATTCCTCGCTTTTCGGGCTTACAGCGAACAGTCCATAATTCGTTGGGGATCGAGTCCCCACCGGGGCACCAAATGACGCCCCCATCGCGCGCCATCAGCCTTCGAGCACGGCTTCGACACGGATGGGCTCCGGGTGCGGCGGGCGCGGCGGCAGAAGGTTGCCGGTGATTTCCTTCCCGTCCACGCGCAGCTTCCGCACACCCCGTTGTTTGCCTTTCGGATTTTTCACTTCGATGAGGTAGGTGTTGCCGCGAAACCGGCGTGTGATGGTGAAGCCTTTCCATTTCGCCGGAATCACCGGATCCACCCTCAATCCCTCAAACTCGGTGCGTATGCCCAGAATCCATTGCGTGATGGTGAAATACGTCCAGGCGGCGGTGCCGGTCAGCCAGGAATTCTTGGCCTCGCCGTGCGTCGGCGCGTCCTTGCCCGCAATCATCTGCGCAAAAACATAAGGCTCGCAACGATGAACCTCGCCGATGTTCTCCCGCGCGGACGGATTGATGCGGGTGTAATAATCAAAGGCGCGGTTGCCATTGCCGGTCATGGTCTCGGCAATGATGATCCAGGGATTGTTATGGCAAAAGATGCCGGCGTTTTCCTTGTAGCCCGGCGGGTACGAGGAGATTTCTCCCATTTCAATATAGTACCTCGAAAAAGCGGGTTGCTGGAGCACAATGCCATGTTTGGTGGCCAGATGTTTGTTGACCGAATCCAGCGTGCGCCGGGCCTTGCCATCCTTCAAACCGATCCCGGCCATGATGCACATGCCCTGTGATTCGATGAAAATCTTTCCCTCTTCGCATACTTTCGAGCCAACGGGCCGGCCGAAATCGTTGTACGCCCGAACGAACCAGTCACCGTCCCAACCGTGTTTCAGGATGACTTTTTCCATCTTTGCGGCCTCCGCCAGACAAAGGTCGGCGTCCTTCTTCAAACCGCGCCGGGTCGCAATCCTGGCCAACTCCCTCGCCGCCAGCACAAACAATCCGGCAATGAACACGGACTCGGCCACCTTGCCCTCCTTGTTCGTCGTGGTCTGGAAAGATTGGCCGGGCGTGTTGGAAAAACAATTCAGGTTCAGGCAATCATTCCAGTCGGCGCGACCGATGAGCGGCAAGCCGTGTGGGCCGAGGCGTTCGAGCGTATAATTGAAGCTGCGCCGGAGATGCTCGTACAGCGGCTGCTCGGAACCGGGTTCGTTCTCAAATTGCACCCGCTCATCCAAAATGCCCCAGTCGCCGGTCTCTTTCAGATAAGTGGCCACGCCGATGATCAGCCAGTGCGGGTCATCGTTGAAATTCGAGCCGAGATCGTGATTTCCACGTTTGGTCAAGGGTTGGTATTGATGGAAGGCGCCGCCGGTTTTCAACTGGGTGGCCGACAGGTCCAGAATCCGTTCGCGCGCCCGGCTGGGAACCATCTGGACGAAGCCCAGCAGATCCTGGTTTGAATCGCGAAATCCCAGACCGCGGCCGATGCCGGATTCGTAGAACGAGGCCGAACGCGACATATTGAACGTGGCCATGCACTGGTAGGCATTCCAGATGTTGACCATCCGATTCACATGGACGTCCGGCGAGCGCACTTGGTAAATGCCCAGCAGATTGCCCCAATACCGGCGCAGTTTGTCAAATGCGGAAGTGACATTTTTGTCATCCAGATACTTGGCGATGACCGGTTTTACCGTCTGCTTGTTGAGAGTCTGTGAATCCGGCGGATCGAACTTCTGGTCCACCGGATTTTCGTGGTACCCGAGGACAAAAATGATTTCCTTCGTTTCGCCCGGTTTCAAATTGACCTTGACGTGATGCGAGCCGTGCGGGGCCCAGCCATGAGCAATGGAATTGAATGATCTCCCCTGCTCCACTGCCGCCGGATTGTCCCATCCACGATAGGCGCCCAGGAACGTGTCGCGCTGCGTATCGAATCCCGCGAGTCTCTCCGAGCAGGCGAAGTACGCGAAATGATTTCGGCGTTCACGGTATTCGGTTTTGTGATAAATGACTCCGTCCACGACCTCGACCTGGCCGGTGCTGAAGTTACGCTGGAAATTGGTGGCATCATCCTGCGCGTCCCACAGGCAGAATTCGATGCTGGAAAAAACGGAGAGCCTGGCCGGCTTTTTGCGGCGGTTGGTCACCTGACATTTCCAGACTTCCAGCGTCTCGCCCAACGGCACGAAATAACAGGTTTGCGCCTCGATTTTTTTGTAACTGGAACCAATGACGGTGTAGCCCATGCCGTGCCGGCACTCATACCCGTCAAGTTTGGTGCGCGTCGGTTGCCAGGAAGGCGACCAGAACTCACCGGTCTCGTTGTCGCGAAGATAAAGGTAGCGCCCGCCGACATCGAACGGCGCATTATTGTAGCGATAGCGCGTCAGCCGGCGCAGGCGTGCGTCACGATAAAAGGAATAACCGCCGGCGGTGTTGGAAATAATCCCGAAATACGCTTCGCAACCGAGGTAATTGATCCAGGGCAGCGGAGTCTGAGGTTGGTTGATGACGTATTCCCGTTTGTCGTCGTCGAAATGTCCAAAACGCATAGTTTAGTGCAGATGCCAAAAATTAACCGGTGGCCGGTTTGGTGGAGCCCGGCGATTCCTGTAGTTCAGGCCCGGCATCGGCCGTGGGTGCCGGGAGCGTGTCGTACCAGGTTTTCTTCAGAATGAACGAGGTAATCACCAGCACGACGAGTGTGGTGACAGCAAATTGAAAATGGCGCGTCACCAGGAACATGGCGAGCACGATGAAACAGGTCTGCCAGATCGTCCCGACAACAATATTGAACATATCGCGGAAGAAATCCTTGTTTACCTGAAAACCGGGCTCTTCCTGCATGACCTTTGCCCGGATCGGCCCCCAGAAACCCCAGGGCCGCACCCGACGATAAAACTCCTTCAACACTTCTTCCTTGTCTGGCGGCGTGAGGAACGTTCCCAGCAGGGCCGCCGCCAGCGAGATGACCAGAATGATCGGGAACTTGTTGATGTCATGGACATGGGGCAGGACATGAGGTGAGGCCATCACCACCGCGCTGGTAATGCCCACGGCCATCCCCCAGAAATAACCCCAGCCGTTGAAACGCCACCAATACCACTTCAGCACATTCGAAACCACGTAACCGCCCCACAAACCGGACACGATCCAGGTCACGATGGAATTGATGGACTGGGTGAAGATGCCGAAGGTGAGCCCGACCACGACGACGCCGAAGGAAGCCAGATAGCTCAGGAACACGTAACGCTTCTGAGGCGCATTGGGATTGATATACCGCTTATAAATGTCGTTGACCAGGTAGGCCGGAGCCGCATTGACCGTGGCGGCGAAATTGGACATAAATGCGGCCAACAACCCGGCCATGAGGAGGCCGAGAATCCCGACCGGCACAAACTTCGCCAGGGCCAGAGGCAATATTTTTTCGAGGTCCAGCTTGTCCCCCATGGCCGCCAAATCCGTTGAATAAAAAGCCAGCGCCAAAACGGTCAAACCGGTAATCATCATGTACCGCGGGAAAAACAGCACCACGTTGACCGTCGAACTCATCAGCGCCGACTCCCGGGGTCCCTTCGTGGCCAGCACGCGTTGCATGTCGTAATTTGGGGCGGGACCGGCGGCGCTGACCAGGATTCCCTTGAACACCATCATCATGAAGAAAATACCGAAGAGCGAATAGCCGTCCGCGGCAAGCCGGTTGTTGATTTCAGGAATAGAGGTCCAGTTCAAATCGAGTTTCCAGCCGAAGAACAGGTCGTGCCACCCGGCCGGAACCACCCGGTTCAGCATCTCCGGGGCCACCTTGACCATGGCGATGATGCCGATGGCGATGGAGGCGACCGTCAGAACGCAAAATTGGACCACCTCGGTAAATACCACGCTAAACATTCCGCCCTTGACCACGTAAAAAGTGGTGATACCCATCAAGATCCACGCGTAGGTATCGTCCGATAGATGGCCGGGCAGGAATTCACCCGCGAACTTGCCGATGCCTTTGGCCGCATAAGCCAGAAAGCCGATCACGCTGACCAGGGCAAAGACGACTACGATGATATGCGAAGCGGTTGCGCCCGGCCCTTTTCCGAACCGGGTCTGGATCCATTCCGCGCCGGTCATCACGTTGGAACGGCGCATCCAGATGGACATATAGACCATTAAAAAAATCTGGTTGAATACCGGCCAAAGCCAGGGAAGCCAGACTCCTTTCAGCCCATAAGCAGCCGTCACGTAAACCAGCCACATGGTCCCCGAGATGTCGAACATGCCGGACGCGTTGGAAACACCCAGCATATACCACGGCAGCCGGTTTCCTCCCAGAAAGTAATGCTTCATGCTCTGGGACGCGCGTTTCGACACCCAAAAACCGACACAAATGGTGGCGATCAAATACAGGATGATGATGCCGAGGTCGATCCAGCTTAATTGCATAGATAGGGTTGATTTGGGTTTGGTTGTCTGAAAGGAAATGGACGACTGAGATTAAACGGGTTGCGTGGAAAAAATAGTCAGCCGGTGCATGGCTAAAATAATAATTTTATCCATTCAAGGGTCAAGGCGGAATCCCGATAAACTTATTGGCCTCAGGCACTGGCAGATGATTGGCGTGCCAATCACCCAGGTTGAACCGCCGGTTGCGGACTTGCGCTTCAGTCTCCTGGAGCGTAGTTGTTTTCGCAGCATGATTGAGGCTTTTGTTTGCCGTCACAACAATAGTTGCCGCCCCGCGCGCCAACTTCCTCAAGCCATGCCTTCTTCGGTCCCTTAGACGTCGTCGTGCCATGTATTATAGCCTCACCATTATTATTAGTGCGCTGGCGGCGGTTATTCTGACCGTGGTCAGGTGTCGGAAGGCTCAAGCGCGTCATCAGCGAGCCCGTTGGTCTGTCGCTTTTGCTGGGGCACTGCTGGCAGGAATTGTCACGGTGGCCGTCCTGGACCGATGGACTCTCTTCCATCTTGATGTATTTGCCAGGAACAGGGTTTTGGTGTGGGAGGCAGTTATCCTGGACTTCACCTTTTCCGCTGTGGTTGCGCTCGGCTTGACCTTGCTGGTGGTGTATCATTACCGGGCCAAGTCCGGAGATATTGAGGTTTAACATTGCGCCGGGCTAACTCCGAAATTCTTCGCAGGCAAACCAGCCGTACTTCCTTTGATTGGGAAGTCGAAACGGATGAAACGGGAACTATTTGTCCTCCTTCAACCATGCCAGAACCGGCGGTACCAGTACGGAGAAATAGTAAGTGAGCGCCTCGTGCGTGGCGTCGGGTACGATGATTAATTGACTGCCAGGCGATGCCAACGACCGCAAGAATTCGACTTCCTTCACCGGCGCAATTCTGTCCTCACCACCCGCCACAAACAGCGCTCGAACGGGTTTTCGTTCGAGAACCGTCGTGGTGTCGAATTCGCTTGCGGGAATCCCGAGGACGGAAGGTAATTTTTTCAACCCCGCTCGGACCATCACCTTTGGCATCCAATCGGCATATTCCTCGCGAATGTTCATGACCGTATTCGACAAACTCGCGTAGGGCGCGATCGCCACAATGGCACGAACCCGCGGGTCCACGGTTTTCCAGCGGAGAGCCAAAACCGCCCCGTAGGACTCGCCGACCACGTCCACGGGCACGGCCAGTTTCCCGTCCGCGGCCAGCGCGTCGAGCAGTTGACTCATATCGTTCGTCTCTTTAATCGCGAAGAAGATCCGCTTTCCGGTGGATCTGCCATGACCACGCAGATCAACCAGGACACAGCGCCAGCCATCTTCAGCCAGGCGCAAAGCCCAGGACACCATGGAGAATTGCGCCTCGCCATAACCGTGCAGCAATAAAACCGTGCCGCGGGGAGCGGTTGTCCAGACATTTGTCCGACCCGGCAAGGTGGCTTTGAAACTGAACTCGTACTGTTTTTGCCCGTGTTCCAACCAGTTGGTGGAGGAAATCTCCAGATGATAATCCCCCGGTTCGACGATCCGATAGCATAAGAGCGCCGCGGGAGGGCCAACGGCCACATATCGGGCCACAAAATTGGTGAGCAGCTTTGGGCTGAATGCGAGAGTCACGTTGGCGTGGGGCGCGAACCAAGACGGATAACGATTTGGCGATCGGGCTATCGAGTGGGCCACAAAGGTTCCACAACCCCCTGTGTTCAAGGCCAAAACGCACAATAACAGCAGTCTGACGAAATTCATCAACCTGCCTTCTTATCCGGGTTCAGACCTCCGCTCGTCAATGCTTTTCAACGGGAGACAAGTCATGACAATCGCGACCTCGGATTCTTTCCGGGGCCGACGGGTTGGACTCAGTACACCTTGCGCAGGTTTGAGGGGAGAATATTCAGTTCGGAGCGGTATTTGGCAACCGTACGGCGGGCGATGGTGATGCCCTTGTCGCCGAGCATTTTCACAACTTCCTGGTCGGACAACGGTTTGGTGGGTTCCTCGTTCTTGAAGATTTCAGCAATCATGTCCTTCACGCTGGTGTTGGACACGCCGTCGCCGGTCGCCGTTTGCAGGCCGGCGGTGAAGAAGAATTTCATCTCGAACACGCCCTGGGGCGTCTGCATGTATTTGGCGGAAACGGCGCGGCTCACCGTGGTCTCGTGAACACCTACCACCTCGGCCACCTGCGCCATCGTCATCGGCCGCAAATGGGCAACGCCCCTTTCCATGAAGTCGCGCTGGCGTTTCACAATCTCCCGGGCAATGTTCAAAATCGTTTGCTGCCGCTGGTGCAGGCTCTTGATCAGGAACTTTCCAGCGCGGATTTTTTCACGGATATAATTTTTCACCTCGGCGGAATTTTCGCCCTGCGACATCAGGTCCTTGTAGATATTGCTGATCCGCAGGTGGGGAATGTGCTCGTCATTGGTGGTCACGACAAAATCGTTGCCGACTTTTTGGACGAAGACTTCGGGCAGAACATAATGGTCGGTATCCGGCAGGAAGGCCCGGCCCGGGCGCGGTTCCAGGCGGCCGATGCGGCCGAGGGCATCCTGGACCTCCTCGACGGTGTGTCCAGTGCCCCGGGCAATTTCCGGGATGCGCCGTTTGCCGAGCGCGTCCATGAAATCGCGCACGATCCGATATTCGAGCGAATCCTGACGGCCGGATCTTTCCAGTTGCAGCACCAGGCATTCACGCAGATCCAGGGCGCCGACCCCCGGCGGATCGAAGGTCTGAATGACGGTTAAAACATCCGCGATTTTTTCCTCCGGCAGGCTGGTGATCGCGGACATTTCCTGGACGGTGGACTTGAGGTAGCCGTAATCGTCAATATTGCCGATGATTAATTCCGCGATGTGGCGCTGTTCCTCATCCAAATCCGTTTCGCGCACCTGGTCCATCAGGACCTGCGCCAGGGTGGTGCCGGCCGCCAGCGAATCGAACATGAACTGGCGCTTTTCCTCGTCCTCGGCCGACTGGCGTATGGGGATGTTGGTTTGCGCAAAATGATCCCGCCACTCCTGGTCCAACTGCACCAGACGGTCAAATTCCTGCTGAAAATCGTCCGCGGGGGCATCGGCGGTCTCGCCATTTTTCAACAGGGTGGTGTCACTGAGCATCGTGGTGTCGCCCGCCCCGGCTTCCCGGGGTTCGGCATGCTCGGCGGTCGCATCCGTTTCCTCACCGTCGGCCTCCTCCCGGTCCGTTGCTTCAGGTTCGGGGGAAGACACTTCCTCCAGGACGGGATTCTGTTGCAACTCTTGCTCAACCAACGCTTTCAGTTCCAGTGTTGGCGCTTGCAGCAAGGCCAAAGACTGCTGAAGTTGCGGTGCCAACACCAGTGATTGGGTGAGGCGTGCGGATAACTGTAAACTTTGAACCATCAGTGATTCCTACTTTAGCTCAGAATTATTAAAGCACAAGCAAAAATGGCACGACTTTCGCTGCAATCCGGGCGTTCCGGGAATAACTGGATTTTATCCCCATTTAAATCCATGTTGGATTCATGAAGTTGATTCTATCGACGCACAATGTCACTCTCACCAAGGCTATCGAGGACCACGTGCTCAACCGGCTGCAAAAGCTGGATCATTTTGACCAACGCGCCGTTGACGCCCGGGTCACATTGGAACACGACCATACGCGCGCTCCGGAAAAACAGTTCAGTTGTTCCATGCGTTTGAGTGTACGAGGACCGGACCTGTTTGCCGAGGATCGGGAAAGCGACCTTTACGCTGCCATTGGCCGGGTCACGAGGAAAATCGAACAACAAATCCGGAAACGCCACAGCAAGCGGAAGACCAGAAAACACAAAGTTGCCGCCCGTACCAAATCCCGGCGCCAGGAATCCGATATTTGATGATTCTGCGCGCCCGAACGATACTGCCCGTCTCCCATCCGCCCATCGAAAACGGCGCGGCGCAAATCATCGGCAATCGCCTGCGCGCGCTGGGTCCGTGGCCTGATTTCAAGTCGGAAGGGGCAGAGGAAATTCATGACCTGGGGGAGGTCGTTTTGCTGCCCGGCCTGGTCAACGCCCATTGCCACCTGGACTACACGGACATGGCGGGCGAATTGCCTCCGCCCCGGACTTTTACCGAGTGGATTCCCCTCATTACGGCGGCGAAAACCGCCTGGGGTTATTCCGACTATGCGCGTTCCTGGCTGCGCGGTGCGCATATGTTGCTGCGCAACGGGACCACGACCGTCGCCGACATCGAGGCCATGCCCGACCTGCTGCCGGAGCTCTGGGACGCCACACCCTTGCGGATCTTTTCCTTTCTGGAAATGACCGGCATCCGTGCCCGGCGGGAGCCCGGAGAAATCCTGCGGGAAGCGGTGGAGAAGATTGATTCGCTTGCCCATGCGCGGTGTTCGGCTTCGCTTTCGCCGCATGCCCCCTACTCCACCCTGCCGGCGTTGCTCCGCAGCAGCGCCCGGCTGGCGCGCACCCGCCGCTGGCCGCTCTGCACACACGTTGCCGAATCCGAGCAGGAATTCGAAATGTTCGCCCACGCCCGCGGCGCCATGTACGACTGGCTTCAGCGCAATCACCGGGACAATACCGATTGCGGCCTCGGCTCGCCCGTTGAACACCTTGCCCGTAATAAAATGCTTGGCAAAAACCTGATTGCCATTCACGCCAACCTGCTGGCGCGCGGCGACGCCGCCCTGCTGGGCCAATCGCAGGTAAACGTCGTCCACTGTCCCAGCAGTCACGCCTACTTTCGCCATCCCCCATTCCGGCGCGAGCGGCTCGCCGCCGCCGGCGTTAATGTGTGCCTCGGCACCGACAGCCTGGCCACGGTTCGCGTGGTTGAAAAGCAAAAACCCGAGCTGGACATGTTCCGGGAGATGCGCGCGCTCGCCGCCCGCGATAAAACCGTTTCACCCGAGCAAATCCTCCAGATGGCCACCGTCAACGGAGCACGGGCGCTGGGCAGGAAAGGACAAATCGGCGAACTTTCCCCAGGCGCGTTCGCCGATCTGATCGCGATTCCGGCCGACCGGGGAAACCGGAGTGTTTATGAAACCGTGCTCGGCCACACCGGCCCGGTGCACGCGAGCATGATCGACGGACGCTGGGTAATCCCCTCTCACTGAATTTCAAATCCGGTCCCCTGGCACAACTTCCGCCTTTTTGCT
This sequence comes from Candidatus Acidiferrales bacterium, assembly GCA_035499615.1. GTDB lineage: Bacteria > Verrucomicrobiota > Verrucomicrobiia > Limisphaerales > UBA11358 > UBA11358. The sequence continues at coordinate 24,842 of DATJYM010000032.1, read as the reverse complement.
CGTAAACCGCAAATCGTAAATCTTAAATTCGGGTGTGACCTCATTCGACATGGATTTACAGCAACGACTGGACGCCATCAGCGGCCAGGGTTTGCTTCGTGAATTGCGCCGCCTGGATTCACCGCAGTCTCCCCACATCCGGGTCGCCGGGCAGACGCTCTTGAATTTTTCGTCGAACGATTATCTCGGACTCGCCAACGACCCAATACTCAAGGCAGCCGCGATCAAGGCGGTGGAACAATTTGGCGCCGGCTCCGGCGCGGCCCGCCTCATTTGCGGGTCGCTGGCGCCTCATCATGAACTCGAGGAAACGCTGGCCGCTTTTAAAGGCACCGAAGCCGCTCTGACTTTTTCCTCGGGTTATGCCACAGCGGTGGGAACCCTGGGCGCGTTGCTGGGCAAGGATGACATTGTCATTCTGGACAAACTGGTCCATGCCTGCATTGTGGATGCGGCCCGGCTGAGTGGCGCCAAAATCCGTGTCTTTGCCCACAACGATTTGAATGATTTGGAGGATAAACTCAAATGGGCGACCGGCGATTCACGTCACCCGTCACCTGCCACTCGTCACATTCTGGTCGTGACCGAAAGCATTTTCTCGATGGACGGAGGCGCCTCGCCATTGCGGGAGATGGTTGCGCTCAAGGAAAAACACGGGGCGTGGCTGATGGTGGACGAAGCCCACGCCACGGGTCTTTACGGGAAACATCGCCGCGGTCTGGCCGAAGAGTTCGGGGTAGGCAGCCAAATTGAGATTCAAATGGGGACGCTCGGCAAGGCCCTCGGTGCGAGTGGCGGATATGTCTGCGGATCGCGCGGGCTGATCAATTTTCTGGTCAACCGCGCGCGCAGCTTCGTTTTTTCCACCGCGCCCGTCCCGGCCGCGGCCGCCGCGGCAAAAGCGGGCCTTGAGTTTATTCAATCTGCGGAGGGCAAGTTGCGGCAGGAATCACTTTGGGCACGCGTCAGGGAATTCCACTCGCCACTCGCAAATTGCCAACCACCGATTCCCAGCGCCATCATCCCGCTCGTCATCGGTGACGAAGCCAGGGCTGTCGAAGCCGCCGGTAAATTACGCGAGCTGCACATTTTCGTGCCTGCCATCCGATATCCGACCGTCGCGCGCGGGCAGGCGCGCTTGCGCGTGACGCTGACGGCGGGTCACACCGCCGAGGAAATCAATCAACTCGCCGCCGCCCTGGAACAAATCGTAAATCGCAAATCGCAATCGAATGCACCGGCTCGCCCAACTTGATCATCGGTTTCATTGGCATCCCTTCACTCAAATGCGCGACTGGCTGCGGAGCGAGCCGATTGTGATTGTCGAAGGCCAGGGCGCCGTTCTGCGTGATGTCCGCGGGCGAGAATATCTCGACGCCAACTCGTCCATCTGGACCAATCTCCACGGCCATCGGCATCCCAAAATCACCCGGGCCATCCGGCGGCAACTTGGCAAAATCGCCCACAGCTCCGCCCTCGGATTAGCCAATGAACCGGCATCGTTGTTGGCTGAAAAACTGATCGAAGCGGCCAATGGTATTTACGATTCGGCAACCAAGGCGGCGCGGAAACCTAAAATCGCAAATCGTAAATTCGCGAAGGTTTTTTTCTCCGATGACGGCTCAACCGCCCTGGAGGTCGCACTTAAACTTGCCTACGAATTCACCCGGCGGGAACGCAGCAAATTGGCGGGGCGAGAGTCTTCCCGAGTTGCGCAACCCGAATTCCTGTCCTTGGAAGGCGCCTATCACGGCGATACCGTGGGCGCGGTGGCTCTCGGCCACATTGATCTGTTCCACCGCAGCTATTCGGGGCTTTTATTCAAAACGGACAAGGTCATGGCCCCCTATTGTTATCGGTGTCCGTTTAACCGAGCCCGGCCGGAACGCGCCGATGCGCGTGAGTATCGCCGGTGCCACTGGGAATGCCTCGGCAAGATTGAACAGAAATTTTACGCGCGTAAGAAACGAGGGAATCCTTATGCCGCGTTTGTGTTTGAGCCGTTGATTCAGGGCGCCGCGGGGATGATCCCGCAACCGTCGGGCTGGCTGCGTCGGGCCACGGATATGGCCCTGGCCCATGGCACCTTGCTGATTGCCGATGAAGTGATGACGGGTTTTGGGCGCGCCGGCCAGGTAGGAGTCGACGTGAGGAGTCTCGTTTCAAGGATAAGAAGCGAGCCAGAGCCCCCTTACGTCGGCTCCTACAAAGAAACGTTATTCGCCTCACACCACAAGGGGGTACAACCCGATTTTCTGTGCCTGGCCAAGGGGCTGACCGGCGGTTACTTGCCGATGGCGGCGACGCTGACGACGCGGAAAATCTTTGATGCGTTTCTTGGCCGATACGAGGAATTCAAAACCTTTTTTCACGGCCACAGCTACACCGCCAATCAACTGGGTTCCGCTGCGGCACTGGCGAGCCTGGATATTCTGCAGAGCCGGGAATCCATCTGTTCGCGACAGGTGTTGGCAGAAAACCTGCACGACGCGTTGCAGTCACTCTGGGCGTTGCCGAACGTCGGCGATATCCGGCAGGTCGGTTTGATTGCCGGAATCGAACTGGTGCGTGATTGGCGGACGCGCGAACCGTTTAGTCTGTCCGAACGCGCGGGCATTCGGGTTTGTGAAGCCTTGGCCAAACGCGGCGTGCTCACCCGCCCGGTCGGAAACGTGATTGTCCTGATGCCGCCGTATTGCACCACCCGCGCCCAGGTCGGGCGCATGGTCACCGTTTTGGGTGACAGCGTGAGGGCCACTCTTGGGGGTTGACCGGTACTGGCTTCGCTTTAACGCACTTGAACCGGGCCCAAAGGCAGAACCGTCCGGCGCGCCAGTTCGTTGAGCACCTGGGCCAGTCCCGCATACATGGCGGACAAGCCGCACACGATGCCTTCGTAACCGGTAAAATGTTTGAAGCCGGGGCCGACACCGCCGACCTCGCCGTAGGCCAGCAGGAAGAACAAAATGGTCAATGAGAGGAAAATGAATTGGAGGGCGCGATTTATCCTCAGTGTGCCGATGAACATGACCCCGGTAAAAACACCCCAGCAGACGAGGTAGGCAGCCTTGGCATTGTCGTCGGGTCCGCCAATCGCACCGGTTTTGGGGAGCAGCACCAGCCCCACAAATGTCAGCCAGAACATGCCATAGGAGGTGAATGCCGTGGTTCCAAAGGTGTTGTTCTTTTTCCATTCCATCGCGCCGGCGATGACCTGGGCGAGACCGCCGTAGAAAATTCCCATCGCCAGGACCATGCTGTTAAGTTCGTAGAAGCCCGCGTTGGACAGGTTAAGCAGCACGGTCGTCATCCCGAAGGCGAGCAGCCCCAACGGAGCCGGATTGGCTGTCGTGTCCTTCATTTGAATCGAGTTGGATTCGGTCATAGGAGTTGTGGGTTTAGGGTTTTTGCCGGTGTTCAGGGCGATAACTATCCTGCCCCTCCCATTCGGTCAAGCATTCCCCCCTGTATCGAAAATGCCGTGGCGATAACAAAAATTGTCCAGTTACCAAAATCAAAAGTCATTGACTCAACGGGAATTCAGTTATCATAAAGTTTTGTGGTGAGCAGTTCGATCAAGTCGGAGCCGAGGGAAGCGCCGGTCCACCCGGCGGTAAAGAAACCACGCGAGGCGCGCCTGGATGCGTTGCGCGGTTTGTTTTTAATCATTATGGCCGGGGTGCATGTGCCGACACCGTTGTCGCATGTATTCCAGGATCCTTCGGGCTGCAATGGCGCCGCGGAAGGCTTTATATTTCTGAGCGCGTGTCTGGCCGGAATCGTGTATGGACGGACTTACCAGCAGTCGGATTGGGTGGGGATGTCGTCTCGTGCCTGGCGGCGTGCCCGGTGGATTTATTTCGTTCATCTGGCGGTGTTGATGCCCATTGTGCTGGTCGTGTGGGCGCTGGCTACTTCGTTGCCACCGCTGGCAAATCACTTTTCCGATTTTCTCGCTCATCCCCGGGGCAGTCTGGCGCTGATGCCGCTGCTGCTGCACCAGCCGCCGCTGTTCGACATTCTGCCGCTTTACGTCATATTCCTGGGCGTAACGCCCTGGTTGCTGGCCTTCGCGCGGCGGCGTGGTTGGGGAATCCTGCTGGCTGTCTCGGCGCTGGGTTGGCTGGCGGCCCAGCTTAAATGGGACGTCCGCATCATCGGCGATCCCGCGCGCCTGCTGCCATTGCGCTGGGGTTCTTTTGATCTTTGCGCCTGGCAATTCCTCTGGATGTGCGGTCTGGCCCTCGGCGAAATTTCTCTGCGCCGCCAGGTGATCAGCCCTCGATACCGTCGGGCGGTGGCCTTGCCGGCGGCGGCCATCGTGTTCACCGCATTATCTCTAAGGTGGGGATTGTGGCCGCAGGCCTGGATCAATCCCGATATCTTTCTCTGGATGGACAAATGGACACTGGGCCCCCTGCGGGTTTTCGACTTTGGCGCCTGGACTGCACTGTTTTTGGCCTGGAATCCACATCCTCCTGCCCGGCTGCTGGCGCCGTTCGCGTTGCTGGGACGCCACTCACTGGCAGTTTTTGCGTTCCATCTGCCGCTCGTGATTGTGGCAACCACCGCCATCCAGATCTTTGTTGTGGCCGATGCCTGGCAGACGGTCATCGGTTTCGTGGTCATCGCGCTCCTGTTCCCGTGGGCCGGTTTATTTGAATATAAACGCCGCCGCCGTGAGGAAACCGCGCTGCGGCTCCGTGCCCGGAACGTCAAACCTTCGTTGCCGACAACTCCAGCAACCGCGTGAACTGCCCTCCGGTCACCGGCAGCACGGACAGGCGGGACTGTTTCACCAATACCATTTCCCTTAAAATCCTGTCGGCTTTGATCTGTGGAAGAGTGACAGGTTTGACCAGTGGTTTGATCGGTACAAGATCAACCGCGGCCCAATCCTCGTCGCCGGCCGTCGGATCCGGATAAGCCTCGCGGGCGACGTGCGCCAGACCGACAACGGATTTCGCCTCGCCGCTGTGATAAAAGAAAACCAGTTCGCCGGATTTCATGGCCCGCAGGTGCTTGCGCGCGGCAAAGCTGCGGACGCCCGTCCAGGCGGTCTTGCCGTCTTTCAAGAAGTCGGACCACGAATAATCTTCCGGTTCCTGTTTTACGAGCCAGTGGTTCATTGGGGGAAAATTATTCAGCGGCTCAGGGAATCTGGTTTGCCCGGAAAAACTGGCGGCCCGTAATAACCGCCGGGAAAGTGTAAGAAAAAGAATTGGTATTGGCACTGGCAGCATTGGTCACACCAGGCGACCAGGAAACCAGGTTGGTCGAGGTTTCGATAATGATGGAGCCGTCGCCCGGCGCATTGGTCAAGTTGAACCGGAAGGAGCCGGCGGCGAAGTTCGACACACTCAACTGGCCCAGCGGTTGAAGATAATATTGGCAGGCGTAGTTGAAGTAAAAAATGCCTTCACTGTAAAACCACAAATTAGGCACCTGGAGCATCGGGAAATTGTAATAGGGTAATTCGTGGGCGTCGCCCACGTCCACGGCAAAATAATCATTGGCGTCCGGAACGTAGCCAAAATCGTAGGCATAGGTGCCGGTCGGATCCAAGCCGTTGCCGACGGTCGCATCGGCCACCAGCCAGTCAACGCCGGACACCGGCAGGTGAAACTCGGCACGGACATGCCATTGCGTATTGAAGTCTTGCGAACTGCTGGGCCAGGTGTCGCCCAGCCAAAACCCCGAAACCCGCCTGGCGGGAATGCCGACACACCGGAGACAGGCGGTCAGCAGCGCCGAGAAGCCACCGCAGTCGGCCACGCCGTCCTGTAACACGCCGACGGCATCGGCATGGTAGGGAGGTTCCTGGTAGGTCAGAGCTCTCATCACCGCCAGATGCAAAAGGCGCGCCGTGTCATACGGCGTCAACGTGCTTTGAAAGTTGGCCGGCAGGGATTCCGCAACAAAATTGGTTATCGCCGGGTTGGTGGACTCACAAATCTGATCCGGCACGAGCCATTGGGTCCAGTTCGATGACATGCCGGCCAGGTCGGCCCAGGTCGCCCCCCGGAGAATGGTGGGGTTCACGCACATCCCGCTCAACTGCGCTGTAAAAGTTTCCGTGTCCTGATAGACGGCGGTAGGCGGATTGGTCCGGGCAATCTGAAGTACCGGGACTCCATACGGGGCGGTCACGATGCTGGTGGCATTTGAGGGAGCGGCCACATGCATCACCTTCTGCGCTCCATGGGAGGTCGGTTGGCCGAAGATTTCCCAAGCCAGGTTGCTGCCACCGCCGTTGGTGTAATCGAGTAGCGCAGTTTCGGACCCACCCACCAGGCGGGCCTCGTAAAGCTGGACGACGTTGGTCGGTGGTCCCGGAGTGAAAGTGCCGCCCGCGACGTTGTTCGCCAGATTGGTGTCGCCGCTGGTGCCATCCGGGTCCAGCGTCACACTCCAGGGGATCGGGTCATCCAGATTCATCGTCCACTCGAAATACCACCAGTAACCGTTTCCCGGCCCCAGGTTGATGTTGTCAAAATAATAGGTGACGTTGGCGAGGGTCCATTTGATGCGGAAAGAGTTGGTGGGCGTGCCGACGACGTTGACCACCACCCGCAGGCCATAGTTTTCGCCTTCCGCCGGTGTCCCGGCTGAGCCGTCGGGCAGACAAGGTCCCGCGCTCACGATCTGGAGGTCACATTGGGCGCCCGCCCTCATCACGAGCCCGGAAGCCAGAGTCAGGACGGCCAAGCCGATCCAAAGACTCCGGCAGCCTTCGACGGACAGGACACCATGTCGAACAAACTCACCTCCACGCTGGCTCGGGTTCGGTTTCACAAAATCGGCTCTTGCGTTCACATTATGCTATTATGAAGCGCCCCTAATGGGGTCCAGCTTAACGGCGGCAGAGTTTTCTGTCCAGTTTAATTTGCGACCGACGGCACACAATTTATGATGGTGGCATGAGCTTGATTGAAAATGTTGAACAAATCCGGCAACGGATTCATGCCGCTTGCGAACGCGCCGGACGCGCTCCCGACTCGGTGACCTTGCTGGCGGTGACCAAAAGCCAGGCGCCGGAGGTCGTGCTCGCGGCGGCGGACTGCGGCCAGATGCTTTTTGGGGAAAACAAAATCCAGGAGGCCAGGGCTAAAATCCCGTTGTGCCCGGGCAAATTGCGCTGGCACTTCATCGGGCATTTGCAGTCGAACAAATGCCGGGATGCGGTGGAATGGTTTGAAATGATTCAGAGCGTGGACGGCCTGCCTTTGGCGCAGGAAATCAGCCGGCGCGCCGAACAGGCGGCCAGGACGATGCCGATTTTGCTGGAAGTCAACGTCGCGGGCGAAGCGAGCAAGTTCGGCTATCCGCCGGAAATACTGTTGACGGAATTGGAAACCCTTAATCAATTGCCGCGCATTGAGATCCATGGCTTGATGACCGTGCCGCCGTATGTCACCGATCTGGAAAAGGCACGACCGCATTTTCGCCGGTTGCGCGAATTGAAAATTCAATGCGAGCAAATCCTGGGCGCTCCCCTGCCCCATTTGAGCATGGGGATGAGCGGCGATTTCGAGGCGGCGATCGAGGAAGGGGCAACCCTGGTACGCATCGGCACGGCGTTATTTGGTCCACGATCCGGCTTCGGAAAGCGCGTGACGGCCGGATGAAATTATGCTGCAATTTATGTCGGAGGGCTTATTATGGCGGTAATGACTTTCGAGACGTACAAGCGGGAGATTGCTGAGGCCGTCAAGGCTTACGAACGCTACATTGTGTGCATTGACAAAACGCCGGAGGATTTCGAGGCGTCGCTCGTTTCACTGATGGCCAAGGCCATCAAGGCTTATGAAAATCGCGGGGAAGGGTTGCGTCACGGTATTGCCCTCGACAAACAGGTGACCATCATCCTGAGTCAAAACGACGAAGCCCGCCCGTTGTGCGGCATTTATTTCAATCTTCATTCGCCGTACCGGAAAGCCGTGCTGCCGAAAACCGCCAAGTCGTTCACCGACAAACCGCAGGAATAAAAGCGCGGGTCCGTGGCTTATTGATCGCGCACTTCATCGCCCACCTGGGCTGTCCCCGTAACCAGGTCCGCCACGGTGTCATTGTCCCGTTGGGGACCGGTGATTTTTACCTCACCCACTTTCAAGCCATTGCGGTACAGGAACAGCATTTGATCCATGTTCGGCATCCGGCCCACGGGAAAACTGAGAACGACAAACCGTCCGGTGGCGTTGTAGGAGGCGACCCGGGCGGTCAGCGAATTGTCCGGCGTTACAATGGGGTTCAAACCGGCGTTCGGCGCGGCTGGCGCCGGATTAGCGCCGGATGACGCCGACATTGCCGGTTGCGCCGGGTGATGATGGAAAAGGGCGCAGCCATTTGCCAATATCCCCATCACCAGCAAGGCCAAGAGCATTGTAAATCTCATGGCAACAGTTAAGCGCGCGACAGGGTACAGGTCAATTCACGATTCAGTAAGTATGGTGTCGTCGTGCTCATAGGCCGGCGCACAGCAGCACAGCAACCGAAGCGTCCTCCGGCCGGTGTTCCATAGCTTGTGCCTTTGACCGGGTAAAATCGCAATGGCGTCACCGGGCTTTACCTCGCGGGTTTCGCCGGAAATCCGCATCCGCCCGCTGCCATGGGTGATGAAATAAATCTCCTCGGTCCTGACATGATAATGCTCCTGGGTGCTGCCGCCCACAGGCAAACGCGCCTCCGCGAGGCTTTGGTGGCGAATGCCGGAATTACGATGCGCCAGCAGTTCACGGATCTCCGAGCCGTCCTTGGTGGTGAACGGAGGGACTTCGTTGAGATTTTTGATGTCCATAGGTTTGACGGTCAGGCACGGAAAGCCAGGATTATTCTGTGTTTACGGCGCCTTCGGCCAATTCATTTGCCCCAACAAAACCCCGGCCACAATCAAAATCATTGCCGCCCAGAACGTGGGAGTGATCGGTTCACGCAGGAAGAAGTGCGCCCAGGTCATCGTGCTGAGCGGGATCAGGTTGTTAAACAACATCACCCGGCTGGTATGCCACCGGCGCAGCGCGTCGTTCCAGAGCGCGTAAGGGATCACGCCGCCGAACAGGACACAAAATCCCAGCACGCCGAGGCTCGAGGCATTGAGGGGCAGGCTCCGCGTGCTGATTTCCGCCAGCCCGAAGGGCAACAGCAGCACTCCGGACATCCACATCGTGTGCGCGGCGACTTCCGTTCCGCTGAGTTGCACGCTCAGAAACCGCATTTGCCGGCTGAAATACGCCCAGAGAACACTGCACACCAGACCGAAACATTCTCCAAGCAGATCCGCCTGGACCGCCCGCAGCGCGGGCCATAACAGGACCAGCACCCCGCTCACCGCCAGCAAAGCCGCGCCATACCGTTTTGCGCTCGCCCAGCTCGGTCGTGGCCGTTCCTCCCAGAGCAAAGCCCAGACCGGCGACGCGCCCAGGTATAACGCCACATGCGAGGCACTGGTCAGGCGCAAGGCCCAATTGAAGGCGACGATGTACAGCGCAAGAATCAAACCGCCGCGCAGCCATAATTGCCGTCGCAAATTGGAAGTCAGCGGGTGGGGTTGCCCCAGCCATGAGGTGTAACGCAACACGGCGAAAAGCAGCACCCCGGCCAGGAGAAAACGGATGCTGCCGGTCCAGATCGGCGGCCAGACCATGACCAGCCACTTGGTACCGGCGTTGTTCCCGCCCCACAGGATGATTGTGAACAACAGACTGCCCGCCACCGCCGCGTTTGTTTTGGATTGCGACACGGCGGGAGTTAGCCAACCTGCGCGCGGCTTGCCAATGAAATTTATAGGCCGCCGGCAGCGGCATCGCGATGCGATGCCCGGGCGGTGCAGCGGGCCGTCCCTGCCAAAAGCTACGGCGCAAAGAGGAATGCGCGGCGCACCTGGAGCGATCGATCAAATTGATTTGACCGTGGCCGATTGCTAATTAATTTGCGGCATGGATCATTCGCCCGGCTTTCTCAAACTCGTAAACGACGCAAAAACTCACGTTCACGAAATCACTCTCGAACAGGCCCGCGAACGGCTGAAACAGAATCCGAAGGCAATTTTGTTGGACGTGCGCGAGGACAATGAATGGCAGGATGGACATGCCGCCGAAGCCGTGCATCTGGGCAAGGGAATTCTGGAGCGCGATTTGGAAAAGCTCTATCCCGACCCGTCCACGGAAATCATCATGTATTGCGGCGGCGGGTTCCGGTCGGCGCTCACGTGCGATGCGGCGCAAAAGATGGGTTATCGCAACGTGCACTCGCTCTCCGGCGGTTACCGGGTCATGGTCCAATCCGGCTGGCCGATGAAAGGTGGCGCGTGAACCTGCAAAAGTCGTAGCGGCGCCTCGGCCGAGCGCCGCCTACTCCAATGAATTAAAGAGTGCGGCTTTCCACCGAAAGCCGCTACTTCAGTTTTGGAAAAAAATGGATTTCGCGCGCGAAACTCCTCTCCGAGTCCGATGCGTGAATCATATTGAATAGAAACTGATCATCACCGGGTTGCTGGAATTTCAGCCGATACGAAGCATTCGCCTCCTTGGCGCCTGGAAAGAAGTCACCGCGAATCGTGCCCGGGTCCGCCTTCCACGGCATGGTGGCGCCCACAGCCTTGCGGACCTTCTGGATGGCATTCTCGCCCGTGAAATGGATGACCTTTACCGGGCCGTAAGCCATATATTTGGAAGTGCCATCCAGGCACGGCGGCCGGTCGCCAATGGCTGGAAAATAAAATTCCTTCCATTTTTCCTCCGGCAGGTTCTCGTTCCCGGCCAGCGTGCATTCCGCCACGACGGTCAGTCCCAAAGCCTTTAAGCGGGCCTCGACCTGGCCGTCCAGATTGCGCCAGAATGAGTCCGGTTTGATGATGACCAGCGTGTCTTCTGTTTTATCATCTGACATAGCTTCCCTGTGGTTGAATCCGCCATTTACAATATCGGGGGAAAATCTTAATTGGACCTCAAGTTCCCGTCAAAAATGAAACGAACAGTACCGCAGCGGCGAAAAATGGATTATCACAACGTGCACTCGCTCTCCGGCGATCACAAGGCGATGATTAAATCCGGCAGGCCGATGAACCGGGGCTTATCTCCCCAATGACTTGAAATTGGCCGTTAAATGTTCCGGCCCGGAGTAAGGCAGCATCTTGAAGCCTCGAATTATTTAAGCCTCCGCTGATGAGCCACATACTCTTCCAGATTCTCAATCGAGTAAGTCTCAGGGATTGATGCCTGCCACTTCCGGAACTCGTCCAAAGTCACATCAATAGGCCTGTTGGTAAAGGCCCCGCCCAAATCGTATTCAAACATCATTCGTGAACCGGGCAGGTCCTTCCGCGTCCCGTCGGGCAACTGAATCCAATGGTCATAATGCGGTGTGATGACAGGTGTTTTCATTGGGTCAGAAACAGGAGCGATTTCAAATTCAGTATGCGATTCGCCCATAAGACTCGTCTGGAAAACCACAAACAGGAGCTGGTCGCCGTGATAACCATAACGAACATCCACCACAGCGCCGCGAGTACGCGGGTCATTCGATTGGAGCTCAGGCTCGTTAAACGCCGACTCCTTGGTGCAGCCCGTAAGAAGGAACAAAATGACTGCAGACAAGGCGATAGGTTTCATCTGCACACCAGGTCTGACGCCATCAAATCGGTTATCAGGGTGAAAACGTTCGGTACGATTTTTCAGCTGCCACCATTGCTGGCTGAACATTGCGGCGATGGAAGCAGACGCGGTTGAGCGCATTGGCGAGGGCAATGACCTTCTCGTGCGTGCATTCGCCCATCAGGCAGACTTGAATCCAGTTTTTCCGGCGCAAATATTCGCTGTTGTAACTGAGGAGATAACCGGCTTCCTGCATCGCTTCGCCGGTTTTCGTCGAATTCATCTCCGGCGGCAGCACGATGGTGATGACGGCCGGTGACAACAACGCGCCGGCGCCGATCAGATTGAAGCCCATTCCAGTCAGCCTTTCACGCAACCAAGCCGACCATTCAGCGGTTTCGGCGAAGCGACGTTCCCAGTTCACACGTTTCACCGCGGCGTGCAGCGCGTGCAACAGGTTCGAGGAAAAAGTGAAAGGCGTGCCTTCGTGCTGCGCACCAAAACCGAGGTCGAGGTAGCGCGGCAGCTTGTCGGACGCGGCGGGGGCCTCGTGATGGTAAAACACCATGGAAAGTCCCGGATAGGCGCGCAGCCCCTTGCCGCTGGAGCCGGACGCCAGATAAACACCGGTCAAATCCACGGGCATCGTCCCGATGGTGCTGATGCCGTCGAGGCACAGTTTGGTCCCGTGCCGGGCGCAAAGTTCCTTGAGCTTCATCAAGTCGGCCAAAAGACCGGTGGAGGTTTCGCAGTGTGTGCACCAAAGCCAGTCAATTGACGGTTGATGATTGACGGTTGACGATTTTTTAGAATGAGCGGACGGATATCCTTTGCCCGGAGATTCTGGAACGGTAGAAAAGTATCTCTTCTCGACCATCGCCAAATCAAAGGGTTCACCCCAGTTGAATTTCAAGCCATCAAATTTCAGGTTAAGCCGGCGCGCCTGGTCCATGAGCCGCTCGCCAAATTCGCCGTTGCTTAAAATCAGACCGCGCCCGCCCAGCAATGACAATTGCCCGGCCACCACGTCGTTGGCCAGGGTGCCGGAACCCATGAACAGCCCGGCATTTCCGGCGCGGACCAGTTCGCAGAGGATTTGCCGGGCCGACTGGAAATCCTTCTTGAAACTGTTGCCACGGTGTGATTCCGGCGCCTGTTCGAACGCCCGGCGTACCTCGCGGCGGATCGCGACCGGTCCGGGCAGGAAATTGACCGCGCTGGGCTGGAACGAACGGGCGGGCGACGACCGCAGAAATTCGCGGGCCGTGACCTCAAAGGTTTCGAGCGTCACATACATGGGCTGAAACTGTGCGTCTCCGCTGCCGACGACCGGGCCGAACGGCACGAAGCCGAGATGTTGGTACAATCTGAATTGCCGCGTCGTGCCGGAAATGATGGCGAGGTCGTAGCCTTTCTCGACGCCGTGCTGCCAGAGCAGCGCCAGAATGCCCTGCAAGATCTGGCCGCCTCGCGCTCCGCGGAATTTTTTCTCGAGGGCGAGCAGCCGTATTTCACAGATGGTCCGGCCCCGCGGCAGGTGGACGTCGAGGTCGGGCAGTTTCTGGTCGAGGGAAAACGGCCGGCTGCCGCGCACGGCGAGCATGCCGACCAGCTTTTGATTCTGCAAACAAATCAGGTACGTGTTTTCCGGGTGAAATTTATCCACGAGCCGCTGCGTGGCCGAGGGCTGGTGTTGAGGGATTTCCTCGACGAAGGTTTTGTAATTGAGCCGGTGAATCTGCTCGAATTCCCAATCTTCGGTCGCGGACTTGAACGTCAATGGATCCTGTGCACTCATAGTTCAGGCGGTTCAGGTTTCGTGACCGCGGCGGCGCGCAGCCAACTCGACAAATTCTTCGGTTAAATTCCTCCGGTGCGCAAACAAAATCAACGCCACCAAAAACGTCAAAAGAGCCACGGTGAAGTTGTCACAGTTCAGCAACCAGGCGGCCATGGGCAGGCAAGCAAAGGCAAACATCCCCGGGAGGAGGGTTTTGCGCATGAGCGCGAACCCGACAATAAACAGCACGGGAAACACCAGCGCGACGCGATAATCGAAGACCAGCAACGCGCCGAGGGAGGTGGCGACGCCCTTGCCGCCCTGAAAACGCAGTTGCGCCGGCCAAAGATGGCCCACGACGACCGCCAACAAGGCAAACAGGGCAAGATGAGGGTCGCCGGTCCATTTCCACGCAATCCACACGGCCAAGGCGCCCTTGGCGAGATCCCCCAGCACCGTCAGGAAAAAACCGGGTTTGCCCAGGACCCTTCCGGCATTGCGCGCGCCGATGCTGCCACTTTCAATGGTCCGGAGGTCTTTGCCCGTGCGGGCTCGAACGAGGTAATAACCGGTGGCGAAGCAACCGAGCAGATAGGCCTCCAGCACGCAGCCGGTAACCCGGTGCCAGTCTGCGGACTGTAATTGTTGGATCCAGTCCATGTGGGCGATCGCGTCTGACGTTCAGGCGATTCTACTCCATGCCTCGCGTTTGGGGAAATTAAAATTTTTTACCCGACATCATTTAATTCAATGCAGAGGCGCCGGCAGCGGGGGTGACGATCCGTATCCGGTTATTTCAGCAAAACCCGGCAACGCACCGTTGAAATAAATGGTGACAAGGCTGGACAAACAAAGTAGAAGGCATCTGTTTTCCCTGAACAATGGCTCGGCTCATCGTCAACCCGGGTAGAGACGGCGCGTGGGAAATACCCCTCCGAGAAGGAGTCAACTCCCTTGGGCGGGGCGACCACAATCATTTCCAAATTAACGAGCCTTCGGTTTCCACCTCGCATTGTCACATTGTGGTCAACAACGCCGAGATTATAGTCAGGGACCTGGGCTCGACCAATGGGACCTTTGTCAATGAGGCGCAGGTGAAGGAGTCACCATTGCAGCCGGGGCAAAAGTTCAGGTTGGGGGGTGTGGAACTTCTTTTGGAAGCGGACGGACCGCAGAACCCTCCACCGATTTCCACCCCGGCAACCCCCGGATTGCGGGTCGCTTCGCGTGCGGCCGGGTCACCGCCACCCCCGATAGCGCCCCCGGTTCCCCCGCCCTTGATGGAGGCGCCGACCGGGGGAATTCCTTTGTCCGGGGGCAGGTTATTCTGCAAATTTCACCCGAAGTCCGTCGCCCGTTACCAGTGCCAGAAGTGTAATCGCACCTTTTGCGAATTGTGCGTGACGACGCGATCTGCCGGCGGTGTTGCCAAAAAGATGTGCCGAACCTGCGGTGTGGAATGCGTACCCCTGGAAGTCGATTTTCACCCTGAACAGATCAAAGGCTTTTATGCCCGTCTCCCGGGAACCGTCGTCTATCCCTTCAAGGGCAGCGGAATTCTGGTTTTGATTGTGGGCACCTTCGTCATCGCCGGATTGCAGTTTATCAGTTCCGGCCTGTTCTCGATCGTGACCAAGATTATCGCCTATGGCTATTTGTTCTCCTACATGCAAAACATCATTCACGCCACGGCCGCCGAGGAGATGCAGATGCCGGAGTTGCCGGGGCTGGACGACGTGTTCGCCGGTTTTCTCCGCCTGGCCGGGACGGTGCTGGCGGCCTTTGGCGTGGCCATTGGACTGGTAGTGGCCCGGGTCTTCGATATTGACGTCCCCGTTTCTCTGATCGTCATCGCGGTCATTCTGGGCTGTGTTTATTTTCCGATGGCGTTTCTGGCCGTCGCGATAAAGGACAATCCCCTGGCCGGCAACCCGCTGGTGGTCGTGCCGTCCATTCTCAAGGTACCCGTCGCGTATCTCGTCACCGTCATCCTGTTCGGCGCGATTTTTGGCATAAGCCAGGTGGGCAACCTGATTGCGGCTGGGATGACGGCGGTAACGTTTACCACCACCTCCGGTTCGATGCTGTTAATGGCAATAGGATTCCGCCTGGTGTGGAGCTTCGTCAGTGTCTATCTGCTGACGGTCAACATGCGCATCCTCGGCCTCCTCTATCTCACCAAGAAGGAGGATCTGGGCTGGTAATACAATTTCCGGGCGGATGGTTCACCGTCGCTGATTGTCCCACGGCGCCAAAGGAAGGAAGCCCGATTTGTGGGGAAGCTTTTCCCACCGCGCTTGCAGCCGGGCGATGCGCTTGTCCAGGGCCGGATGGCTGTTGAACGCCTGCGGCAGGACGTCCGCCAGTTTGGAATGCGCGTCAAAGGCTTTTAGTTTTTTAAATACTTCAATCATGCCCCGCGGATCAATGTTCGCCGCGACCAGGTATTTCCATCCAAAATCGTCCGCTTCCAACTCGTATTCCTGTGAAAAACCCTGGGTTACGAGCAACCCCGATCCGCTGCTCAACACATCGAGCGTCTGGTCGCGGCTGTGAAAGAAAATCCCAAAAATCACCAGCGGTCCGGCGGCGGAAATGATTTTGCGCGCGTGATGGTGTTGCGTGATGTGCGCCATTTCATGAGCGATGACCCCCAGCAATTCCTCGGGGCGGTCCACCAGTCGCAAGAGGGCCGTCGTGATAACGATGTGCCCGCCCGGCAGGGCGAACGCGTTCGGATACTCGCTTTCCACGACATGAAAGGTAAACCGGGTTTCGCCCACCGGGACTGACTGGACCAGCGGCGCCGCCAGCGCTGTCAACCGCGCCACCTGATTCGAATCGTCCACAAAAACCAGGTTGGTCCGCAATTCCTGTATCTGTTCGTCGCCAAATGTCTTCTCCCACTGGGGCGGGACCTCGGCCGCGAGCGAACGGACCATAACCCCCGTGGCAAGCGAGGCCAGGCACGCCAGCAAGGCGCACGCGGCGAAACAATAAAGTGTGATGCGCACGCGCCGCCCCAATTCTCTCCGCGTCAGAATTGCTTCCAATTGGCTCCGGACGTGATTGGACTGCAGCAAAGGCGCGCATTCCAGAATGGAATCGTCTTCGGTAAAAATGGTCGCGCCGGAATGCCGCCCATCCCAAAAATACACCCGATGGTCCGCGCCCCGACCCAGTCTGACTTCGAGCCGATCCAGGGGAATTTCATATTCGAACCCGTCCGACTGAAAAAGGAGCCGCCGCCTGTCCACGGAAATCCAGCCGGGCGCCGATTCCGTCCCGACCTCGGGCTGGACCATGAACGCCTTGAAATTCTGGTTCGACCCGTTCATGCGACGCTGATTTGTGAACCTGCTGAAATCCGCTTTCAATCAAAAACGGCGCCGCACAAAATGTCAATTCGTGATTGAAGCCCGTCCCATTGTGCGGCAAATTCTCTTCGCCAGGGCCCATGGAATGTGGACTTACGAACCCCGCCAGGGCCGGAAGGCAGCAACGGTAGTCTGCTCGACATCTGCCGTGGTCACCCTGGCATTTTCATTTGCAGTTTTAAATTTACGATTTACGAATTGAACAGCAGTCGTCGCCTGGCGCACAATCATAAATCATAAATTGCAGATCATAAATATTGTCGCCATGGCCTATCAAGTTATCGCCAGAAAGTACCGCCCGCAGCGTTTTGCCGACGTGGTCGGACAGGAACACGTCACCCGCACGCTGACCAACGCCATCGAGCAAAAGCGCATCGCGCATGCCTACTTGTTTTGCGGACCGCGCGGCACGGGCAAGACCACCATCGCCCGCATTTTTGCCAAATGCCTTAACTGCGAGGGCGGCCCGAAGGTCAATTTCAGCGACAAGGACCCGCGTTGCATCGAGATTGCCGAGGGCCGTTCGCTGGACGTGCTGGAAATTGACGGCGCCAGCAACAACGGCGTCGAGCAGGTGCGCGAACTGCGGGAGACCTGCAAGTACGCCCCCGCCAATTCGCCATTCAAAATTTACATCATCGATGAGGTCCACATGCTTTCGACGGCGGCATTTAATGCGCTGCTCAAGACGCTCGAGGAACCCCCCGCCCACGTGAAGTTCATGTTCGCGACGACCGACCCGGAGAAGGTTTTACCGACGATTCTCTCGCGTTGCCAGCGTTTCGATTTACGCCGCATTCCCGCCTTGCTCATCGTCAAACAGCTCGCCCAAATCGCCAAACAAGAGAAGGTGAAGATAGACGAACCCGCGCTCTACGCCATCGCCCGCGGGGCAGACGGCGGGATGCGCGATGCCGAATCCACGCTCGACCAGTTGATCAGCTTTTGCGGCGATAAAATTGAAGAAGCCGACGTCCTGTCCGTGTTCGGCCTGGCCGCGCAGGGCCAGATTCTCGCCCTGAGCCGGGCCGTGCTCGCCGGGGAAATCCCGACCGCGCTGGGTTTATTGAACGAACTGGCGCAAAACGGCAAGGACCTTGGACGATTACTCTCTGATTTATTGAACCATTTCCGCAACCTGCTCATCTTCCAGGTCTCGCGCGGCGACATGAAATTGCTCGAGGTATCCGAAATCGAGGTGGCGACCTTGAAGGAACAATCAACCCTCGCCAATACGGAATTGCTGATGCGCATTCTTGAGGTGCTGGCGGATTCCGAGTTACGCCTGCGCGACGCCGCCTCCCGGAAGATCCTGCTGGAAGTCGCGTTGCTTAAGGCCATTGAAGCCCGCAACGCCGTGAATCTTGACTCGGTTTTGAAACAGTTGAATTCGTTGCGCGGCCAGGGTGGCGCAAGCTCCCAGCCTGCGAGTTCAGGCGGCATCCCGCCTCCTGCTCCAGCCGCGGAGCGCCGGGCACCAGCCCGGCACGAAGCAAAAGAGGCAAAACCCAAACAACAACTTGCCGACGCGGGGGTCGGCGCTCCGCCGGCATGTGCCGAAGCGCTGACGGTTTCCGCCGATTTGACAGTGTTTTGGAACAAACTCATCGAGGCCGTGGGCCGGGCCAGCCCATTTACGCGCAGTTATTTGGTGGACGCCAATCCGGTTTCGTTCGAAGGAAACATTCTGACCATCGGCTTCGATCCCGAATTTGAGGATCATCTTGGACTGGTGGACAACGCGAGGAATCACACACTGTTGCAGACCAAACTGATGGAGCTTGGCCATGCCAATGCCCAAATCAAATTCATCAAGATGGAAACGCCCGCGGGCCTCGCGACGCAAACGTCCGGAGTCACGACGGTACCGGTTGCTTCTGCTAAATCCGCGACTCCCGTCGTGCCGGCCACGAGAGAGAAAGCCACGGCGGTTCCATTTAACAAGGCAGATTTTAAAAAAGATCCGTTGATTCAAAAGGCCCTGGAAATTTTCAAGGGCCAGATCGTTGAAGTCCGCGCCTGATTTTTCTCCCAACCATCAACTCTCAACTATCAACTGAATGAGCAGCATTGGCAAACTCGTGAAACAGGCTGCGCGGATGCAGCAGCAAATGGAACAGGTCCAGGCCCAACTCGCCGCCCGCACGATCGAGGCAACCAGCGGCGGGGGCGCGGTCAAGGTCGTGGCCAAATGCGATGGGTCTCTCGCGTCCGTCAAAATCGACCCACAGGCGCTCAACCCCTCCGACGCGCAACTGCTCGAAGATATGATCATGACCGCTGCAAACCAGGCGCTGAGTCAAGCCAAGGACATCGCCAACAAGGAAATGGGCAAAGTGACTGCCGGATTAAGCCTGCCGGGGCTCGGTTGAATGAAGCAGGAAGAAGACAGAATGCAGAGGTCATTTTCCATGCAGGGCACGCCAATTCTATTTCTGCATTCTTTGTTTCGTCGTCTGTTCTGATTATGCTTCCTGATTCCATTACCGCCCTTATTGCAGCGTTGGGCAAGCTGCCCGGCGTGGGACCGCGCTCCGCCGAACGCATCGCCTTGCATCTGGTTCAGACGGATTCAGCCGTGGTCAAGCAACTGTCGGAAATCATTCTGGCGGCCCGCGAAAAGATCATATTTTGCGACGTTTGCGGCGCCCTGACCGAACAATCCCCCTGCTCCATCTGCACGGATCCGCGCCGGGACGCATCGCTTGTGTGCGTGGTCGAACGCGCGGTGGACATCCTGAGCATCGAGAAATCCGGGGCCTACCACGGCAAGTTCCATGTGCTTGGCGGGAAAATTTCGCCGCTGGACGGCGTGGAACCGGAGGATCTGCGCATCGCCGGAATCGAACAGCGCCTGCGGGAGGAACCGATCAGGGAAATCGTCATCGCCCTGGGGACAGACGTGGAAGGCGACGCCACCAGCCATTACCTCGCAAAGCGGCTGGCTCGCAAGGGGCTTAAAATCTCGCGCATTGCCTACGGGCTGCCCGCCGGCAGCGGACTGGAATACGCCGATGAACTGACCTTGAGCCGCGCTCTGGAAGGCCGCCGGGAGATGGCTTGAATTTCGAACGACGAATTTCAAATGTCGAATCGCCCGCAAGTCATATTCCCAATTCCCAATTCGTAATTCCATGAATTCTCCCAAAATAGTCGTCTTCGATCTTGGAAAAGTTCTGGTGGATTTTGATTATTCGATTGCCGTTTCGCGCATCGCCGGACGAAGTTGCCTGCCGCCTAAAGAAGTCGAACGATTCTTTTTCCATTCCCCGCTGCTGGTGGATTACGAATCCGGCCGGCTCACCCGGCCGGAATTTTTTGAGGAGGCGCGAAAGGCCACCGGCTTTCAAGGCCGGCTGGAGGAATTCGGCGGTTTCTTCGCCGATATCTTCACGGAGATTCCGATGATGATTGAGCTTCACGCCGGATTACGACGGCGAAACGTTCCGACCTATATTTTCTCCAATACGAATGATCTGGCGGTCGAACATATCCTCCGGAACTTTCCCTTCTTCGGGAATTTCGACGGCTACATTTATTCCTACGAGGTGGGCGCCATGAAACCGGACGCAAAAATCTACGAGGCGTTGGAAACGCGCGCCGGACGGCGAGGGGCGGAAATCATCTATCTGGATGACCGGCCCGAAAATGTGGCCGGTGGCGCGGCGCGCGGGTGGCACGCGATTTTGCACGAAACTCCGGAAAAATCCCGCGCGGCACTGAACAACATTCTGTCCTAGTCCCGTCATTTCACACCGGTATGTGGCAGCGGCAGACTCAACCAATCAATTCTTTTCAAGGCGGCGCGCGCAAACGGAAATAGCTTGTGTCTCCCAAAATCGGCACGGTTACAGAATAGCGTCCATTGATCAGCGCCGGAGCCGTCGGACCCGTGGTCGGAACCGACGTCCAATTGGCATCGGGACCCAGCGACGGGCTGGATTCCAAAGACCAATTGGCAGCCGTTGTTCCCCAGGTAATGGTGAGCGAGTTGCTGGATGGAAAATCGTGCAAAACGTAATCCACACCTACTGAATTAGGTCCGGCAGCGTACTCCGCCGCCACATCCACATCCGACAGCAACCCCCGGTAAATCCGGAATTCGTCATAACGGCCGGCGAAAAATGGATCCTGGGAAAACTGTGATCTGCCCAACCAATCATTGGTGTCAACAATTCCGCACAACCCCAAGGGGGCATTTCCCGCAGCAATCGGAACCCCATTCAGATACATTTTCATGATCCCGCGCACCGGACTGTAGGTCACCGCTACAAAGGAGGTGACGTTGAATGGAAGAAAGTTAGTCCAAGTCAACCCTCGTATTTCGAAGTTAAGCCCATTGTTCGTGCTGATGGTGGTGTGCAACTGCCAACCCGGTGAAAAATGACTGCCCGCCGGAGTAAGGAATAAATAAGTGCTTCCCACAAATGGAGGATTCCCGACATATTGTTGGCTGCCGAAATCAAAGATCCGCTGCCAATAGCGACCCGCCGTGCCGCCCGAGCCAATCGTCCATGTCACCCACGCTTCAATTGAAACTTCACTTAGACAGGAGATAAGGTGAGGCGGTAAGGCAACATAACCCAGGCTCGGATAGGGGTATGAAGGCGCAGCACCTCCCGCCATTGTCAACTCGCCTCCTCCGGTAAAAGAAATCAGGGAAGCGCTGCCGACCAGCTGACCGTCCGCACTGTTTGCGGAATCATGCACGATCCAATCATTGGTCGGCTCGTTGAAACTGTAGCGATGAATCAGCGCGATATCCTGAGGCACGACGACCGTCACCGCCAGGGTATTGGAAAAGCCCTGATAATTGGCGGTAATGTCTGCCGTGCCAAATCCGACCGTGAGCAGCCGCTGATCCGACGCGACCAAGATCACATTTGTGTTGTCGGACGACAGAACCAAGTCAGGCTGCGTGCTGATATTAACGTTGGTTACGTTCGCAAAATCCGCATAAACCCCGAGCCGGAACAATGCGCCCGGGCCGGTGGGGGGAGGTGACACCAGACGCAGATCCTGCAATGCCCCGGCATCAGACTGCATTTGGTCCGGCCCCACGGCATCCGACTCCGCCGCTTCCAGTGGCGTTAATGCACCCTGATACGTTCGAAACTCAAGGAGGCTGCCCTGAAAATTGGAGGCAATTGAAGCAGACCCGATACCGCCAATGTAGTTACCGGTTGTGGATCCGATCAAAGCCGGGGTCAATGTAAAATTGGTGTTCTCACCCGCCAAAATTCCATTGACGTACAAACAAGCCGTTTGCGAAGCGCCGTCCTGTGTCCACAGCAAATGCACCGTCCCGGCCACTGCTGGAGCCGGAAGGTTGACGACATTTGATCCTGCGCCCAAGACATAGGCCCCCTGCCCCGAAAGCGCATAACTTATCGTCCCATTCGTCCCGCCGAACGTGTATAGCTGCGCACTGGGGCTGGTGAGGACGCCATTAGTAAACCAGAGTTCTAAACTGATGGAATCGTAATTGGTGAACAGATCATCGGGAAGCTGCACACTGCTGTTGGTGCCGTCCAAAACCAGAGCTCCGTTCGTGACGCAGGCGTTCCCCTGCAAAGTACCGTCGGCGCTGCCAATATTGTCTCCGGCATCAGTATCAAAAGAATAACGGTGGGTCAGGGTTGCAGGGAAAGCGGCCAACCCAGGCAGCGACACCACCAGGAAACAGAAAATCCTTAAAAACAACCCTATCCGAGAACAAATCCCTTTTACCCGGGAAATCTCAAATGTGCTCATAATGTCTCCGTCTTCCACGGAGACGCCACGGCTCTTTCTAGCAAAAACTTAAGCCGCCGTCAATGGAGAAAAAAGAACGACTAACAGTCCACATTACTGAATCCAATTCCTTACACCACGGTCTGGGACATCGCGTTACCGCGGTTTGTGCCGCTTCAAGCCGACCTCGCTCGCAATGTCGTCGAATTCCTCACGGGTGACTTCCTCGAGTTGTTTGCCGCGTTCCTTGAGCTTTTCGTTGATCTTGATGGCCTTCTCGGTCATCCGCTCATGGGTTTCCTCCGTGCCGCCGACCAGCGCAAAATTGTCCCCGGTGGTGATCCGTTTATGACCGTCGGCGTCCAATCCCAGGCCCAGGATTACAGCTTTGCGTCTTTTCTTCTGCGGCGCGTTCGACATTGCTTCAGGCTACGGTTTGCAGGCCGTACGGTCAAGTTTGCGCCATCCGGTCCGGCGAGGTTTTGTTCAACAGTCCTTCATACCAGCAGCGTCATTGGCTTGCCGTTGTCGTCGGAATTGATTTTCAATAGAAACGGCACGGCACTTTTGGCCCAGAGCTGGGGCCGGGGATAACCGGAAGCGGACCCTCCGAAACAACTCTGCAACATGTCGGTGGCAATGATACCGGGATTGAGCGCCACGGCGGCCAGGCCTGGCGGCAATTCCTGCGCGAGCGCCTGGGTAAGGCCTTCGATTGCCCATTTGGTGGCGCAATACGGCGCGACTTCCGCCTCCGTCGAGCGTCCCCAGCCGGAACTGAAATTCACAATGACGCCGCGGCGGCGCTTGACCATCGCCGGAACGAAATGGCGGATGACATTTGTCACGCCCTTGATGTTCACGTCAACCACATCGGAAAATTCCTGCGCGGGGACTTCCCAGAGTTTCGCGTTCCGGTTGATGAGCGCGGCGTTGTTCAATAGCAAATCCGGCGGGCCGTGCGACGACAAAATCCGTCCGGCCCAGGCGGCAACCTGTGAATCATCCGCTACGTTGACAGCGGCAAAGTCATTCGGGGCGGCGAACTGCTTTTGCAATTGGTCAATTCCCCTTTCTGACCGGCCACAGCCCACAAGGGCGTGCCCAAGCCGGATGAATTCCTCCGCGAGGGCACGACCCAACCCGCGCGTGACGCCGGTGATGAGGATGATATTGGCGGACATAATTTATTTTGGCAGGGACACTGGGCCGGCGATTCCTCTATCAATCCGGAACCGCGACACGCCATTCTTCCCGGATCAAATTCGCGGGTTGAATCTGGATTCGCGCGAAAGTTGTTCCCACAATTTTCTTTCCGCATCGGAGACTTTCGCCGGGACACTGATTTTGATGACGACAAACAAATCGCCGCGGCCGCCGGCCCGGACGGGGAGGCCGCGGCCGCGGACGCGAAGCTTTTGTCCACTTTGGGTTCCGGGCGGAATTTTAATATTCACGCCTCCATCGGGTGCGGGCACGGGGATTTCCGCGCCCAGTACAGCTTCCCAGGGCGCCAGTTCCGCTTCATAAACCAGGTTGTGATCCTCGACCTCGAAATCGGGGTGTTTGGCCAGCCGCACCCGCAGGTACAGGTCGCCGGCCGCGCCGCCACCGCTGCCGACTTCGCCGCGACCGGCAATTCGCAGACGCTGGCCTTCCGTCACTCCCGGAGGGATTTTGACCTGGTGCGTCTCGGTCTTGATGGAACGGCCGACGGTGTGGCGCACATTGACGGTACGCACCGACCCATGCATCGCCTCCTCCAGCGTGACCATGATGTCACCCTCGATGTCGCGTCCGCGTTCGGCCGCCTCGGTTTCTTCAAAATTCGAAAAACGTCCAAATCCACCGCGCCGTCCGCCCATCGAGCCGAAGAGCTGCTCAAAAAAATCGCTGAAACCGGTGCCGCCAAAGTGGAATTCAAAATCCTCGCCGCCCTGCCCCCGGCCGCGGGACGCCCGCCCGCCGTCAAAATGTTCCCATCCGGGCGGTGGACGAAATTCAGCGCCCGATTTCCAGTTTGCACCGAGCTGGTCATATTTCTTGCGCTTTTCCGGGTCGCTTAGGACCTCGTAGGCTTCGTTTACCTCCTTGAATTTTTCCTCAGCCTTCTTCTTGTCCTTGGCCACGTCCGGGTGATATTGCCGGGCCAGCTTGCGAAAGGCCTTCTTGATATCGCCGTCTCCGGCGTCCCGTGGGACACCGAGAATCTCGTAATAATCTTTATATTGAACGGGCATACATTCCGGCGCCCTAAGACGGCCGTGTTTCGCGGTAGAATTTGCCCGTTACGGGAAAATTGTCAAAAGTTTGCCAACGGCCGGCACGTGGCTAATTCGCAGGTTTGGTGGTATTGTCCAC
>DATJYM010000031.1:0-3802 GCA_035499615.1 Candidatus Acidiferrales bacterium | reverse complement strand
TTTTGATTGAGACCGCTGGCCTCGGCCATGGTGCGGGTGCTCCAGTGTGTGGCGTGTTTGGGCCGCGTTTCCAACGTGCGGGTGATCACAGCTTCGACCTTGGCGTCCGTCAGTTTGCGGGGCTGGCCGGAGCGGGGCGCATCGCCCAAGGCCCCCAGCCGTCCCTCCAGAAAACGTCGCCGCCACTTGCCCACCGTCGGGAGGGTGACCCGCCGCTTGGCCGCCACGGCGGTGTTGCTCAAACCCAACGCACAGTCCAAGACAATCCGCGCCCGCTGGGCCGTGCGTTGATCGGTTTTAGGGCGTCGGGCCATCAGTTCAAGCTTGGCCTTTTCGTCGGGGGCTAGAACCAGTTCTTTCAGCGGGCGTCCCATCGGCATCACCCATTTTAACAAACGCCACCACTTATGTTACGAACTAATCTCTCACCACACTAGACCACGATTATGAATACCCACACTCATCCTGAGATTACTGGCGTTGGCTTTGGCCTTGCAATCATTGGCGGCACGGTGACGGTTGTGTATGTCGTTCCCGATACGCCGGCGTATAGGGCTGGTTTGACGCCAGGAATGATCGTTCAAAAGATCGACGATGTTATCACGGAAGGGATGCAGGAGAAAGATTGGCATCAGAAATTGCGCGGCCTGGTTGACACTAAAGTCCGTCTTGAAGTGACAGACACCACAAGCAAGAGATCCAGAGTTGTGGAGTTGAATCGAGAGAAATTCATTTTGCCGGCTGCACTGCCGAAAGAGGCAGTCTTGGATTATGGTAATTGACCAGATTGGTATTAACTGGGAGTATCAAGATCATTGCAGCCAACGCCGGTTACGCCGGTCAGTTTTCGCCGCGGGTTTCGGGTTAGCGGAAGTCACCGGCGGCGTGGCACGGCGTCGTTGAACCGCGCAACAATGTCCACCTCAGTGAATTCTCATCGTGGATTTGAGTCGCGTCGCCACACTTCACGGATGGCGGCTTCATCGCCAAGTCCGGTCGGAACTGCTGTGCCCGGATGGTTTGCAAAATACCAGCGCGTGTCCGGCGACCGTGCGGTGCGGCTGCCTGGCATTTCCAGCCATCCGTTGGTATCCGTGTTTCGAACCCAGTTCCATGCGTATTGCAGCCAATTGGAACGATATTCCGGGCTTTGGTGCTCGAACCAGGTGATTTCGTCGTAGCCCCAAACCCAGTTGAATTCTCCTTTGGTATTTGGCTCTCCCGGATGGCGGCTGACGCCGTAATTGTCAAATTCGACGAAGTAAGGCAGGTGGTCGCAGGTCCAGCCGCTGTACGTCTTGCCGCCCTTACTCCGGTTGTAAAGCCCGTCGGAAAATCCGAGCTTCAAAATTGCTTCCTTTGGTTTGTCCGGTGTTTCCATGATGCGCAGTGGAAACGCATTGAAATCGAGCAGGGGGTTGCTCCCGTGCATGAGGCCGCCCGTCGGTGTGTGCCCGTCGCAAATGACCATGTGCCGGCGCGCGTGTCTGGCTGCGTAGTCCCGCACCATACCCAACAATTTCGCCCAGTGTGCATTGTCGGGATCGTTTCGGTTCATAATTTCGACTTGTCCGAAATGAATTCCTTCGCAGCCAAGGTCAATGTAAGAAACCGCCTGATAATAAAACCACATCTGCGTTTCAATCCGGCTTTCGTCCGGCACTTGCGCGTCAGGCCCCATCGGACGCCGCTGGCCTTCGGGATAAATAATATCGTCATACCGGAAATTCCGTTTTTCGACCGGCAAACCGAAAGCGGTGAACACCCAATCGGGAATGGCCATCTGATTGATCTTCGGAGTTACCGTTTCAAATATGCAGGCTTCCAAGACGATTTCCGGATCGGCGGCCAGCATTTTGGGCGCAGCGGCGCGGGCGATTTGAAGATTGTTCGAAAAATCATTTTCCGCGTTCCACAGGCACAGGGCGCGGCCGATATATTTCGCGCCGATGAATTTCAACATGCGAATGTTGTCATCCAAATCGCCGCGCCCGTTGAGCAGGCCTTCCATCGTGATTGAGCGCGACAAATAATTTTCCAGCACCGGCCGTGAAATTTTCCCGTCGAATTCAAACCCGCCGTTGCGCGAAACAGAATTTGTTTCCGCGCCATGGGCAGGAATCGTGGCCGCAAGCAGGCATCCCATCAGGGTTAAAATGGATTTATTTATCACAAGAGACATGGTTTGAGCATCATCATATTAACAATCGAACCCGCCATTGACGATTAGTCACGGGCCGGTTTAACCCTCATGTGCGGCTCCCTGTGACCAGGACCTCGCGAATAAAGACCCGGTCGCCGGGATTAATTTTGCAACAAGGGGGAATTTCTCTCTGACGAAGCTTTATTGCCAAAAAGCCGGGTGGCATTTCCCACCATTCTTAAATAATAATCGCTGGGCAATCCTTCGAAGGTGACAAATTTCGATGCTTTGCCCTGGGGGACTTCATTCGCGCATTTAAAAATGGCCGTGCCTTCGTCCACTTCATCAAACATGGCCACATAAACCATGGAGATGTCCGCCTGTTTGGCCGCAAGAAACTGCGACCACAAGAACTGTCCGTGTAATCGCGGGATCTGGTTCGAAGGCCCGTCTTTCATGTTATGCCAGCTGAATCCGGGAAAAACCACGGGCAAAAAATCGATGCCGCGTTGGCGACACCAGGCAAAATCAGGTTTCATGATTTTTTCGGCGTACGTGGCGGCTTCATCGGGATTTGTGTAGCGCCCAACGGTCCAGGGACTGACGATGTCAGCCAGGGCAATGGTTTCAAGCAAGGCCGGATCATTCACGGCATCGTCTTTCAATTCGCGCCAGTTGGTGGGGACGCCCAGCATGACAGTACATCCGCCGGCTTCCGGATCATTTTTTAGAAACTCAATCAACCGGCGACATTCCGCCAGGGTATATTCGCGACCGTCATTAAAGCCGATGCCCCAAACGGCTACAACCGGTTTGCCCCGGTGATTCAGGTACGCCGGGTCCTCGGTGATGACCATTTCTTTCCGCAGAGCACGCCAGTCGTCGATTACGTCGTCGATATGTCCGGCCGGAAGGCCGCTTAAATCATACATGACGGCATAGGTCCGGCCGTAAACATTGGCCGCTTCGCGGCAATTGGCCAGGACGGTGTTGCAATATTTTTGAGTTGCCGGGTTTTTGAGACCGTTGGCGAAACGTTGTACGAAAACTCCGTCGATGCCGTAATCCTGCATCCACTCAAAGTGCTTTAAGACGGTTGGCTTCTCAAACGAACTGAAGACTTCGGCGGGACGGCCATCAGCCATCATAAAATCAGTTTTGAAGCGCTGGCTGGCGTCGAGTTCCGATACGTCCGGCCACAAGTCCACCTTGGCATTGCCATCCGCCAGCGGGCCGTAATTCTTCGTCCAATGCCGCCAGCCATGTTCGGAGCTGCCATCGCCCGGAGCGCCGAACCAACCCTGGTAACCACACATCACTTTGCCAAGGAGGGTCTTGGTATCGACTCCGGCGGTGACCCGGCCTTTATAGGGAGTAATGGCGGCAAGGCTGACCTTTTGGACGTCGATGCCTGGATTGACACCGGCAGAATTGGCCAGAACAAAATGCCGGGCGACTCCGGCGGCTCGAACTGGATCCTGGAAAGAGGTGTGACGGGTTGCAGGCGCCGTGAATTCATTTCCATCCGGCTCCGAAAGTTGCAGATCAAAACAAGCATTGGCTTCACCCCAATTGCGTGCGGCAAATCGAAGCCGATACCAGGCGGCTGGCAGAAGTGACTTCATCCCTTCAACGGGTTTCAGGATGCTGGTACCATTG
>DATJYM010000030.1:0-5484 GCA_035499615.1 Candidatus Acidiferrales bacterium | reverse complement strand
CGGTGCTGCTCAAGTTGCCGGTGACCAGCGTGGTCGTGTTGCTGGCGCGGTCACGCAGGAACACGTTCAGGCTGTGAAAACTGTTGCCGCCGGGCGCGAAATCATTGGCCGCGCTGGTGAAAACGACAAAGCGGCCATCGGGACTCAGGCGGGGAGCAGCGGAACTATCGTCCCCGCCAGCCGGCAAAGGTACGGAAACGTTCCGCGCTGAGAGTAAGGCCACTGGTGATGCATTTACCGGAGCAACGAAGCTGCTTAACGCCATCAGCCAGGTTGCGATAACGAGTAATTTCCTGACAATAAACTTCGTGGCCGTGGAAACAGCGCACGTGGTTTGAGTCCTGAGAACAGAGCTATCAGCGGTACTGGTTTTCATGTCGCTTTGATGTTGAAAGTTCCATTTGGTTGATGCGCTTGGATGGATTCTAAAATGCCATTGGTTCAATCGCGCGGGACTACCGTCCACATGCCTTTCGGCGCGGTCAGTGTTCCGGTGCCGACGGTCTGTTCGATTTTGAGTGCGGCTACATGCCCGTCGTGAAAGGCATAGTTGAAAACGTTCTGGTGCGCTTGATACAAAAGACTGCCTTCATTCTGGTTGACGCTGGAATTGGGATCCTGTGCCTTCGCCGCAGGATCTATCTGATAGAGCGCCCCGGTGCCCTGTGGGCCGATGCAAACGCAAGTCCAGATGTTCAAAGCGATCTGTTGTCCGTGGGTGTTTTCACACAACAAAATGGTTCCGGCCGGATCGCGCACCACGGACGTCTTGTAGCCGCGGGCATTCCAGTCAGGCGCACCAGAACCCGTGTCGTTCCAGTAGATGCCTACGCCATGCATACTGGCCTTGTTCAGGTCTGGCAATGGATAGCTTTGGTTTTGGTCAGTTACTTGATAACCTGTTCCTTGGCTTGGCCCCACAGCGTTCATAGCGTAAGACCGGAGGGCAAACCATGGACTATTTCCACCTACAAATGTGACTTTTGGAAATGTATCTGCCGGGCAAACTTCAATCGAGAGCGCTTGGTTACCTTGCCCGACAAACACAACGCCCGATTGCATGGTTCCATCAGACAAATTGCCGCCGATGTATCGGTTAATCCAGCAGTCCCAGGCCATTTGGGTACCGGCATTATTGGCCCAGCCGGCCGGCGGGTACATATCGTTGTGGTCCTGCGCAAAGAGTTGGAAACCGACCTGGAGCTGTTTCAGGTTGTTTTGGCATTGGAGCCGCAACGTGTCTGTTTTGGTACCGGCGAGGGCTGGCACAAACAGCAGCGCCAGCAGGGCAAGCGTTCCAATCACCACGAGCAGTTCGGTGAGGGTAAAAGCATCGGCCGGCTGTTTCTTGACAGATCGTATCCAATTAGATTGCCTTGAACGGATTGATGGTTTCATAGACTTTTTCGCTTTTTTGTAATGATACTCGCCAGCACCGGGCAAATTCTTTCAAAAATCTCTTATCTAAATCTTCCTGATTCACAACGGGTTGCAGAATTGGGCAAACCGGCGCTCAATGAGGCGGGTGTTTCAGCAGCCAAATCAGGCGCCAGAGCATGCCGACAAGGACACAAAAGGCGATGAAACCACCGGCAATGCTGATGGCCCGGACCAAGCGTTGGTGGGCAGGATCCATGCGGGGACCGTAGTGACCGAATTGAAAGGCCAGCAAGGTGGTCATCAGCTCGTCGGCGGATTTATACCGTTGCCAGGGATCAACCCGGCAGGCTTTGACGACGATTTTGTTGAATTGGATCAAATCGCGGCCTTCCCGGTTGTTTTCCAGGTTGGCCGGCAATTCCGGGTAATCGTTCCGGTCCCGGCCGGTGCTGATTTCGTACAGGACTTTTCCCAGGGAATAAATGTCCGCCTGAATCGTCCCGGGACCTTCCGGCGCGATGAAGCCTTCCGTGCCGACGTACGAACTGGGTACGGACAATTCAGCGACCAACCCGGTGTCCGCCAACTTGGGAAAACCGTTCACAAAAATAATGTTGCCGGGCTTGATGTCGCGATGAATCAAACCGTGCCGGTGCAGAAAACCCAGCGCCGACGCGATGGTCGCACCCAGCCGGATGCATTCGCCGATGGGCAGTCGCCGGCGTCCGGCCAGATCGTGCGCGAGGGTGCGGGGCTGATAACGTTCGGGGTTGATATTCTGGCCGGTGGCGACGTCGTCCGCCAGTTCCATGACGCAATAAAAATATCCGGCAGGCTCTCCGCCGCCAACGTGGAGGATGTCCACCAATCCGTCATGCTGGCGCGAAATCGGCTCGAATTTCATCACGCCGTCAAATTCCCCGCCGAAGGGATGTTTATGCCCGGAGGCTTTTTCGTACACGATTTTGATCGCGCGGTAAGTGCCCAGCACATTCCTGGCCAGCCACACTTCGCCACTGGCGCCGCCCCCGATGAGCCGGATAAGTTCATGATCCGGAACGACAGGCGGAACTGCCCGCGGGGCAGCCGCGTCCGGCTCTTTACGGGCAGGATTGGCGGGTTCGGTCATGCCGTTGACTCCGGTTGCACGTCAGCATCCATTCCATTTTTCCTCCAGCCGGCGGACTTCCTTTTTAAGCAGCGCCGAAATGCGATATTTCACCAGGTAAACCAGTCCCACGTTGACCCCCAACACCCGGGCCACATTCCCGACCGGCCATTGCTTGAGCACATACAAATCGAAAATTTGATAATGTTCCTCCTTGATGCGGGGTTTGATCTTTTCCAATGCGGCTTTCAGCAGGTTGGCCTGCCACTCTTCTTCCCAGGCGATGTCGGCGGTGGCGCCGGCTGGGTCGGGAATCTCCGCCGGGTCCGGTCGCGGCGGGTCGGCCACGGTATTGGAGGCGTCACCCCAACTGGCGCGGGTGCGTTTGCGCAACTGGTCGGCGATCCGCCAGCGGGTGAGATTGCGCAACCAGCCTTTAAAAGAGCCCAGCGAACGGTCGCGCTTGAATTTGTGGATGTCCCGGGCTACGGAGATGATAGTTTCCTGTACCACCTCCTGCGCCTCGGCTTCCGTCAGGCCGGACTTGATGGCGACCGAATAAATCAACCGCCAGTAGGTGTCGAAGAAGTCCCGCCAACTTTCCTGGTCGCCCCGGTCTTCCAGGCGGCTGAGGAGGCTATAACGCGTGGGAATCGGGTCTTCCACCAGCAACGTCATGATACAATTCATACACCGATAACTCGTGGAAGGCGACGCGTTTCTTTCAAAATTAATTCAAAAAACTTTGTGCCGTCGTCGCTTCGTGATTTAATGGTCGGACATGTTTTCAGCAGCGATCGATTCGGTTCACTTTACCGGTATCTGCGGCACTGCCATGGCTTCGGCAGCAGTGGCGATGAAGGACAAGGGTTTCGCCGTCACCGGCTCCGATCAGAATGTGTATCCGCCGATGTCCACGTTCCTGGCGGGCCGGCAGATCGAGGTGATGAATGGTTATGCGGAACGGAATTTGGCGCACAAGCCGGACCTGGTCATCATTGGCAACGCGATTTCGCGCGGGAATCCGGAAGCGGAGTTCGTGCTCGATCACAAAATGCGCTATTGCTCACTGCCGGAACTGCTCAAGGAATATTTTATCCGGGACAAACGCGCCATCGTCATTACCGGCACGCACGGGAAAACCACGACGACTTCACTGCTCACGTGGGTGTTCGAGCACAACGGGCTGAATCCGGGTTATCTCATTGGCGGCATCCCCAACAATCTGCATCAGGGGGCGCGTTTCACAGACAGTGAATGGTTTATCATCGAGGGCGACGAATATGACACGGCGTTTTTCGACAAGCGGAGCAAGTTCGTCCATTACCTGCCGGAAATCGCCGTTATCAACAACCTCGAATTCGATCACGCCGACATTTTTGCAGATTTGGACGCCATCAAAAGATCCTTCTCACATTTTATCCGGCTCGTTCCCCGCAACGGCCTTTTGCTGGGCAACGGTGATGATGCGAACCTCGCGCTCCTGCTCAACGTCACGCATTGCCCGGTCAAACACTTCGGCCTCGGCGAAAATAATGCGATCCGCGCCTTTAACCTCCGCTATGGTCCGACGGCGACCGAGTTTGAAATTCCCAGCTTCAAATTTCACCTGAACCTGATTGGCGAAATCAATGTGCGCAACGCCCTGGCAGTCATTGCCTGCGCCAAGCATTGCGGGTTGAAGAACCATCAAATCCAGTCCGCGTTCGA
The DNA here is from genome assembly GCA_035499615.1 of Candidatus Acidiferrales bacterium. Classification (GTDB taxonomy): domain Bacteria; phylum Verrucomicrobiota; class Verrucomicrobiia; order Limisphaerales; family UBA11358; genus UBA11358. Next base: position 1,286 of record DATJYM010000030.1, on the reverse strand, counting down.
CACCTTCCAGGGCATCAAACGGCGAATGGAGGTGCGCGGGATTGCGGGCGGCGTGACCGTAGTGGATGATTTCGGCCATCATCCGACGGCGATTCGCGAAACGCTGAAGGCATTGCGGCTGAAATATCCGCGCGAAAAGCTTTGGGCGATTTTCGAACCGCGCTCAAATACCACACGGCGAAACGTTTTCCAGACCGAACTGGCCAGCGCTTTTGCCGAGGCCGATGCGGTGGTGGTTTCCGAAGTCGCGCGGTTGGAACAAATCCCCGTCGGCGAACGGTTGAATCCTGAAAAATTGATGGAGGATTTAAAAACGGCCGGCAAAAACGCGGCCTATATGCCCGAGGTAGATTTGATTGTCACGCATGTCGCAAAAAATGCTCAAGGGGGGGACATTGTCTGCATTTTCAGCAATGGCGGCTTTGGCGGAATACACGGAAAACTACTGGAACGCCTTGGTAAAACGTAACAATTAAGTCACCGAATCTCCATTTTTCCGCCACAAACCGGTACTATTTTCTGGCACATGAATTGCGGCATCGCGGACATGGCCAAAAAGGCGAATTTAGCAAAGCAGTGGCAAGAAGCAGTCGGTCAAGCCGAGGTTACAGAGCGGCAACCTTCCCCTCCCGGCGCGGCCCTTTACCTGATGCAGCTTCGTTCGGCGGCGCGCAAGGTTTCTCCGCCCCGCCGCCGGTTGGCCGTAGCCGTAGAGCGCGAGTCCGATGCAGAGGCTCCGCACCCGGTCAAAATCAATCGTTCACGTTGACCGAAATCGGGGCACTGTACTGTCAGTGGCGAACGCCTTGCGGAATGGTGTGCGGTTCTCACCGAAACTCCACCTGTTCAAAACCCGCTTGGAGGAGGAATAATTTCAATTCCAGTCGCGCCCGTTGATCGGCATCGTCCAGAATCCCGGCATTGCGCGCCGCGCGCTGGATGTCATCCACGGCGTTTGCGCGGGCGGTTTGCTCCAGGTCCTTGTCGAACAGGCGCAACATGCCGGTAGTGTGGTCAATCACCTGGCTTTGTTTGTCGTCGAGATAGGCGTCGGTCACTTGCGGCGGTGGCAATTTGATCGAGATGTTCTTACCGGAAATCGTCACGTCGTCGGCCGTAATGCGTTTGAGGTCAATGCCGGCCTTGACGATGCCGTGCGCCAGCAGGAGCACGCGGCTCTCGCCGTACCATTTCATGTCGTCCAGGATGACGACTTTTTCCATGACGTATTTGACCGTGACGAGGTCGGACAGGGTTTGCACCTGTTGCACGACGGTCGCGGTGTT
>DATJYM010000029.1:0-9511 GCA_035499615.1 Candidatus Acidiferrales bacterium | reverse complement strand
GTGAAACGATTTCCATAGGAAGACATCCCCTGCGATTCGAAAAAAGCCTGGATGCGGTCGCTCAAGTTTGTCTCGCGTACATCCTTGTTCCACCAGGCCCAGTCCACCGACCAGTTCATGGCCGTCCGCCAGGAGTCATATTGGAAATCCGCGCTGTGCGGGTTCCACGGCGCGGCCCAGGGCGTGCCGTCAAAATTCGCATAGTCCGGCGCGAGACCGGTGACGGGATTGGCCGTCTGCAGGAAAAATTCGCGGCTGGCCGCCGCCGCCTGCATCCAGAATTCGCGATCCGCCTTCGGTCCGCATCGCGCCCAAACCTCGTAGAATGCCGGCAGTTGATAGGAAGGATCGGTGTGGTTCCAATTGGCGACATCGGGCGTGAAACGGACCATTCGATGATCCGGTTCAAACAGCGCACCGGCCGTCATCGGGCCTTTGACGGTTGGCCCGGTGATAAGCCGGCGGTGACGCATGTCGGTCAACAGCCGGTCGGCTTCCGACCGGTAATTAAAAATGCCGGCGCCATTGCCCCAGCGTGCGGCGGCGAAATAAAGGGAGGTCACAAAATATTCCTCGCCATCCGGCGCGGGCATGTCGTCATTGGCAAGACCGTTGGTCGCCATTGACCAGGAGAAAAAACCACGGGCCGGATCATTGGTCGCCGCGTGATACATGAAGGTTTTCGCCCAGTTCCAGAGCGCATCAAACTCCGCCCGCTTGTCCAGTTGCACCGCGATCATCATGCCATAGGACATGCCTTCCGAGCGCACGTCGTGGCTCGCGAGGTCGTGGATGCAAGCAAGCGGACCATTGACATTGGTGCCGGCTGGAAAATAAACCGACTGGGTTTCGGGGTCGCCGTGAAACAATTGTTGGACGGCGGCGTCCACCTTCGCGGTCACCTCTCCCGGCGAGTAACCGGCCTGTACGAACAGATTCCGGTAGTGGCCGGTTGCCACGGCGCCCTGTTCGGGAGCGGCCCCGGCAATTTGAACTTGCGCCAAAAAAGCGAACAAACCCACGCTGGCGTTAAAAAAACCCGGGTTTTTCATCCGATATTTTTTGAAGACGAACGTTTGGATCATTTCGGCGCCCAGATTTGAAATTCGCCGCTGCAATGCAGCAACGCCATCATGTAAAGCAACCCTTCATAATAGCGCTCGACCCCTTCGGGCGTGGGCGTGTTCCACAAAGCTTCGACAAATTCCCGGGAGCGTGGACCGGTCGCCGCCAGGCTCGCCACGGCGTTCATGGCCACAAGCCCTTGCGCATGCCGCGCGTCCAGTTGTTTGCCGTCCAGCGTGAACTGGCATCCGTGGGTGTCCATGCCTTGGGATGCAAAAAAGGCCTGGAGGGTGTCGCTCAACCCGCGTTCGCGCGGATCCTGTGCCCACCAGGACCAATCCACCGACCAGTTGCCGGCGGTGCGAAAGGCATCAAAACGGAAATTGGCCGCACCTTTGTTCCAATCAATCGTGACCGGCGTGCCGTCAAAATTGGCGTAATCCGGAGTCAGGCCGGTGGCCGGGTTGGCCGCGCGCGGAAAAAAACTCCGGCTGGCGGATGCCGCCTCCATCCAGAAATTACTGTCCGCCGCCGGTCCCCAGCGCGCCCACAGTTCATAGAACGCGGGCAGATGATAGGAAGGATCGGTGAACCGCTCGCGTTCTGTACTCGGTGAAAAGAGCACCATTTTTTGTTCCGCATCAAACAGCGGACCGGCGGAAACGGTGCGGGTGATGTTGGTATTTCCACGCACGATGGAAATCTGGCCGGTGATCACCTCGCGATGACGCATGTCCGTCAACAGGTGATCGGCCTCCGCCTTGTAATTGCAAATGCCGCTGCCGTTTCCCCAGCGGTTCGCCGCAAAATAGAGTGCCATGACGTAATAGGATTCGCCATCCGGCGCTACATATTCGCTCATGGTCTCGCCGTTCGTCCTGGCCTGCCAGGAAAAGAAACCGCAAGACGGATGCGTGGGCGAGGCGTGATACAAATACGTTTTCGACCAGTTCCAGAGCGCGTCGAACTCGGCTTTTTTGTCGAGCTGCACCGCGATCATCATGCCATACGATAATCCTTCCGTGCGTACGTCGTTGTGTTTGATGTCGGTGATATAGGCAAGCGGACCGTTGGAATTGCTGCCGGCGTCAAAATAAACCGCCTGATTGTCCGGGTTGCCGTGAAACAACTGGCGGAATGCCAAATTTACCTTGGCATGGATGGTCGTTTCCGGATGATGGTTCTCGGCGAAGAGATTTCGGTAATGGCCCGCGGCAAAAGCGCCCGAACCATTGGACGTAGCGGGTGAAACCGGGACGCTGTTGCAAGCCGTCATCATCACCATCGAAGCCAGCACTGCGCCGGAATAAATGAAGATTTTTGCTTTCAAGGCACGAGGCAGGTCCCGGCGAAGACGATGTGCGGTGAAGTCACAATTAATCGTTCAGGTCCGTGTTGCTGACAAACGCGATCCGCCGGCTGTCGGGCGACCAGGACGGGACGTTGATGGTGCCCTGCCCGCCGTAAACATAGGCAATCACCCTGGGCTGGCCGCCGGCAACGGGCAGCAGACGGAGATAGCATTGTTTATAGTAAGGATGGTCCGTCGGACTGATGTCCTCCGGAAAACTGATCAGGGCGATCCATTTTCCGTCCGGTGAAATATGCGGAAACCAGTTGTTATACGAGTCGTCGGTGATTTGCATCTGCTCCGAGCCATCGGGTTTCATGCGCCAGATTTGCATTTTGCCGGTGCGGCTGGAATTGAAGTAAATGTATTTGCCGTCCGGCGTGTACTCCGGACCGTCGCTCAAACCGGGAGCATCCGTCAGCCGGATTTCCGGCCCGCTTCCGTCGGATGGAATTTTGTAAATATCAAATTTGTTGCTGCGTCCGCCGGTGTAAACCAGCCATTTTCCGTCCGGCGACCAGCCATGCAAATAGGAGGGTGTCAACGAAGTGATCTTTCGGGGTGTGCCGCCCCGGGACGGCAGGGTGAAAATGCAGGATTGCCCGCCATGCGTCTCGCTTTGATCGCTGATGCCGAGCATCGCTCCGTCGAACGACAGCACGTGATCGTTGTTGATACGGTTGTTCGGAGCCGTGTCCAGCAACGACGGTTGCAGTGTGGCCAGGTCGAACCGGCATAACCGCCCCCAACCTTCCGCACGCCCGCTGACATTGTAAATCAAGGCGCTCCCGTCAACCGTCCAATTGGGCGCTTCAAACGGCTGCGCCGACTGGTAAATTTTTTGCTGCGCGCCATTCTGGACATCCAGAATCTCCAGCACGCTCCCGATGTAATCTTTGTAAGGAACAAATCCCTCCCGGGCCGGGCGGATAATGCGAACCTCCCGGAAAACAGCCTTTTCAATCGCGTCCGCATTGTGCGAGCAGACAAAAAGACCCGCGTAAATGTCGTCACCCAAATCAAAGTTTGTCAGTTCGGCGCCCACGAAGGGTTCGCCATAACGGGCCGCTGAAAAAATGTAGGTGTGGCCTTTGCGTTCCAGCTGCAACACGTCCGCGTTGGTGATGGCCAGCTTGATTTCCGCGGTGCCGGCGCCTTGGGACCGGCGAAACTGCAGCGACGTCAGACCGCTGCCATGTTCCACGCAATCCACGTAAGGCGCATCGGCGTCGAGGTTGGGACGCACCATCCAGCCGATTTTGCGGTGTTCCGCCGCTCCCTTGCCGACAAACTCAACCCGCATTCGCAGAATGAAATCGCCTTTCAATTTCTTCCAGACGAAGTGGCACTGGTCATTGGTGAACCACATGTTGACGCCGGAACCGGTGATGGTGTAAGCCTGATTGGCGGGGTCGTAGCTGCACCCGCCGGAAAGCTTGGGGGAGCCGATGTCCGTCTGGCCGGCAAATTCACCGAGCGGGCTGTCCTGAGAAAAAGCCATGGCCACGCTGGAGGCAACGATGGAAATCATGGCAATAGTTATGCGAATTGAAGTGGGGATTTTTGTGTTCATTAAATCACAGTTCTAAACATTTTTTGGCCGGTGATGATGTTTAGCTTTTATTCTTTCCGCGCACCAATGTCACGTCATCAAAATTCACTTCACCATGTCCGATACCGTAACCGCCGGACGACACCGCCGGCCCCGGATCAGGTCCGTCCTGCACATTCAATGCAATACGCGTCGGCCAAAAACCGAACGCTTTCCCGGCGAGACTTTTAGGCCCATTTACTAAACCGCATTCCTCCGGCGCAAGACAATGGATGAAGCTATGATTCGCATGGAGAATCCTCCTATCCGGTCTTTCTTGCTTGAAGTGATTGATTTTCAGGGAAGAATCAAGGTTGTGGATTTCGTCAATGCCGACCGAAAAAAGAAGATGGAGATGCTACGGACTGCTGTTAGGAACAAAATAGAAACCCGCCCAAGCGTCGACACCTGGAGATTCACCGGAATGTCAGCACCGACGCGTTTGGCCATGGCGCGAGCGGGAGGAACAAATTTTAGAATGATGCATCATGAGACTTGAACAGTGGCAGACCTTTAAGCGCGCGGCGCGGCTGGAAAAGCTGGACCAGATTCCCATGGCGATGATCGTGGACAGCCCCTGGATTCCCGGCTACCTCGGCATCCAGCACATGGATTATTTCCTCGACCCGGAGCTGTGGTTCCAGTCGAACAAAAAAATCAACGAGGAATTTCCCGGCATCATCATGGTTCCCTCGTGGTGGATGGAATACGGCATGGCGGCGGAACCATCCGCGCTCGGCTCGAAGATCAAATTCTGGCAGGACAACACGCCCAGCGAGTACCACACGCTGTATCACATTGAGGACATCGAGAAGTTTCCGGAATACGAGGTGGAAAATGATGCGTTCATGGCGATGACGCTGCACCGGATGCGGATGCACCGCCAGCGTATTGCCGATCTCGGCGAAATCCAGCCGTTCGTCACCTCGCGCGGGCCGATGTGCACCGCCGGATTCGTGCGCGGCACAACCGACCTGATGATTGACCTCGTGGAAAAACCCGAGTGGGCGCACAAACTCCTCGACCTCACCACGCGCCTGACGATTGACTGGCTCAAGGCACAGCAAAAGGCGATGGGCAATCAGGCCGAAGGCATTTTTATTTTGGACGACATCGTGGGCTTCGTGAACGAGGAACATTACCTCGAATTTTGCCATCCCTACTTGAAACGCATCTGCGACGCCTTCCCGAAGGACTGGGTGAAGCTGTATCACAACGACGCCGAAGTGCAGGCGTGCCTCGATCATCTGCCCGACTGCGGCTTCAACGTGCTGAACTGGGGCAAGCAGACCGACATCGCCGAGGTGAAGGACCGTGTGGGCGACCGCATGTGCCTGATGGGAAACGTGAATCCGCTCGAAGTCGGCGTGCGCGGAACACCGGAGGAGGTGCGCGAGGCGACGCTGGACGTTTTGGAAAAAGGCGGCGACCGCGGCATGATTTTGTCGGTCGGCGGCGGCACCAGCCCCGGCATGCCCAAACAAAACATTCTGGCGATGCTGGAGGCGTTGGAGGAGTTTAACGGGAAGAAATAGTTTATGGTATTTGACGACCACGAATTTCGTCCGATTACATTTCAAGGAATAAAATTTCCTGCGACACTGATGGGTGTTTCGATTTTAGAGCCAGTGCTGGGGATCAAAGACCGTGAGTTTATTGATTGGGTTTGGGGACTTCGCGTTTGTTGCGGACGAGAGCGGAATGCTCCGGCAAAGTTTTGCGCGCGAATGGCGGAGCGGACAGTTAATTTGATGTTGGAACACCGCCAAAAAGTCCTAGATGGAATTCGCGAGCGTCTTGGCCCGCATGGTTTTGATGCAAACATTACTTTTCTAGATTGGATTCAGGCTTTTCAACGCATACAAATTTTGAGTGAAGGTGCCGAAGGCGATTGCGTGTGGTCAGCGCCGTCTCATCCGAAGGACATGAAGCCAGCCGATTTTCAGCGGCTAAATTCTGCGCTTGATCGAGCCAGAGAACAGTTTCTGAAAACAGGAAAGCTCGACATTAAGGATGGTTCGCGCGACGCGGGAAACCCTTGATCCATATTGGGCAAACATCATAGCAAATTTTCCCAAAATGATAAACATCGAACAACCAACATCGAACAACCAACATCCAATGGTTGTTCATCGCACGTTCACTGGATGTTCAATGTTGAATGTTGGTTGCTGGAGACTGCCTGTTCCCACAATCCCAACGGGATTGCAGCCTTCAGCCCAGGGTTGGCCGCGCCAGCGGGCTCCCCTGGGTCAACCGTCCAAAATATTTTCCAACCCCAACGGGGTTGCATCCGCGCGCTCAACAGTTCGCGCGCCCTGTTCCCCCTCACCCCGGCCCTCTCCCTCGGGGAGAGGGAGAACCATTCGCCGTCTCTCTCGTAAACTCGCGGCTCATTTTTTCGAATGTCGTGTGACTGGATTTGCGAGACCTACATCCAGAAACATTGAGGCGCACGATTGCTGTTCCATCTCCGTAAAGGAGAGGGCCAGGGTGAGGGGAAACGCGATTCACAATTTCACTGCATTGCTCAAACACGCAACTCATTAAAAATTTTCCGGCCATGCCTGACTACGCGTTGATGAACCAGTGCCTATACGAAGGCAAAGCCAAAGAGGTCGAGCAGATGACCCGGGACGCGCTCACCGAGGGCCGGCCGGTGCGGGAGATTTTGTCCGAGGGGCTCATCGCCGGCATGAGCGTCGTCGGCGAGGACTTTAAATACAACATCCTCTACGTGCCCGAGGTGCTCATCGCGGCGCGCGCGATGAAGGCGGGCATGGCCGTGCTCAAGCCGTTGCTTTCCGCGCACGATTCCGGCGTGCAGCCGGCGGGGACGCTGTTGATGGGCACCGTGCGCGGTGATTTGCATGACATTGGCAAAAATCTCGTCGGCATGATGGCCGAGGGCGCCGGCTTCAAGGTCATTGACATCGGCGTGGACCAGAGCCTTGAGAAATTTCTTGCCGCCGCGGAACAGCACCGGCCGGACATCATCGGCATGAGCGCGCTGCTCACGACCACGATGACCTACATGAAGACCGTGATTGACGGTTTCCGGGAACGCGGCCTGCCGCAGAAATTCGCCATCGGCGGCGCACCCATCAGTCAGATGTACGCGGATGAGATCGGCGCCGACGGGTATGGCGCGGATGCGTCGAGTGCGGTGGATCTTTTTTTGTATTTCATGGGTAAAGGCCCGCCGCCCAGGGCCAGGTCCAAGCAGGAGGCCATAAACGAAGTCAAAGATGAACGCGAGTCGTCCCGATCGCCGCGTGATGTGAATGGAAAATCAAAATTCCAAGTTCTCTACTGGCAGGACATCCCTTCCGAGGTGAAAGCGTGGGATGACTTCGCGGAAATCAAGGTAAGCCTCCCGCCGCGATTTGCCGAACGCATCGACGCCTCGGCCCAGCGACAGGGTTTTATCCAGGCTGACTCCTACCTGGCGCACCTGCGTTGGAGCGAACCGGCTGAGCGCCAGGGTTCACCCGGGGAAGTCGCTGAAGCGGTCACCAGGGAATTGGCGGCAGCAGTATGAAGTGAATTCGCCGGCCGTGAATTCTCATGAAAAAGTATGCCACCATCACCGTCATTGGCCGGGACAAAACCGGCGTCATCGCCCGGGTGACCGGGTTTTTGTTCGAGCAACATGCCAACATCGAGGCGCTCGAGGAGCAGGTGACGCGCGGACAATTCAGCATGACGCTTCAAGCATCGTGGTCGCAGAAGGAACTGCATGTCGAGTCGCTGCGGTCCGGGCTAAAACACCTGGCCGCCGAACTGGGAATGGAAATCACCTTGCGCGTCACCGATCCGGACCGGCGGCAGCGCTTTGCCATTTTTGTGACCAAGGAGCCGCGCTGCTTTGAAACGCTCGCGGCCGCGGTCGCCAAAAGATCCATTGTCGCCGATGCGGCGCTCGTGATCGGCAACCATCCCGGCTTTGAACTGCTGGCCAGGAAATTCCGCCTGCCGTTTGTTTGTGTTCGCTGGGAAGACCGGGCCCGGGCCGAGCAGCGGGCCTTGAAATTGCTGGAGCAATACGAGGTGGATTTTGTGGTGCTGGCACGGTTCATGAAAATCCTCTCACCGAATTTTGTCTGGCGATACAAAAACAAGATCATCAACATCCATCCGTCGCTGCTCCCGAGTTTTCCCGGTCCGCAGGCCTACCGGCAGGCGTATGAACACGGAGTGAAAATCGCCGGCGTCACGGCGCATTTCGTCAACATGCACCTCGACGAGGGCCCGATCATCGCCCAGGGCAGCTTTCATCTCCGGCCCGGCATGACCCTCGCGGAGATCATCGCGCGCGGCCAAAAACTCGAGGCGCAGGTGTTGCTCAAGGCCGTGAAACGCTATCTTTCCCGCCGGCTCGACGTGTATTGGGGAACCGTGAACGAGGTTTGAATTGTTCCTTGGAGGCAACCGCGAATTGCGTGAAATGGAACAGGGATTTCCGTATCAGATAATTTTTCGTGTAGTTGGAGTCTTTCGTGGTAAAAGATTAACTCCGATCAAATTTGTCCACGACTGCGCGAATTGCCCGCGTATGCTCGGGCGTGCTGCCGCAGCAGGAGCCAATGATGCTGGCGCCGGCGGAGATGGCGTCCGGCACATGGCCGGCCATGTCTGCCGGCAGTTGCCTGTAAACCGCCTTCATGTTTTCCAACACCGGCAGCCCGGCATTGGGCTGGACCATCACGGGCAGGCCGCAGCTCGAACGGTATTGTTTTGCGACCCGCGCCGCGCCGCTCATGTCCATGCCGGTACCGCAATTCAGGGCCACGATGTGTGCTCCGCGTTCTTCGGCAAATTCCGCCGCGCGTTCGGGCATCACGCCCATCATGGTCACGTAAAAAGTTTTGTCCGCCGACAAATCGTAGGCCAGCGAGGCAATGATGCATGGGGCGCCGGCTGCCTTTGCCGCGTCAATCGCCACGCCAATTTCCTCCAGCGAAGTCTGGGTTTCGATAATGATGGCATCCGCGCCCGCGTCCACCAGCGCGCGGGCCTGTTCCTCGTAAGCCGCCTGCGCTTCCGCCGGCGGCAGATCGCCATAAGGTTCGAGAATCGCGCCGAGCGGGCCGAGATCGCCCAACACAAAACCTTCGCGACCACCGAACGCCTCGCGGGCAATGCGCGCCCCGGCCTGATTGATGGCCTGCAAATCCTTGCCATGACCATGGCGCTTCAACATCAGCCGGCTGCCGCCAAAGGTGTTGGTGATCAGACAATCCGCACCGGCGGCAACGTAACGGCGCTGGATGTCCAACACGCGTTCCGAATGCGAAAGATTCCAGGCCTCGCCACAATCGCCGTTCGCGAGACCGGCCAGCATGAGTTGCGTGCCCATGGCGCCGTCGCAAACCAGCACGCGTTCGCGCAATGTGTCCAGCAGGTTTTTTTTCATGGAATCAAACCGCCAGCAGAATTTCCGTCCCCGTGACTCTGAGTTCCACTCCCGCGCCTTTGGCCGCCTCGTGCAACGCAGCATTCAA
>DATJYM010000028.1:0-9033 GCA_035499615.1 Candidatus Acidiferrales bacterium | reverse complement strand
AGGTTGACAAGGGACGGCCTGGGAACGACCAGCGTGATTGCCTGGGGCTCGTTCGAGGCGTTTTGGACCTCGTACTCTTCAACTCCGATCGGCATCAGTGTCTGCTCGTTACCCGAAAGCAGCGGCGATATGAGCCGGCGGATGACCTTCACCCTTCCAATTTTGAAGGACATTTCCATCAACGGCGTGGCGATGGTGAGGGAGACGTCTTTTTCGGCCATCGGCGGATGGTAGTAGTTCTGGAGCGCCGGAATGTCGTCGGCCGTCTCGGCGACCGCCGGCGATCGCTGCGTGAGCATGGTGTGCTTGTCACCGATGCGGACAAAGGGGGCGGAGGCGAATTGAATCGCCTTTTGATTCAACATGATGAGCCGGCCCGCGTCGTTGAGCCGGTTATACAGGCCATAGGGGGATATGCCAATCGAGCAGGTGGGCGCCCCTTGCAGGGCCACCGTTTGCGGGAACTGCAGGGTCTTGGACATGCCCTGGAAGTGGACCGCCATTTTGTTCTGCTCATAAATAGCGGCTATCCTGGGTCCGGCGATGGTGTAGATATCGCGGACGTCGAACGCAGCGGATTTCGGCATCGTTCCCTCTATCGGTTATTGGTCTGATGGCTCAGCACTGTCCTGCGAAAGGGTTCGGCTTTTTCGCAGCCGGCTTGGTTCCAGCCTTTTTCTGAGGAGGCAGGGGAACCGCCGGCGCCGCCGGAGAGGGAAGATTCTTTTCGGCGCTGAGGTCGATCGGCATCTTCGTCGTCTTGTAGGGCTTGATCGTCCCGAACAACAGATCCGCGGCGACCCGGATCGAATCGGGGGAGCCTGAAAAATTACAGATCACCGCGTCGGCCTCCTTGGTCGTGCCCCGGCGGTAGGGGAAGTTGGTCACGACGACCACGGTGTGCCCCGCGGCCTTCAAGGCCTTCACCAGGTGCTCGTTGTTGCCCTTCTTTTCAATGCGGGCGTAATAATTTGTCATAACCACCAGGTCCGCATCTTTGGCCAGCTCCAGTGCCTCGGCCACATCCTCCTCGTCGGCATGGAATCTCGTATCGTCCAGCAGGAGGTTGAGGGAATGCTTCGACATCTGTTCGCTGAACATGTGCGGATGGCTGTAGAGATCCTTGCCCAGGAAGGGATACGGGATGCATTGCTCGATGACGAGAATCTTCTTGTCCTTCTTGAGAGGCAGCAGCTTCTTGTCGTCGCGCACCACCAGGAGTGCTTTGTGGGCCACTTCCCAGGAGAAAGCGATGTTTTGCTGGCTTCGAACAATGGCCGTGGTTTTGGCCGGATCCATTTTTCCCGCTTTTTCGAACAGGCCCTGGTCGTACTTCATGCCCAGGAGCCGCCGGACGGCGTCGTTCAGGCGTTCTTCAGTCAGGAAGCCGCGCTCGATGGCGCTCTTGATGCCGAAGAGACACTGCGCGCGGGATTCGTCGTCCGCCTTTAGCAGGATGGTGTCCACGCCCGCCTTGATCGCCATGGCGCAGGCCAGCGGCAGCGGCCATTTCTTCAGGATGGCGGCCATGCCGATGGCGTCGGAAACGACGACACCCTTGAATCCCATTTCTTTGCGGAGCAGGTCGGTGAGAATTTTCGGAGACAAGGTGGCGGGGAGTTCCTTGTCGAATGCCGGAAAAATGGTGTGAGCGGTCATGAGCGCCTTGGCGCCGATGTCCACACCGGCCTGGAAGGTGAACAGCTCGACCTCCTTCATGCGCTTCAGGTCCGCCCGGCAAACGTCCAGCACATCGTGCGCGTCGGTGGCGGAATCGCCTCGGCCGGCGAAGTGCTTGATCGTGGCGACAATGCCCGCGTCCTGATAGCCGCGCACCGTGGCTTCCACGTACTTCGCGCAAGTCTTCGGATCATCTCCAAAGGAACGCACGCCAATTTCGGGGTTCAGGGGATTGATATTGACGTCACAAACCGGGTGATAGAACTGGGTCACGCCGATGGCGGCCATCTGCTGGCCCATGACATTCGCGACTTTATAGGCGACATCCAGGTCACCGATTGCGGTCATGCCCATGGGCGGCGGGAACTGCAGGACCCGGCCGGCGGTGTAGTCGTTCTTGAAATCGCCTTCCATGTCGATGGTGATGTGCAGGGGGATGCCGGCCGGCCGGTTCATGGCGATTTCCTGCACCTTGTTGAGCGCCACGGTGAGCTCTTCCGGGGTGACGCTCACGCCGTAGTTATGATCGTCGAAATACGTGTTCGCGATGTCGAAATAGTCCTTCGGCTTTTTGAAGTTGGGGTCCACCTGCGAACGCCCCCAATAAAGGTTCTTGGAGGTTTCCAGCGCGTAGGGCTCCAGGCAGAGGCCGCCGGCGTGCAGTTTGGTGATCTGTTCGACGCCGGAGGGCGTCAGGTAGGCCCCGCGCCAGGTGAAGGTGAGAACCTGGCCGCATTTTTCCAACAGGCTCATTTTCGCCAACTTCGCTGAAACAAAACTGTCTCGTTCTTTCGACATGATGTGTGTCCTCAGGAATTATGTTATGCTTTTGAATGTATTATGCCTGGGCCGATACGCACCGATTGAGGTACGCCTGATCCCACCCGGAACTAACCTTACGTGAAGAGCAGGGAGCGGCCCCCCACGCTTTGAAAGTTTCCGGTTTCGATTATTGCCTCGATTTTGGTTTGAAATCTTGAAGCGTCAAGTTGAAATAAAAGTCAACCGCCAGATCAGATGTTTTATTACAATCCAAAATCCTCTGAAGTATTTCAAAAGTCACTTCCCGCAGCAATGGACGATGCTATGATTCGGATGGAGAATTCTCCGCCGCCGAATCCACCGGTTCCGATTTGTGAGGTCACTGAAATGCTTTCTTCGGCGAGCGAAATGCGAAACTCTCACCCGCCCGGAAGCCGCCCTCTCCCCGGCAAGCCGGGGGAAAGGAACGCTGAAAATTTCGCGTATTAAACCCCTGAACCGGAGAACAGTGCCAGGGAGCGCCAGCATCTTGCCGGTGCGCTGCAATCCGGGAAACTCGCCGGCAAGATGCCCGCGCTCCCGGTCCATGGGCAGGGCAGGGCGAGGGACGCGGCCACCTGACTTTCAATCTGCTGCGTCGGAGAAAAACCAGTTGTAGCATGCTTTCTGAGGGCCGGTCCTGTGGAAGCCGGATTCCTGTTATGCGGCCGATCCCGCAGATTTTTCCGCAACCTTTGCCAGCCGTTTCCTAAGTAGAGACTAGAAGAACAAACAATAAAACCGAAACGATCATATGAAAAAAATGACTTACAACCAAATTCGTCAACAATTCATCAGTCGGCTGCTGGCAACCTTCAGCATCACTTCTTTGGTCTTGCTGCCATTGCAGTTTTTGCCCTGGGGCCTGCGCCGGCCCATTGGTGAGGCGGATATGCTTACCTTCCACTGGGGATTTCCGGTGGGTGCGCCTTACTGGTGGACGGATATTGTGCCCCGGTTTTTGCTTCTAACCCTTGTGCTGACTGCGGTGTTCTCGTTGCTCAACCTCCGGTTATTGAAGAAAAGCCAAGAAACGCCGAAAGCTGCCGTACAGGAGGTTACGGTCGCCAATACCGCCGGCTCCGAGGCCTGGTGTGCCGCCGCCGGGGCCGGAACCATTCCTAGGACAGGCGTTACGCCTGTCCTAAGTCGATGACGCGGCATTGTGCGTCGTGTTCAACGGGGTGGTTCCGCTTGAGAATCGTGTGTTACTTGGGCGCCCAGATGCGGAATTCCCCGCTGCAATGGAGCAGCCCCAGCATATACAGCATGCCGTCATAATATCGCCATTGGCCGGTCGGGACCGGCGTGTGCCACAGGGCCTCGACAAATTGTTTCGCACGTGGATTGGTGGCGGCCAGGCTCGCCACGGCGTTCATGGCCACGAGACCCGTAGCGTGATCGTTGCCAAATTGCCGGCCATCCAGCGTAAACCGGTTGCCGTAGCTGTTCATTCCCTCGGTTTCGAAAAACGCCTGGATGTGGTCGCTCCGCTCTCTTTCCCGGAGATCCTTACCCCACCACGCCCAGTCCACCGACCAGTTCATCGCGGTGCGCCATGAATCATATTGGAAATCGGCGCTGTTGGTGTTCCACGGCGCGGCCCAGGGTGTGCCATCAAAATTGGCGTAGTCCGGCGCCAGAGCGGTGGCGGGATTCGCCGCGCGCTGGAAGAAATCGCGGCTGGCGGCCGCCGCTTCCGTCCAGAATTTCCTGTCCGCTGCCGGTCCCCAGCGTGCCCACAGTTCGTAAAACGCCGGCAATTGGTAGGAAGGATCCGTGTGATTCCAGTTCTTAACATCCGTGGTAAAGCGGACCATTTTGTTTT
Organism: Candidatus Acidiferrales bacterium; assembly: GCA_035499615.1. Lineage (GTDB taxonomy): Bacteria > Verrucomicrobiota > Verrucomicrobiia > Limisphaerales > UBA11358 > UBA11358. The sequence goes on along the minus strand of DATJYM010000028.1, from coordinate 4,724 downwards.
CAGGATTGAAAATCGCCCCGGCGGTCATGGTGCCGTTGATGGTCGGACCCGTGATCAATACACGATGCCGCAGGTCGGTGAGCAGCCGGTCGGCCTCCGCCTGGTAATTGTAAATGCCGGAACCGTGGCCCCAGCGCCCCGCTGCAAAGTAGAGCGACATGGCGAAATACTGTTCGCCGTCGGGCGCCGGCATCTCGTCGTTCGGCGTGCCGTTGGTTTTCATGGACCATGAGAAATAGCTGTAAGCCGGGCTGTTGGACGAATCATGATACATGAACGTTTTGGCCCAGTTCCAAATCGCGTCGAACTCGGCCTGCTTGTCCAATTGCACGGCGATCATCATGCCATAGGACATGCCCTCGGAGCGCACGTCCTTGCTGCCGATGTCCGTGACATAGGCCAGCGGCCCGTTCTCGTTCGTGCCGGCAGGAAAATAAACCGCCTGCGTGTTGGAGTCGCCGTGGAACAATTGCCCGAACGCGGCGTTGATTTTTGCGTCCACTTCCGATTGCGAATGGCCGTTTTCGACGAACAGGTTGCGATACTGGCGAGTGGCGAATTCACCCGCGCCGCGGCAGTTGCCGGTTCCGGCCAGCAGCAAGACCAGGAATAATCGTAAAACAGACGAGTTCATTCATTGGGGAGGCCAGATACGAAACTCACCGCTGCAGTGCAGCAGCGCCATCATGTAGAGCAACCCTTCGTAATACCGCTCGAGACCGTCCGGCGTCGGCGTGTTCCACAAGGCCTCAACGAATTTTTTTGCACGCGGATTCGTCGCCGCGAGGCTGGCCTCGGCGTTCACCGCCACCAACCCCTGGGCATGACGGTCGTCGAGTTGTTTGCCGTCCAGTGTAAACTGGCAGCCGTAGGTGTCCAGGCCCTGGGATTCAAAAAACGCCTGCAACCGGTCACTCAATTCCCGCTCGCGCGGGTCCTTGCCCCACCAGGACCAATCCACCGACCAGTTCCCCGCGGTGCGGAAGGCGTCGAACCGGAAGTTCACCGCACCCTTGTTCCATCGGTTACTGACGACCGTCCCGTCAAAGTTCGCGTAATCGGGTGTCAGGCCGGTGATGGGATTGGCCGCGCGCGGAAAGAAATCGCGGCTGGCGGCGGCCGCTTGCATCCAGAAATTGCTGTCCGCCGGCGGCCCCCAACGCGCCCACAATTCATAAAACGCGGGCAGCTGGTACGACGGATCGGTAAATGCCCCGCGTTCGGTGCTGGGCGAGAACAGAACCATTTTATGTTCGGCGTCGAAGAGCGGGCCGGCGGTCACGGTGGAAACGTGGTTCGTGCCGCGCCAGGACGAAAACACCTGTCCCGTAATCAAAGCGCGATGCCGCATGTTGGTCAGCAACCGGTCGGCCTCGGCTTTGTAATTGTAAATCCCCGTGCCGCTGCCCCAGCGGTTGGCGGCGAAGTAAAGTGCCATGACATAATACGATTCGCCGTCGGGCGCGACGAACTGGCTCATGACTTCGCCGTTCGTCTTTGCCTGCCACGAAAAAAAACCGTACGACGGGTCCGTTGGCGAATCATGGTAGAGATAGGTTTTTGACCAGTTCCAAATGGCGTCGAATTCCGCCTTTTTATCCATTTGCACGGTGATCATCATTCCGTACGACAACCCTTCGGTGCGCACGTCGTGGTGTTTGATATCGGTGACGTAGGCGAGGGGGCCGTTGGCATTGGTGCCCGCGTAATAAAACACCGCCTGGTTGGTCGGGTCCCCATGGAACAATTGCTGAAAGGCGGAGTTAATCTTGTTTTGGATTTCCGCCGCCGAATGGCCATTTTCCGCAAATAAATCACGATAGTGGCCGGTGGCGTAAGCGCCGGAGCCGTTGACACTGGTTTGTGAATCAACACAGCGGCAGGCCGGCAAGACAAACGGCAGGATGAGTGCCGCGACCAGACCGACGAGACGGTACTTCTTCGTGTTCATGGAGCGATGGAAACGGCGTCACGATAACTTTCCGGAGGGCCGAGGTAACTTGGTTGTACACCACCCAGGTTGACCACGAGTTTTTGCAGTACTACACCCGGATCCACCATCCAGAACTTCAGCGTGTGATAGCCGGCTTTCGACAAAGTGAGGTTGGTTTTAATCTTGCGGACACTGTCCTTCACGGTGGTTGCCCAGTCGGAGTTCCCGTCCATGGCCGTGTATACGGCAGGCACGGCGGTGACAATTTGGGGCGGTTGGTCGTCGAAGGACAACGCATAACGAAGGCCGCGGCCCTGGACAAAGTTCAGCGTCGGGTCGATGATCGCTTCAACTTCCACCTTTCCCGGATGGAACAGATACATTTGATATTCCAGGCAGGGTGAATCCTTCGGTGGGGTTACGCTTGGCGCCGTGACGGGGAAAATGCTCATGGCTGAGAGTGTCCGGCCCAAGTCGGGGATCTCCTCCCATTGAACCCGGCTGGCTGCGGTTTTCTTTGTGTAATGCGCCGCTTCGATGGAGACGCAGCCATCAGATTCCACGAAACCTTTCAGAGCGTCTCTGTCCGGTTCCCGCGGATTGAACAGGTCCACACGCACCGTGACGGATTGGCCGGCGCCGGTAATTTTCACAAAACCGTGGCGGGAGCCTTTCGGCGCTTTGGTCCAATCGACACTTACCCAGAGGCGTTGCTCTTTTACAATCGTACCCCCGCTGGCGCTCAACTTGATCCATGGCGCGTCGGGCATGGCGGAAAATTCAAAGGGTGTTTGCCCCTGGTTGAAAATGTCCAGATACCGGGCCGGCCGGGTGAAGTTGTCGAATTGGGGCAGGGCGGGCTCGTCCGAAGTCCGCGTCCAGACGTTAGTCGATCCCTCGAGGGCAACTCCCATTTCCGCATTGGTCGGGATCTCAATTTCCACAACCCGGGGCATGACGTTTCGAGGCGGCTCCTGCCAGGACGTATAACCGATGTGCGTCTGGTCCATCATGTGATCCCAGCGCCCTCCGCCCAAGGCGTGATTGTAATACGCCGACAAATCCGCGTCCGCCTGGAACAACGCGCGGGCCTGGGCGGCGTAATCGTTCGCGCTGGCGCGGTCCTGGCTGGCGTACAACCGATTTTTCGCCGTCGTGATGTAAAGGTCATTGACCTGTTCGCAGGCTTTGGTTGGATAAAGCACGAGTTCGAAGAAGGCGTCACGCTCGGCGGCGGGCAGTTTCTGGTAAATCCCTTCTGCTTCGGCCGTGAGCGATTTCCAGGCGGCAAGCACCTGGTCGGCTTCCTGATAATTCACCAAACTGAACGTGTTCGGGTCCAGTAACTCCGGTTTGCGCCGGCCATTATACTTCGCGTATCTGGACAAAATATCCGCGATGGGCGCGGCGTATTCGGGGCCAAACTGGCGTTCGGCCCACTGCCGCGTGAATTCGGAGATTTTTTCCTTCGGCCACTGTTCCGGGTTCCACGCGAGGCTCAGGAAAAACTCGATGGGCAATTCATAGCCTTTGAGGTGGCCGACGTTCACAATCCAAATCTGTCTGGCGTCATAATGGTACGCCAGATTCATCTGCTCCCAGATCTTCGTGGTGGGATTGGTGTTCAACCACTTGTAGTTCCGTGGTCCGCCGACATAATCGAAATGATAATAAACCCCGGCGCCGCCGCTTCGTTTTCGGTCTTCCGGCGGCGGCAAACGGCGGAGGTCGCCCCAGTTGTCGTCGCACCACAACAAGGTGACGTCCTCCGGCACGCGCATGCCTTTTTCGTAGTACTCCTGCACCTCCTTGTAGAGCGCCCAGTCCTGCGGCACAGCAGCGGCGTTGGTCTGATAGACCTCCGCGATGATGTTCCGCTGGGCCGCCACGATTTCCTCCAGCAGGGAAATATTGGCCGTATCCGACATCGGCGTGTCAATCTTGCCGCGCATCGCGATCGTTGTGATGTTTTCGTAGTTTTTGTTGCGCTCGATGCCGTCGCGCCAGAACTTGATGAGTTCGTTCGAGTGGGTCAGGAAATTCCATTCCCCGGCTGTGTACCCCAGGCGGTTCCATTCCTTGTCCGCCCGCATCATCGGCTCCACATGCGAGGTGCCCATGACGATGCCGTATTCGTCGGCGAGCTGCGGATTCAAAGGGTCATCTTCATTGAAACAATTGTTCCACATCGCCGGCCAGAGATAGTTTGCCTTCAGCCGCAGCAACAGTTCAAAGACATTGGTGTAAAACGCGTGGTTGTAGTTGCCGAATTTTTCATGGACCCATCCGGTCAGGTCAGGCGCCTCATCGTTGATAAAGATGCCGCGATATTTCACGGCCGGCGGCCCTTGCTCGTATTTGCCGGCTTTGATAAACACGGCGTCCTGATGCGGAACCGGCACGTCCGCCCAAAAATACCACGGGGACACGCCCATTTCGGCGGACAAATCATAGATGCCGTAGATGGTTCCCCGTTTGTCGCTGCCGACGATGACCAGGCTGCTGGCAACTCCGGGCCACGGATTGGGCACGACCTGGGTGAAGTAAGATTCCCACCGGTTGGTGATGGAGGAGACGTCGATTTTTCCGGCCTGGACCAGTTTGTCGATGACCTGGCTTTTGCCGACGGTGCCGATGATGATCACGTTCGTCCCCAAGTTTTCTGGCGTGTTAACTATTATTGGCGTGTGGTCAGTGACGCGGCTGATGTCCGCACACAGGTTATTGGCGGCGATGCGCACCCCGGGATAATCATTGGTATCCACGTAAACGAGCGCGGTGGCATCACCCT